>JBFYQX010000008.1:0-9841 GCA_041302525.1 Candidatus Bipolaricaulota bacterium | reverse complement strand
AGCGGCGCGGCCGCGGCGAGCACGTCGGCGGGGTAGGCAACCGGAACGACCTCCGTGCGGCCGCACCACTGGGCGGCCGGGAAGAGAAGGTGTGCCGGCTTCAGGAACTGCATCGCGAGCGTGACCTCGGCGCGGACGGCGGGGCCGCGCACCTCGCCGCGCTCGGCAGCGAGTCCGCTGGGCACATCGAGGCTGACGACCTCCCTCGCCGCCTCGTTGATGCGTCCCACCACGTCGGCCGCCGTGCCGCCCAACGGGCGCGAGAGCCCGCTGCCGTAGAGCGCGTCCACCGCGAGCTCTGCCTCGTCGAGGGCCTGCGTCAGCCGCGCGAGGTCCAACGGCTCGGGCGCTGCCGCGTGGATCGTCACGACCGCGCCGCCCGCGCGCACGAGCCGATCAAGCGCGCGGCGCGTGGACGGAGACAGAGACACTCGATCCGCCACGAGGAACGAGACCACGTCCGTCCCGCCGGCCGCAAGGTGCCGCGCCACGACCAAGCCGTCGGCGCCGTTCCCGCCCGGTCCGGCGCACACGACCGCGCGGCGCGCCGGCGCGTTCGCCAGGATCCAGTCCGCGGCCGCTCGCCCAGCGCTCTCAACCAGCTCCTCGTCCGACATGCCGCGCGCCCGCGCCAGGGCATCGAGGCGCCGGGTCTCGGCCGCAGAGACAACATGCCAGGCGCCGGGTGGCTCCTTCATGCGTCTCCCCCTTCGCGCCGCCACGTTGCGGCGATCTCGCCGGCAACGTCGGCGGCGGCCCGCCCGGTGACGTCGACCCACGTCACGTCCGGCTGGGCGCGAAACCACGCCGACTGGCGGCGCACGAGCGACCACGTCGCCCGCACGATCTCGTCCAGGAGCTCGTCGCGCGAGAGAGCGCCATCGAGGTGGGCAAGGGTCTCCGGAACGCCGACCGAGCGAAAGGCCTGACTCCCTGGGCAAAGGCCCGCGCCGCGCAGGCGGGCCACCTCGTCGACGAGTCCGCGCTCGAGCATCTCGTGGGTCCGCGCCACGACGGCCGCGCGGTGGTCGGCCCGCTCGCGGGCGAGGCCGAACGCATGAAAGCGGAACGCAAGCGGCCTCGCCTCTTGCTGCCACGCCGTGATCGTGCGCCCGCTCTGGGCCCACACCTCGAGGGCGCGCACGATGCGCAGCCGGTCGCGCGGGTGGATCTTGGCCGCCGCCACAGCGTCCGCGTCGGCCAACCGGCCGTGAAGCACCTCGGTGTTCGTCGCATCGAGCGCCTGCCGGAAGGCGTCCGAACGACCCGGCCCCTCGAAGATGCCACGCAAGACGGCGGCGACGTAGAGGGTGCCGCCCCCGGCAAGGATCGGCACGGCGCCACGGCCGGCGATCTCGGGAACGAGCCGCTCGACGTCGGCGCGGAACGCCATGGCATCGTACGCGCCGTCCAGCGCGACGCAGTCGATGAGGTGGTGCGGGACGCCGCGACGTTCTGCCACGCTCGGCTTGGCCGTCACGATGTCCAGCCCCCGAAAGAAGGCGCGCGAGTCGGCCGAGACCACCTCGCCGCCGAGCGTTCGTCCGAGCTCGACGGCGATGGCCGTCTTGCCCGTCGCCGTCGCGCCGAGAAGAATCAGGACGGCGGGCGGCGCGACCACCTAGTCCTCCGCCAAGAGGAGTTCGCGGAACTTGCGCAGCTCGGCGCGCCGCGAGGGGTGCTTGAGCTTCTCGATTGCCTTGATCTCGATCTGCCGGACCCTCTCCCGCGTGATGTTGAACTTGAGCGAGACGTCCTTCAGTGTGCGCGGATGCCCGTCCTCGAGGCCGTAGCGCAGCTTGAGGATCTCCCGCTCGCGCTCGTCGAGCTGGTCGAGGGCCCGCGACAGCTGCTCGCGGAGGAACATGCGGAAGGTCTCCTTCGTCGGCGACGGCGAGGCAGGGTCCTCGATGAAGTCGCCCAACGTGTCCTCGTCCTCCTCGCCGATCGGGCGCTCGAGCGACGCCGTGTACTGCGATACGCTCTCGACCTTCTTGATCTTGTCGATCGACATCCCGGTGAGAAGCGCCAGGTCCTCGAGTGTGGGCGCGGAGCCGTGCGACTGGATGTACTCGCGCTTCACGCGGTTGAGTTCGCGCACGGTCTCGATCATGTGCACGGGAACGCGGATGGTGCGCGACTGATCGGCGATCGCGCGCGTGATCGCTTGGCGGATCCACCACGTCGCGTAGGTCGAGAACTTGTAGCCGCGGGCGAAGTCGAACTTCTCGACGGCCTTCATCAGCCCCATGTTCCCTTCCTGAATCAGGTCGAGGAACGAGAGCCCGCGGTTCATGTAGCGTTTGGCGATCGATACAACAAGCCGCAGGTTGGAGATTGTGAGCCGGTCGCGGGCGGCTCGTCCAGCGCGGACGAGGGCCTCGAGCTCCTCGCGCGAGGCCTTGACAGGAAGCTCGTCCTTCAGCTTCTCCTCGAACGCCGATGAGTTCAGGAGCTCGGCCGCCTCGGCGCCGCGATGGACGAGATCGTCGAGCAGAGCGCGCTCGACGGGCGTGAGGTCACGTGCCGACTTGAGGCGCCTGGCCGCCTGCGCACCGGCTTGCTTGGCGAGCGACAGCTCGGCGTACGCACCGATCTCCATCGACTTGGCCAGTTCGACCTCGCCCTCTTTGGTCAAGAGCGGAACCTTGCCGATCTCGCGCAGGTAGGTCTTGACGGGGTCTTCGCGCCGATCGCCGCCTTCGGCAGCGTCCCAGTCGGCGTCGCGGCCGTGAGACCGCGCCCGGGTTGCCACCTCGGCGCCGGTCTCTTCGTCGGCCGGCTCTTCGTCGCCGATGAGGTCCTCCGGATCGGCCAGCTCGTCCGCCAACTCGTCGTCGAGCGCGTCCTCGGCCGCCTGCTCGTCGTCGTCGGCCGCGGCTTCCTCATCGAGGAAGGGAGCGATCTCCTCTGCTTCGTCCGGAACGATCGTCGGCTTGTCGTCCGCGTGCACTGCGACAATCTCAGCCGGCTTGCGCGGCGGCTTCGCCTTGCGCTTCCCCTTGGTCTCGGCCATGCATCCCCCTTCGCCCGTCCTGCCTCGCGCCCAGGAGGCTCTTCTCGCGGGTGAGGGCTAGCTGCTCTCGCGTCAGCCGGTCCATCTCCCCGCGGTCCCCCGCCGCGTGCGCTGCTCGCAGCCCCTTGGCGACCTCGGCCAGCTTCCGATCCAGCGCCGGCCGTCGAACCGCCTGGTCCAGCTTCTCCTCCAGCGCCCGCGCGATATCGCCGAACTGCACGGGAGCGAGCGCGTATCGCGTGGCAGCCGCGGCCTGCGCCGCAAGTCCTTGCTCGTGAAGTCTTTCAACGACCCATTGGGAGATGTTATGCGATTCGGGCGCCTCCGCCAGCGCCTCGACGATCGGCCGCCTCTCGGCACTGAAGTCAGACGCAGACGCCACCGGCGCCACGCTCGACCACACCACGTCGCCCCGCAACAGCATCGTCAACAGGTCGTCCTCGGCCGTCCAGCGCCCCGACGGGGTCCGGGCGGCCTCTGCCTCGTCCGGGTCACGCCGCGGCGGTCGCGCCGCGGCCAGCGTGTGGGCGACGCCCTCGGGCGGCAGGTCGATCAGCTCGGCGATCCCCCGTGCGATCTCCTGCTGCAGCGGCAGGCTCTGGATGCCGCGGTAGAACGCGCGCGCCTCGGCCAGGATCTGCTCCTTGCCGACAACGGTCGTCGGGTCGTGCCGCGCAGCAAGTGCCATCAGGTAGAAGCGGTGGAAGGGGACCGCTTCGCGGATCGATTCGCGCATCGCATCGGCGCCGTACTTGCGCACAAGGCTGTCTGGGTCTTCGTCCTCGGCAAAAGAGGCGACGCGCACGCCGAGGCCGCTGTTGCGCAGGATCTGCATGCCGCGCACGGCGCCGGCCCCGCCCGCTGTGTCGCGGTCGTAGGCGATGACCACCTCGGGGACCAGGCGCGCCAGGAGATCGGCCTGCCCCTGCGTGAGCGACGTGCCCATGCTGCCGACCACGTTCTCGATCCCCGCCTGGCGCAGCGTCAGGACGTCGGTGTACCCCTCGACGAGGACCGCGTGCCCGGCGGCGCGGATCGCCTCGCGCGCCCAGTGCAGGCCGTACAGAAGCCGACCCTTGTCGAACAACGGCGTGGTCGGCGAGTTCAGGTACTTCGGCTCGCCTTCGAACGCCCGCCCACCGAAGGCAACCGGGCGGCCCGAGAGGTCGTGGATCGGGAACATCGTGCGATCGCGGAAGCGATCGTACACTCCCTTCTCGCCCTCGATGACGAGCCCGGCCCCGCGCAACGCGTCCATGCCAAAGCGCCCGCCGAACGCCCGCTTGACGTGATCCCATCCCGACGGCGCGTACCCCAGGCCGTAGCGCTTCCAGGCCGCTTCGTCGAAGCCCCGGCTCTCGAGATAGCCGCGCGCCCGCGCGCCCTGCGCCGTGTTCAGCAGGTTCTCCGCGTACTGGGCGGCCACGGCGGCCATGAGCGTCCGCAGCGCCTCGCGTTCCCCCTCGTCGCGACTCGAGGTCAGGCGCACGCCGGCCTCTTCCGCCAGGCGCTGCGCGGCCTCGGCGAACGAGAGCTTCTCAATCTTCATCAAGAAGCCGAAAGCATCGCCGCCCTCGCCACAACCAAAGCAATGCCAGAGGCCCTTCTCGCCACTGACCATGAACGACGGCGTGTCGTCCTTGTGGAACGGGCACCGTCCCTTGTGCCCGGAACCCGACGGGACAAGCGTGACGTAGCGCGAGATCAGGGAGACGATGTCGATGCGCTCCTTGATCGCGGCGATGTCCGGTCGCGCCACCATGATCAGGGCAGGTCTTGCAGGAACGGATTCCGCCGCCGCTCGTGCTCGAGCGTCGTCGCCTCGCCGTGCCCGGGGTACACGGCGTAGTCGCCGGGCAGCGCGACGACGCGCCGAAGTGAGCGTTCCATCTCTTCGTCCGAGCCGCCAGGCAGGTCGGTGCGCCCGATGGATCCGGCAAACAGGAGGTCGCCGACGACGAGCGCGCGCTCCATGACCAAGACGATGCTGCCCGGGGAGTGGCCAGGCGTGTGCAGCACGCGCACGCCGGGGACAAGCTCCTCGCCATCGCGCAGCAAGCGCGAGAACTGCGGGTGCTGAGGGAAGAACATCCTGACCAACGGGACGTCGGCGGCGTGAATGCAAACCGCAGCGGCCGGAACCGCCCAGTTGCCGCCTACGTGGTCATAGTGCCCGTGCGTGTCTACGACGAGGTCGACGCAGCGATCGCCGACCAGGTCGCGCAGCCTCTGCCCCCCGACGGCCGGGTCGACGAGCAGGACGTGGCGTCCGGTCTCAATCAGGTAGGCGTTCGTCCCCAGAGAGCCGAGACTCGCCGACGACACGGTGATCGCCATCTCCCTCCTAGGCGCGCGCCACGGTGAGCACCGTCACGCGCTCGAAGCCCGCGGCCCTCAACGTGCGCGCGCACTCGTCCGCGGTCGCCCCTGTGGTCAGGAGATCATCGACGAGAAGCACTGCGCCCGTGCCACATCGTACTGCTCGGAACGCCCCCCTCAAGTTGGTCTCTCGCTCGACGGCCGTCAGGACCCGTTGCGGTCTCGTGACCCGCACCTTTGCCAACAGCCTCCGCTCGCGGACGCCGGCGCGGCGAGCCACCCCGCGAGCGAGGAGCCGCGACGGGTTGAAGCCACGCGCGCGGCGCTCGCCACGCGTCATTGGCACGTGGGTGACGCAGTCAAACGACACGGCGGACGCGGTGAGAGCGCGTCCAAGCTCGCCCGCCAGCCAACGGCCAACCGCCTTCTCGCGGCGGAACTTGTAGGCGTGCAAGAGCTCTCGCCACCCCCGCTCGTACGGCCCGAGCGAGACGGCCCGATCGAAGCCGCGCCGACGCGTTCCACAGCGCAGGCACAGGTCGAGGGTGTCGTCGCCCAGGGTCTCGCCGCATTGGCGGCAGAGCGGCGCGTCGGCGCGCGGCAGCCTGGCCGCGCACGGCGCACACACGACGTACCCCCACGGGGTGGCGTCACCGCACAGGACACAGGAGGGAGGATAGAGGAGGGCGGCAACGCCGGCGCCGCCCTCCCGAAGAGGACGCAATAGACTACAGAACCTTCGCCAGACGAAGCAGCTGGCTCGTGTAGCCCCACTCGTTGTCATAGAACGCGACCACCTTCAGCAGTCGGCCATCGACGACCGCCGTGAGGCCGGGGTCCACGACGCTCGGACGGTCGTCGGCGATGATGTCCGACGACACCATCGGGTCGTCACTCACGCCGAGGATGCCCTTGAGCTTGCCCTGCGCATGCCTGACGAATGCCGCGTTCGCCTCGTCGGCCGAGATCGGCTTCTTCATCTCCAGCGTCACGTCGCTGCACGAGCCGGTCGCAACGGGGACGCGGAACGCCAACCCGTCGATCTTCCCCTTCAGCGCGGGCAGCACCTTGGCCGTTGCGGACGCGGCGCCGGTCGCAGTGGGGACGATGTTCGCTGCCGCCGCGCGGCCGCGGCTCCACGACTTCTTGTCCGGCGAGGAGTGGGCCGAGTCAACGAGGCGCTGGTCGGCCGTGTAGGCGTGCACCGTCGTGATCGATGCGTGCACGATGCCGAACTCCTCCTCCAGCACGTACAGGACGGGGATGAGCGAGTTCGTCGTGCACGACGCCGCGGACACGACGTCGTGGCTCGCCGTGATCGTCTTCTCGTTGATGCCGTAGACGATCTGCGGGATCTTCTCCGCGCCTTCCCCCTTGCTCGGAACGGTCTGCAGGACGCGTTTCGCGCCGGCAGCAATGTGGCGCTTTGCGCCCTTCGGCCCGTCGTAGGCGCGGAACACGCCCGTCGCCTCGACGACAAGATCCACCTTCATCGCGCCCCACGGCAGCTTGTCCGGCTCCTCCTCGACCAGGATCGGAATCGTCTGTCCGTCCACGACGAGTGCATCGTCCGTCGACTTCACCTCGCGCGCATAGCGGCCGTAGACCGAGTCGCGCGTCAGGAGGTAGCGCGCCACGTCGGGTGTGATGTATGGATCGTTGATCGCGACGATGTCGATCTCCGGCTGCCCAAACGCAATGCGAAAAAAGGCGCGGCCGATGCGGCCGAACCCGTTGATGGCGATCCTCTTCTTCATCCCTGTTCTCCTTTTCCCAGAGCGCCCTCACATCATGTCGACGAAGTAGCCATGCACGCGGCGATCCTCCGTCAACTCGGGGTGGAAGCTGGACACAAGGATTCTACCCTGGCGGGCCATGACGGCCACATCGCCCTGCCGCGCCAGCACCTCGACCCCGGCGCCGACGCGCGTGATGTATGGCGCGCGAATGAACACCGCGGGGACATCTGCACCGATGCCGCGTACGTCGAGCGTCGTCTCGTAGCTGTCGACCTGCCGGCCCGACGCGTTGCGCGCGACGCGGAGGTCGATGCCGCCGACGATGGGTTCGCTGCGGCCTTCGACCTCGTTGGCCAACAGGATCATCCCTGCGCACGTGCCAAACGTCGGAAGTCCGGCGGCCACGAGCTTGCGCAGCGCGGCGATCAGGCCGCCGGCGGCGAGAAGCGCCATCGTCGTCGACTCGCCTCCCGGCAAGACCAGGCCGTCGAGCCCATCGAGCTCGGCCGCGGTCTTCACCGCACGAGCCTCCGCGCCGACCGCGGCAAGCGCGCGCATGTGCTCGCGCACCGCGCCTTGCAGCGCGAGAACGCCGACCCTCATCGGCCCCGCGTCTGCATCTTCTCGTGCTCGGGAATGGTCGCGATCTCGATCCCCGGCATCGCCTCGCCGAGCTTTTCTGACACCCGGGCGATCAGATCGGCGTCCTCGTAGTGCGTCGTCGCCTGGACGATCGCCCGCGCGCGGCCCGCTGGATCCGAGGACTTGAAGATGCCGCTGCCGACAAAGATGCCGTCGCAGCCGAGCTGCATCATCATCGCCGCGTCCGCCGGCGTCGCGATCCCGCCGGCCGCGAAGTTGACGACCGGAAGACGGCCGGCGTCGCGAATCGCCAACAGGATGGAGTACGGCGCCCCGAGGTCCTTGCCGATCGTCATCAGCTCTTCCTGGGGCGCGTCGAGGACCGCCCGGATCTCCCTGTTCATGCGCCGCATGTGGCGCACCGCTTCGATGACGTTGCCCGTGCCCGGCTCGCCCTTCGTGCGGATCATCGCCGCCCCTTCGGCAATGCGTCGGCAGGCCTCGCCGAGATCCCGCGCTCCGCACACAAACGGCACCGTGAAGGCCCACTTGTCGATGTGGAACTCCGGGTCGGCCGGCGTCAGCACCTCCGACTCGTCGATGTAGTCGACCTCGAGCGCCTGCAGGACCTGGGCCTCGACGAAGTGGCCGATCCGCGCCTTGGCCATGACGGGGATCGTCACCGTCTGCAAGATCTCGCGCACCTTCGATGGATCCGCCATCCGCGCCACGCCGCCCTGCGCGCGGATGTCTGCCGGGACCCGCTCGAGGGCCATGACCGCGACCGCTCCGGCGTCCTCGGCGATCTTCGCCTGCTCCGCGGTGGTGACGTCCATGATCACGCCGCCCTTCAGCATCTCGGCGAGTCCGCTCTTCACGCGATAGGTTCCCTTCTGCGTCATGTTCCTCACCCCTGCGGTCTCCGAGTGTGAGGCCGCCAGTACGGCATTATACGTTGGTCCAGAACGCAGCGAAACGATGTTGCCGCGCGCGTCACGCGCCGCCAGCGCGTCGCCCGCGCGGATCGCCGCTCGGCCAGTTGAGCTTCTTGGCGAGCGTGGCAAAGAACGACGGACCGCGATCCGGGCGGATCAGGCGCGTCGGCATCGCGGCGCGGCACACCGCGATCTCCGTCCCGGCCGGTACGCGTCCGACCTCGTCGCCGTCCACGACAAGTCGTACCTCCGAGGACGTGCGGACGACGACGTCTGCGTCGCCGCCGAAGACGATCGGCCGGATGCCCAGGACGTGCGCGGCGTGCGGCGTCAGCAGCAGACACTCCGCGGTGGGAACGACGATCGGCCCGCCGAGCGACAAGGCATAGGCCGTCGCGCCCGTCGGCGTCGAGAAGATGGCCCCGTCGCCGAGGAACGTCGACGCCGGCGCACCGTCCCACGCCACCTGCACCTCGACCAGCCGCGGCCCGATGCCCGAGACGACGAGGTCATTGAGCGCCGTGCCCTCGACATCGCCGGCGCGGTAGCGAAGTCGCATGCGTTCCTCGATCTCGTAGTTGCCACGCGCGATCCGCTCGAGCGTCGGCACGACCTCGTCCACGGCCGTCTGCGAGAGGAAGCCCAGGCTCCCCACGTTCACCCCGAGGATCGGCGCCCCGCGATCGGCGACCCAGGCCGCCGCACGGAGGACGGTCCCATCTCCGCCCAGGGCGCAGACGATCACTTCGCCGTCGAGCCCGCGGGCGATCTCGACATCGCCTGGGCCCCGCGCCTCCGCGCAGCCCACGCGGTGCGCCGCGCACCAGGAGGCGACTTCGAGCGCCGTCTGGACGGCGGCCGGCTTGGACGTGTTCGTGACCAGGAAGAGATGCTGCAGCCGCTTCATACGCGGATCCTAGCGACCGCGCGCCAAAGCATCAAGACGCGCGCCGAGCAGGAAGTTGGCAAGATCCCGCAAGGCTCGGCCCTGCGGAAGAGCGCGGACGCCAGCGTGCCTCGGAATGCCGGGAACCCAGCGGGACAAGCCGCGAAAGCCTGCCCGCATCACGTCGGAGGGCTGAAGAGCGAAGATCTGCCCCCACGGGCCCACACCGACCGTCAGCCCGCCGAATCACAACGAACGGCGGGCCCACGCCGACCGTCAGCCCGCCAGATCACAACGAACGGCGGGCCCACACCGACCGTCAGCCCGCCAGATCACAACGAACGGCGGGCCCACGCCGACCGTC
>JBFYQX010000003.1:0-32587 GCA_041302525.1 Candidatus Bipolaricaulota bacterium | reverse complement strand
CCCCACGCGAGTGTAGAGAAGGCTCTTGGGAAGAACAAGGAACGTGTGGAACTCGCTAGAGGTGCTCGTAGCGCCGCTCGGGTAGCCTGCGTCGTCTACGGCGACACGACGATGGGGACCTGCGTTCCGATCGGCTAGCGGCGCGCGGCCTGTCGTGCCTCGGCGAGAAGCTGGTCGAGGGCCGGGCGGTCGAAGTACTGGCCGCGCAGGAACACGCCCTCGATGGCGCGCGCGTTCCCGACGTCGTCGAGCGGGTTTGCGCGGAGGAGAACCATCGATGCGGTCTTCCCTTCGGCGATCGTCCCAAGGCGGGCGTCGAGCCCAAGCCACTGCGCTGGGACAAGGGTCGCGCTGCGAAGGATGTCCGCTGCCGGGATTCCCGCGTCCTGCCAGATCGCCATTTCGTCGTGGACAGAGAAGCCAGGCAGGATGCCGGGAACGGAGAGGTCGGTGCCGACCATGAGCGGGATTCCCGCCTTGTAGAGCTCGGCGACGAGGCCGGCCCACGTCTGCCAGACGAAGCCCGGCAGGTCGCTCTGCCCGGCCCACAAGGTCCGCCACGTGGTGAGGAGGGCCTGCGAGACGTACTCGCTTCCGGCGAACGTTCCGGATTGGCATGCCCGCGTCTGCATCCCGGCCTTGAACGTGACGACGGTCGGGCAGACCGTGATCCCGCTTGCTCTCAGCCCGTCGAGCGCGTCGCGCAGCGAGGCGGGGTCGAGCTCGCCGAGTCGCAGGAAGTGGCCGACGTCCGTTCCCATGCCGGCGTAGTACGGCTTGACGGGCGCGCTGAGGAGTCGGCCCACGAGCTTGTCGAATCCAAAGAAGTGCTCGGCAGAATCGAGTCCCGCGGCAGCGGCGGCTTCGATGGTGATGGAGTCAGGCACGTGGCCTGCGACCTTGAGCCCCAGCTTGTGGGCCTCGTCGACGATCGCGAGGAAGACGTCGGCGTCGAGGCGCGAGTAGACCTTGATGAAGTCTGTGCCTGCCGCAGCCTGGCGGCGCACCGCGTCGCGCCCTTCCTCCGGAGTGGTCACGGCGGTCGAGATCGTCGGGATGAGCGGGGGCGCGCCATCGAGCATCGTTCCCGCGGTCCGGAGCTCGGGTCCGAGGAGCGTCCCGCGGTCCAGGTTGTCGCGGATCGGGAGGATGAGCTCATGGGCCATCGCCGTGTCGCGGACGAGCGTGACACCGTTCGCGACGTAGAGCGGTCCGAACGTCTGTGGATCGATGTAGTGGGCGTGCGCATCGCACAGCCCGGGCATGAGGAAGAGCCCGCGCCCCTCGATGACGGTGGCGTCGGCCGGGACCCTGAGGTCCTGGGCAGCGCCGACGCGTTCGATCCGGTCGCCGCACACGACGACGGTCTGCGCGGTGACGGCGAGGCCGGCCGCGACGTCGATGATTGCCACGTCTTCGATCACGGTCAGAGGCGCCGTGGCGGGCGCGATGGGATCTTGCCCGCCGGCGGCCGCGAGGGAGAGAGAGACAACGAACAGAGAGCAGCGCATTGAGGGCCTCAGGCTCAGTATAGTCGAGCGTGGGGCCTCGTCGCACGTCGGGCGAGGTTCTTCGGGATTCGACAGCGTGCTTTGGGCGGCTATAGTTACGGGCGAGCAGGCCTCAACCTGTGGAAGGGATGGCGGTGCAGATGGCGAGGGCCAAGAGAGAGAAGCGGCCGACGATGATCGTGCGCCTGGCGTGGAAGCTAGGTTGGAAACCGGGTCACGTGATGCAGGAAGTCCTCGGGTGGGTGGAGACGCTCGTGGTGGCCGCGGCGCTCGCGGCCTTCATCATGACGTTCGTGACCGTGCGCATGCATGTTCCGACTGGCTCGATGATCCCGACCATCGAGCTGCGCGACTCGTTCTTCGTCGACAGGATCACCTACTACTTCCGTTCACCCAAGCCGGGGGACATCGTCGTGTTCCGCCAAGGCGAGGTCGCCGTGCGGGGGATCGAGCCGAGCTCGGCGGCGGCGAGCGCACGCGTGCCTGCGGCAGGCAAGCTGGCCTTCGTGAACGGGCGGGCCGTCCGCACGGTGGCGGAGGCGAACGAGGCGCTTGCCGCGTTGGCCGACGGCACCTCGATTCGGCTGCAGACGACGCAGGGTGTGTTCAGCGTCGGGACGAAGTCCGGGGCGACCACGCTCGCCAGCCTAGGCGTACTGGCCAACGACGCGCCGACGCGGTACGTGAAGCGCCTGATCGCTGTGGGCGGCCAAACGGTCCAGATCAAGGACGCAAAGGTTTGGATCGACGGCGCGCCGCTCTCCGGGCCGCGCTTCAGTCGCACGTACATCGCGACCGGGATGTACGCCGTCGAGCCGACGCGGGTGCCGGAGGGCAAGCTGTTCATGCTCGGCGACAACTCGGCGGACTCGTTTGACTCCCGCTACTGGGGGTTCGTCGACGAGAAGGCCGTGATCGGGGTTCCGTACCTGCGCGTCTGGCCGCTCTACCGGTTCGGGCCGATGTAGGGCGTCGCAGGCGCAGGAGATGCCATGCCAGAAACCCAGCCACAGGCGGAGTCGGTCTACCACGGACGCACGATCCCCGTTCACGTTGAGATCGAGTCGACCCAGGTGATCTTGACCCAGCCGGAGATGTGCGACCTTCTCGGCCAGGCCGCGATCATCGCGCTCGGCGACTGCGGCTGCCGCAAGGAGGCCGCCGCGTGTGACCATCCCCTCGACGTCTGCCTCGCGCTCAACGACGACGCGCGGAAGGAGATCGAGCAGCACGGCTGGCGCGAGATTGTGTTGGGCGAGGCGCTCGGCGTGCTGGAACGCTCCCACCGCGCGGGACTGGTCCACGTGGCGTACAGCAAGCCCGACGAGCCCGTGACGATGGTGTGCTCGTGCTGCCCGTGTGGCTGCTACCCGCTTCGCCGCCTCCAGGGACGCGACTACCGCGAGGTGGTCGCCGAGTCGGCGTTCGTCGCCCAGTTCGACGCGTCGCGCTGCGTTGGTTGTGGCACGTGCGTCGAGCGGTGTCCGTTCGGGGCGTTCTCATGGCGCGAAACCGACGCCGTGTCCTTCCGCGCGGACGGGTGCTTCGGCTGCGGCCTGTGCGTCAGCACCTGTCCGAGCGGCGCGATCACGTTCGTGAGGAGGTAGCCTCCGCCCGGCGCTAGGCGACGAGGGTGAGCGCCGCGGCGATGTCCTCGGCGATCATCCGCCGCTTCGATCTCTCGATGTAGAAACTCGGTCCGGCTTGGAGATACGACGGGAATACGCGAGCCCCGCGCCAGACGTACTCGACTCCGCGAAGCTTGTACGTCGACCCGGCCGGGATGACGCGCGGCTCGCCAGCGCGTCGCGCGACGGCATTCAGTGCCTTGATCGCGACATCGCCCATGAGCAGCAGGGCACGCGCGTTCGCGAACAGCGCCAGCTCTCGCGCCAGGAGCTCGGCGCACGTCTTCACCGTCTCCGCGCGAAGCGCGTAGGCGGTCTTGGCGCACTTGACGGCCGTCGTCAGGTAGACGCCGCGGCGCAGCAGGTCGGCGATGGACGTCGCCGCCGCGCCGGCATCGCGGAATGCCTCCAGGGTGGTCTCGGCGAACAGCGCGTGGTCCGACGCGTAGAGGTTGTCCTCGCGGCGCAGTGCCGCGGCTTCCGACACCACGATGATTCGGACGCGACTCGGCGTGAGGGACGCGTCGGGAACGTAATGCAGCGAGTGGTCGACATCCATGCAGGGGAAGTCGGGGCACGCGACGACGTCGGACGTGCGCACGCTTGGCTCCTCGTGAGTGGAAGGCCCGCGGCAAGAGCCGCGGGCCGGTCCGAGTCTCTAGCCTCTCGCGAGAAGGCCGAGGTAATACGGCCAGATGACGAGGCCGACGATGCACTCCCACCACAGGAGCTTGGCGAAGGCCATTGTGAACAGCCATCCGCCAAACCAGAGCATGCCCGCGGTGGACCCCATCCCCAACACCCTGATGTCTCTCGACATGATCCCTCCTTCTCGTTGCGAGGGGCATTCTATCGCGGAACAACGGGCGTGAGAAACGCCGTCGGCCAGGCCTGGCTACAGAGCGCGGCGGAGCGCGTCGACGAGCCGGTCGAGCTGGTCCTTCGTGTGCTCGGAGAAGACCGCGATGCGCAGCGACTCGACGTTGGGGGCGTCTGAGTAGCCGCGTGGCGGGACGTAGAGGGTGACGATGCCTTCCTCGGCGAGGCGGGCATGGATGCGCCGCAGGTCGAGACCCGGGCGGCCAGCCACGAAGACGATGGGGACAACGCTGTGGGAGAGGTCGAAGCCGAGGTTGCGGAGCGCAGTGCGCACGTGAACGGCATGGTCCCAGAGCGCCTGTCGCATCTCGGGGTGCGCGCCCAGGACGCGCAGCGCCGCCGCGGCCGCGGCGGCGGCCGGTGCGGAGGGGGCCGACGCACCCGCGAGGACTCGCGAACGGCTGCGGATCCTTTGGCGCAGCTCGGTCGAACCGGGCAGGAAGCCACCGGCAGCGCCGAACGCCTTGCTGAGCGTTCCGCAGGCGTAGGCGGTCGGGCCGTCGATCCCGTGGTGCTCGAGGCTGCCGCGGCCGCGCGGTCCGAGGACGCCGAAGGCGTGTGCGTCGTCGACGCAGAGGAGCCCGTCTCCGCGTCGCGCCAGCGCGGCCGCGTAGTCCGCGAGCGGCGCGACCGCGCCCGTGGACGGGAACACGCCGTCGGTCAGGACGAGCGGGCGCTGCCCGCGATGAAGGTGGCGCGCCATCTGGCGCTCGAGGTCGTCGGCGTCGAGGTGCTGGAACCGGACGACCGGCTTGCCGTTGGCGGCCGCAGCGTCGACCTCGCCGTAGTGGGCGGCGCCGTCGAGCAGCACGACGTCGTGATCCGGGCCGAGCGCCTGGAGCAGGACGAGCGGGGCGAGGTACCCGGAGGGAACGACGGTCGCCGACTCGACGGCGAGGAAGGCGCGCAGTTCCCGGTCGAGGGCGGCGTGGGCCGGCGTCCGGAGAGACGTTGCGGAGCCGAGGCCGACCGCGCGCACGGCGTCGCAGGCTGCGGCGATCACCTGCGGGTGGCCGTGAAGACAGAAGTAGCTCGTGCCGCAGAAGTAGTCGACCTCCCGCCCATCGAGCCGCACGCGCGGCCCGACGGGTGACTCTAGCGTGGTTGGGCGTTCGTTCACGCGACCCTCCCGGCGCGCTCCGGGCGCGCCCCGGCCAGATCGTACCGCGGGGGCCTCAGGGCGCGAGGCGCGGGGGCGGCCGCGTCGCGTGGGTCGCGGCGAGCCGGCCAGTCTGTGCACGCCGCGTCTGCGCTGCGCACGACGTGGCTGCCGCGGCCGTCGACCCACTCGATTGTCGCCCAGAACGCCATGCCCAGTGGATATCCGGCGCGGTCGCCGTACGTCGACGCCTACGTCTCGAGGCCGCCTCGGAACGTGAACGTCTCACTCTTGTGCGTGCCACACGGTGCGGACCTGTCGACGCGCACGGTGACCGGCGACAAGCGCGAGGAAGGCGAAAACCCATCTTGACTTCGCCGAGTGTCTCATGGAATCCGCTCCCTACTTGACCAGCTGCCAGCCGCTGGGATCGTCGACCACAATCTGGGGGCGGGGCGACGCGTGAAACGCGCCCTGGACGGCGATCTTCTTCCCCACTTTGCCAAGCGGCAGGAGCCGATTCTTCGCCTTGCCCTCGAGCGTGACCGAGATGACGCCCGTGTCGTCGGACAGGGCGAACTCGCAGCCAGCCGTGCACTGCGTCAGGATGACGCCGACCAGCGACACGCGGGTGCCGTCGTAGGCTGCGGCGTCTCCGAGCAGGGCGTCGACCGTCGGGCTGGCCGTGCGGGCGACGTCCGCGGGCGCGCTGGGCCCAGGCGCCGCGCTCGGAGCCGAGGGCAGCGTCGCGACGGGGTCCGGACCGCCCTTCGCGACGGCTGGTGCCGTTGAGACGGTGGCCGGCGCGACGTCTGCGACGGGCGCCTCGCGCGGGCCAAACTCCATGTAGGCCAGGGCGCCGAGCCCGGCGACTGCGAGAACTGCGACGAGGCTCCAGATCATTGTCTTGGTCATTGAACCCTCCCATCGTGGATCACGACGTGTTTCGCGGCGCGGGCGGCGACGGCGGGGTCGTGGGTGACGATGACCAGCGCCAATCCCCGCGTGGTGTGGAGACACTCCATCAGCTCGAGGACGCTCTTCCCCGAGGCGGAGTCGAGGCTGCCGGTCGGCTCGTCGGCGAGCAGGACCTCGGGCGCGTTGACGAGAGCGCGCGCGATGGCGCAGCGTTGCTGTTCGCCGCCCGAGAGCTGCGACGGGTAGTTCGACTCCTTGCCGCACAGCCCGACATCGGCCAGCGCGGCGCGCGCCCGCTCGACGCGTCCCCTGACGCGGGCCAGTTCGAGCGGCAGGAGGACGTTCTGCAGCGCGGTCATCGCCTCGTTGAGGTGGAACTGCTGAAACACGAACCCGAGCCGATCGCGGCGCACGCGGGAGAGCTCGGCGTCCGACAGCCGATGCGTGGCCACTCCGTCCACGAGCACGGACCCCGACGACGGTCGGTCGAGGCAGCCGACAAGGTGCAGGAGCGACGACTTGCCCGATCCCGACGGCCCGACGATCGACAGGTAGTCGCCGCTCTCGACGCGGAAGTCGGCGTCCCGCACGGCGACGAACCGGGTTCCGTTGCGGCCATACTCCTTGGACACCTTCTTCAGCTCAACGATCATAGTTCCCTCAGCGCGCGGATCGGCTCGACGCGCGCGGCCATCATCGCGGGGTAGAGCGCGGCGAGGGCGCCGACGGCGATCGCCACGACGAGGGAGATTCCAACAAACGCCACCGAGTACTGCGGCAGCGCTTCCAGCCCGAGGCCGCTCGCGCGCGGCAGGAGGAGCGTGGCGACGTAGCCGACCGCCAATCCGACCACCCCGCCGACGGCCGACACGGCGACCGACTCGTACAGGAAGAGCGAGAACACCTCGCGACGCGTGGCGCCGACCGCGCGGAGGAGTCCGATGTCGCGCCGGCGTTCCTGCACGGACATGATCATCGTGTTCATCGTCGTGAACACGCCGACGGCGATGGCGATCCCGGCGATGAGGATCATCGTCTGTCGCACCGTGGCCAGGATGCCGACCAGCGTGTCGAACACCTCGCTCGGCGGGACGGCCTGGACGCCCATCATGTGCCCGAGCGCGCTGCGGGTCTCGGAGACGCGCGAGACGTCGGTCGTGCGGACGAGCACGGCCGAGACCTTGCCCTCGAGGGCCAGGACGCGCTGGGCGTCGGCGAGGGGCAGGAACACGAAGGTGTCGTCGCGGCCGCCCGTGAACGGCAGGATCTTGACGACCGGGACGGCGAGCGGCGCGTACAGGCTGACCTGTAGCGTGTCGCCGACCGCGAGCTTGAGGTCCGTCGCGACCTTGCTCCCGACCACGGCCCCGTCAAACGAAGCCAGGTCCCAGTTCTTGAGCCGGGCCGTCTCGGCATCGGTGCCGTAGATGGGTGTCAGCGTGCCGTTGACCTTCACTCGCCCGACGACGGCCGGCGCGGCCGTCTCCACGTTGTCGACGGCGCGAAACTCGGGCAGCGCCGCCTCGTCGATGTACTCGATCGTGTCTGCGCCCTGCATCAAGGACAGGGTCAGCGAGTATGGACAGCCGACGGGCAGGACGAGGATGTGCGCGCCGAGGCTGTCGAGCTCGCGTTCGAGGGCCGAGGCAATGCCCGCGCTGAACGAGAGCAGCGCGAACAGCGTGGCCACGCCGATTGCGATCCCGGCCACGGTCAGGGCGAGGCGCGCCTTGCGTCGTTTCAGATTTGCCCGCAGGATCCAGTTCATCTCACATGCTCCTTGCGCGTTCGAGCGCCACAGCTACGAGCTCGCGCACAGCCACTGCCACTCCACGAACCCGGGCGACACGAGTGGTTCGAGGTCCGGCGAGAGGTGGATCTGGGTCGTCGCGTGCGCGTGCGGGGTCAGAAACGCCCGCACGGCTTCGGTGGCCGACTGGTCCATGTAGCCGCAGGCGGCGTCCGGTTCGCCGAGCATCGTGGGGAGCGAGATCCAGTCGACCATGTAATGATGGACGCTCATGAGTTCTCCGAGGCTCTTGTGCCACGTGAGGTCGATGCCGGAGAGCTGGCCTTGCTCGCCGAGGCTCAGGAGAACGTCGAGGACGGTGACCACGCCGGGCTGGAAGACATCACGCCGCGCGCCGTGCGCCGTGACCGTGACGTTCTCGAACGACACCGTCGCCCGCGGACCCCTGATCGTCACGATCGGGATCACGACGGCCCCGCCGTTGGATGCGCGGATCGCGACCTCGTCGCGGAACCCCTGGTGGATCGCAGCCAGGCGTGCCTCGTCCTCGAGATAGACGTGGATCTCACTGCCTCCCCGGATCGGGTACGCGTCCATGCGCAGCGCCGTGCGCTCGAACGCTCCGCCGGGAAGCTTCACGTCGTACCACCAGCCCGCCAGGCCGTTGATCGTCTCGATCACGAAGGTTGCCTGGGACTCGTCGTACGCGTACGTGAGGTCGAAGGCGCCCGACGCAGCGACGGCGGCGAGGACGTCGAACGCCGACAGGCGGCCGGCGACGAAGAGGTCAGGGCGCAAGGTCGCGATGCTTGACGGATCGAACGTGAAGCGGCCCACGCCGCGGATCTCTAGGGTTCCCGGTTCAGACGGCGGCGCACTCGCGCGCTCGTCGCTCGCCACACTCCAGCTTCCCTCGGCCTGCGGCAGAGAGAGAGCCATGCCATCCCCGCTGGCCAGCGCCATCCCGGCGGGGACCAAGCCGACCATGGCGACTGCGAATACCCACGTAACGAGTCTGTTCATCAACGTTCTCTCCTCTCGGCGGGCTCGCTCAGCGAGTCGAGCGTACTGCGATGACACGGATATTATGGTCTAGAGGTCCAATATAGACAAGACGATACGCAGCTCGTGTGAAGAAGACGTGACGACAGTGCAGGACTCAGGAGGACAAGCGCGCGCGGGCGGCGGCGATGTCGGCGACCGTCGTGTGCGTTAGGAAGGCGACGACCGCGTCGCGCGCTCCGCGCCACAGCGTGTGCAGCGCGCAGGCGCGATCGCACGAGCACGGCGTGAGGAAGAGCGGGCAGTCGTTGAGGTTCGCCTCCCCGTCGACGGCCAGGACGACGTCAAGAATGCGGATCTCGTCAGCGGGGCGGGCGAGGACGATGCCGCCCGTCTTGCCCCGCGACGTCGCGACGAGACCGGCGCGCTTGAGGAGGCCGATCGTCTTGGCGAAGTGGGGATAGGGGATCGACGTTGCGGCAGCGATCGTCTGGGTCGAGACAAACGCATCCTCCGAGCGACGCGCCACTTCAGCGAGCGCGAGCACGGCGTATTTCGCAGTCTTGGAGTAGATCATCAGAATTCGAGGAGAGCCTACGGGCCCCTCGCCGCGGTGTCAACTAGAACAGGTCTGTCTCGGCTTCGGCCGACTCGGGCGGCTGGTCGACGCGGTAGAGACAGTCGCCGGACCCGATGTCGCAGAACCGACACTCGGCCCACGCCGGGTTCTTGGCCAGCGGCTTCTCGCCGCCGACGCGCTGGACGAGCGACACGAAACGCTCGCGAAACGCGCTGTCCAGGGCCTCCGGCGGGACGTCGAGAGACCCCGTGCGGTACACGACGCGGCCGGACATTCGCACGCCCGCGCAGCGTGGATTGCCGATCGGGAAGAGGAGCAAGTACACGAGAACCTGCGCGCTGTCGCTCGTGCGGGGGCGACCCGTCTTGCAGTCCTCGATCACGCCGACGCGGTCGCGAAACGCCACGAGGTCCGGCTTGCCGGACACGACGATGCCCGTCTTGCCTACGCGCCGAAACGCGTTGTCTTCTTCGACCGACACCTCGTAGCCCTCGGCGAGCAGCTGCTCGCGTCGCGCGCGGACCAGGTCGCCGTGGTCGAGCGTCCACGCGGCGAGGTCGAGGTCCGTCGGCAGCCGGTCGTAGTCCTTGTGGTGGGCGCGGAACCAGGCCGCCCATTCGCAGAGGTGCTCGCCCGACAAGAGCTTGGTCAGCCACGTCGCCCAGATGTAGGGGCTCGTCCTGCGGGTCGCCATCGTCCTCCTTGCCGTTGCCGAATCTACAGGGATCGGGCACGCGCGGCAACCGGCGCGGCGGGCCCACGAGCGAGGGCCGCAGTCTGCGCCCGCGTTGCGCGGACCGGTTGTTGCTGGGTGGACGTTGCGCTCGGTAAGATCAGGATCGACTCCATCCTGGAGGGGTGGGTGAGTGGTCGAAGCCACCTGTCTGGAGAACAGGTGTACCCACATCGGGTACCGCGGGTTCAAATCCCGCCCCCTCCGCCAGCCTGTGCTAGGTGGGGGGCTAGCGGTCCCCTACATCCACAACCCGCTTTCGTGGAGCCGAAGGGTTCCCGGAGGGGAGTGGCGGGAGGGTCCGTCCACGAGCAAGTGACGTTGACGGCTGAGCCCTCTGCGGCGCATGTCGGTGAACCCCGCCAGGCCCGGAAGGGAGCAGCGGTAAGCTGACCTCTGCGGGTGTTAGAGGATCCCTTGGCCTGAGTTGGCTGCTCGCGAAGCGCCTCTTTCCACTCTTCGATGGGGCCACGCACAGGCGCTTCACTTCTTCTCTTCGCCGCACGCCTCCCCGCGCGCCGCGCGGTCTCGCGCGAGCTCGGCCACCCACGCCCGTCGCGCCCAGAGCGCACAGCGGCCGTCTGCTTCGTCGAACGGCCCGCCGGCGAGGATGGCGCGAAACAGCGGTGAGCCCAGTGCCTGCTCGAAGGTCTGGTCGGTCAGACTGCGGTCGGAGTAGGGAGAGAACGGGCACGGTTGCACGTCGCCGCAGGCGTTCACGTGGACGAACCCGCGTCCGGCGGCGAGGCAGCCGCCCAGCGCGGCCTCGTCGTGCGGGAAGGCGATGAACAGGGCCGGCAACTCACGCCGGTACTGCCCGAGGCGGCACTCCAGAAGCCGGACCTCGTCCGGTCCGAGCTGGAGATCGTCGGTTCCGGGTTCGACGGGGACGTAGTTGATGAAGTAGAAGAGGCGGCACCCGCGGCGGATGAGGTCCTGCATCCGCGCCGCGCCTGTGGCCCGGTCGACGTTCTGCGCGGTGAGGGTGGCCGAAGTCCCGAAGAAAATGCGGCGCGCGGCGAGCCGCTCCATGGCCGACGTCACGTCGCCATACACGCCGGCGCCGCGGCGCGCGTCGGTCTCCGCCGCATCGCCCTCGAGGCTGAGGACGGGCACGACGTGGGGCAGGCGCCGCAGCCGTTCGACCCGCGCGGCGTCGAGGAGCGATCCGTTGGTGAACAGGAGGAACAGGATCTCGCGGCGGGCGGCCATGAGGTCGAACAGGTCGTCGCGCAGGAGGGGCTCGCCGCCGGCGATCAGCATGACCGACACGCCGAGGTCCTTGGCCTCCTCAAGCCACGTCGCCGCCTGCTCGCGGGAGAGTTCGGGGCGTTCCGAGACGTGCAGGGCCGTGGCGTAGCAGCGGCACAATGGACGTTGCAGTGGCCGGTGACGCTGTAAATGACAAAGGGCGGGACGCGCGTTCCGCGCGCTGCGGCGGCGACCCGCCGCAGCGCCGCCTTGCGTTGGTGCCAGAGGGCCCGCAGGGCGCGCCACGCCAGGGACGGGTTGCCGCGCGTGATGCGGCGCGCGGTGCGCAGGACGTCGGCGAGCGACGTCTCAAAGGCCTCGGAGGTTCGGTCATCGGGCATGGTGGTCAACTCCCAGGGCTGGATTGTAGGGCCGGCGCAAGAGGCGAGCACGTCGTCACGTGGCGTGATCGGTCGGGCAGCGGGTGTCTCACGCCTGGGGCGGACGGCATTCCCCGCGGACGTCTGTCTCCCCCCGCGCGGGGACGGCGCGGCAAGCGCCGACGCACCATCTCTTCGCCCGGCCGGCAGGTGAGGGGGCTCACTTCGGCGAACGAGTGGACGGGAGTATGATCGTCGAAGGGTGGGTCCAACGAGGGGGATCCAGCCTGTTGTGCGAGGAGGGGACCGGTGTTTGTTGATGCCGGGTGAGAGAAGAGACGCGCAAGGGGGGGGCGTGTGAGGGACGACCAAACCATGATTCTCTTCGAGGGCAACATCGCGGCGGGGAAGAGCACGGTCGGGCGCAGGCTGGCGGAATCGAAGCTGTTCGGCTTCATCGAGGAGCCGGTCGGGGCGTGGCAGAAGGACTTCGAGGAGAACCTCCTCGATCTGTTCTACCGTGACGCGCACCGCTGGGCGTTCACGTTCCAGCTCGCGGCGTTCACCACGCGGGCGAAGACGTGGACGGAGGTCTTGGCGTTGACCGACCACCAGAACGTCGTGCTGGAACGGTCGATCTACTGCGATCGCTACGTGTTCGCCAAGAACTGCTACCAGTCCGGCTTGATGTCCAAGACGGAGTGGCAGCTGTACTGCAAGCTGTGGGATTGGCTGCAGCAGAACTGGTGCGCGGAACCGGACAAGATCGTGTACCTGCGCACGCCGGCCGAGGTCTGCCACGAGCGGATCGATCAGCGGGGGAGGTGCGAGGAGAACTCGATTCCGCTCGCGTACCTGAAGGACCTCGAGGCGCTGCACGACGAGTGGCTGCTGGGGAACCCACGGGCCGTCGTGCTCGACGGCTGCCGCCAGTGGCAGGCGCGCGACATCTTCGACGCCCTGCGTCAGGCCGGCGTGCCGCTCAAGGTGCCGGCGGAGGCCGCGGTCGGCGCGTAGCTCGAGTCAGATCGGCGGGGGGCGGCCTACGGCGTCGCAACGCTCGTTCCCATGGTCCTCGCTATAATGGGAACACGATGGCTGTCCTGAACCAGATCGGCAAGATCCGGCGGCGCAATCACGCGTTGGTTGCGTTCGACCAGGATCGGATCGTGCGCGTCATCCTCCGTGCCGCCTCGTCGGTGGGCGGATTCGAGCAGGACTACCTGCCGGGCATCAACGATCGCATCTTCGCCGCGGGCGAGAACGACGAGGGCATCGCGCACTTCCTCTCCGACTTGGTCGTGGTCTGCCTGAACGCCGACCCGCGGCACCATGTCTCCAACTTCCCGCCCACGGTCGAGGAGATCCAGGACGTCGTGGTGCACGTGCTGCGGAGCAACGGCTTCACGAAGGTCGCCGACGCGTACACGTGCTTCCGCTGGGGTCACCACTGGATCCGTGAAGGGGCCATCACCGAGAGCCAGTTCGTCCGCAACGGGTACCCGGCCGAGACGCTCGACCGGTTGATCGCCTGGAGTCGCGAGCGGGACTGCGACACCGTCGAGGGGCTTAACGAGATCGTGCGCTCGGGCCGAATCGGCCGTCTGGTCGAGGAGTCGCTCGCGGCCTACGAGGCGGCGATCGACGTCGCGGCCCGCAAGGTCATCGCCCGCATCGACGGCGGCGACGACCTGCGCATGGTGTGGGTCAGCGGGCCGTCCTCCTCGGGCAAGACGACGACGACCGTGAAGCTGACGGCGCGGCTGGAGAAAGCCGGACTGCGCTTCCTGATGCTGAACCTCGACGACTACTTCTGGTCGCTGATCGAGCACCCCACGGACTGGATCGACGATCGCAACTTCGAGACCCCCGAGGCGCTCGACATCCAGCTGATGAACGACCAGCTGCGCGCGCTGCTGGCCGGCGAGGCGATCGACAAGCCCGTCTACTCGTTCAAGGAGGGACGGCGCCTTGGCACGAAGCGCGTCGAGCGCGAGCGCGATCAGATCCTCTTGCTCGATTGCCTTCACGGGTTCTACCCGCCGATCACGGCCGGCATCGACCCGCACGCGATCTTCCGCGTGTACATCGAGGCGATGAACCCGCTCTACGAGCCGACGCCGATGATGCCGCTCTACCACGGCGACCGCACCGATCGCCGCCTGACGCGGTTCGAGGACGTGCGGCTGCTGCGGCGGATGCTGCGCGATGCCAAGCACCGCAACCACCCGCCCCTGGCGACGCTCCTGCACTGGCACTACGTGCGCGCCGGCGAGCTGTTCTCGATCCTGCCGCTCAAGGGCCTCGCCGACGTCGCGATCAACGGCGGCATGCCGTTCGACCTTCCGGCGCTGAAGCCGTTCTTCGCCAGCGCGGACGGCATCTGGCCGACCTCGGCGGACTTGAGGGGATACCCCTCGTTCCTCGATGCCCAGATTCGGCACCGGCGTGTGTCGCGCCTGCTCGACTCGATCGAGGGTCTGCCGCTCGATGTGGTCAACGATCACCGCGTGATCCCCGGCGACGCCGTCGTGCGCGAGTTCATCGGGGGGAGCACAATCCGCATCCCGCACAACGAGTAGGCGGCTCGTCGGAGGCGGCGCGCGTGGATACTCTCTGCCCGAGGAGCGACGGATGCCAGCCAACCTGACGCCCCAGTTCATCAAGGCGCGCGAGCGGTTCCACAAGGCCAAGGAACCCGACGAACGACTTCTCGCGCTCGAAGAGATGTTGCGCACCATCCCGAAGCACAAAGGGACCGACCACATGGTGGGCGACATCCGCAAGCAGATCGCCAAACTCCAAGAGGCGAGCTTTCGTGCCAAGAAGGGACGAGGCGGAGGCGGGCACGACCACGTCCCGAAGGAAGGGGCCGGCCAGGTGGTGCTCGTCGGTCCACCGAACAGCGGCAAGTCGAGCCTCATCGCCGCGCTCTCGAACGCGAAGCCCGAGATCGCCGACTATCCGTTCTCGACGCTCGTCCCGGTCCCCGGGATGATGCGCTTCGAGGACGTGAGGATTCAGCTCGTCGACCTGCCGCCCCTCTCGGCCGAGTACACCGAGCCGTGGGTGTACAACCTGATCCGCGCGGCCGACGTCGCGATCCTCACCGTGGCCGCGGACGAGCGCGACCTCGTCGACACGTACCTTGAGGAGATTCTCCTGTGGACCGAAGAGCGGCGCATCGAGCTGGTCGCCGCACGCCCGGAGGCAGTGGTGGAGGAGGAGCGAGGCGCGGCCCGTGTGCCGGCGCGCATCGCGGTCACGAAGGCGGACCTCGACCCGGACGCTGCGGCGATCCTGCGCAGCCTGCCTTTTCCCGGCGTGGCGGTGTCGGCTCGCACCGGGGAAGGGCTCGACGGCTTCGCGCGGATGGCGTTCGAGGCGCTCAGGGTCTTGCGCGTCTACACGAAGCTGCCGGGCAAGAAGCCCGACTACGAGGAGCCGTACACGCTTCCGATCGGGAGCACAGTCCTGGACGTCGTGCAGATGGTGCATCGCGAGTTTGCCGAGCGGCTCAAGTACGTGCGCATCTGGGGGTCGGGGCGGTTCGACGGGCAGCAGGTGCCCTCCGACCACCGGCTGGAAGACCGCGACGTGATTGAGATTCACGCCGCCTAGCCGGGATTTGCGGCGGGCAGGCCGCGGCTGCTACGCTGGGGCGAGCGGGGGGCTGATGATCGAGATCGAACGGGACGAAGACCGGGTCGCGCTCCCGCGGGCGTTCCTTCGGGACCCGCGCCTGTCTCTGCGGGCCAAAGGGTTGTTGGCGGCCCTACTCGCGAGCGGCGAGCGAGAGGTTGACGCGCTGGCGCTGGCGGGAGCCGGGGACCGGCCGCGCGACGTCGACGCGGCGCTGCGGCAGCTCGAGGCAGCCGGCTACTTCGCGCGCACGCCGGGCGGGGCGGGTCTTGCCGGCACAATGCGAGAGACCAGCGCGCTGCCGTTGCTCGAGGCTCGGCAGGCGCCCGCGACGGCGGCGCGCCGTGAGTCGCCGCCGGGCGACGAGGCCAGTCGGGCGGCGGCCGAGCGCGTCTTGGGACGCCTGAACGAGCTGCGGAAGGCGAGCTGGACGTGGGCCAGGTACACGCCGCTGTCCGCGCGGCACGCGAAGAACACCGAGCACATGCGCGGGCGGCTGCGGGAAGGGTACGGCGAGGGCGACCTCATGCTCGTCTTGGAGTACCTGGCGGCCGTCGACGGCGGCAAGGACGAGTCGCGGCGGTATTTCGACAGCGTCACGCCGTTCAACACCAAGAACTTCGAGCGCAACCTGGCGATGGCGCGCGACTGGGACGCGCGGGGCCGGCCGCCGGGCGGCGGCCTGCGGCCGCTGCAGCGGCCGGATGGACACGATCCCGCGATCTACGAGCGGCGGGTCAAAGGAGGATCGGCGTGATTCGCGGAGCTCCGATGGGCGCGCGCCTCGCATACTGCACCTTCGACAACTTCGACGTCACTGACCAGAACCGCGAGGCCTATGCCGCGTGCCGCCGGCTGGCCGAGGAGGGACGACCGGGCGTCCTCCTCATGGGCAAGAACGGGGTCGGTAAGACCCACCTCCTTGTGGCCACGTTGAAGGCATTCGACGCGCACCGGGGCGGGCACCGCGCGGAGCGTGACGAGACCGCGGCGGGCGAGCTGCGGCGGGTCCCGCCGTTGCGCCAGATCCTGCAGAACGCCGAGCGAACGGGCGGCGAGGCGCCGCCGGGTGAGGTCGCGCCGACGCTCGACGCCGACGAGATCGATCGCACCGTGCTCGTCGAGTACTGGCCGCTCCTCGATCTGGTGTGTGAGCTGCGGCTTGAGATCACGCGCGGCGTTCAGGAAGTGTCGCGCCGCTGTCGCGACTGCGACCTCCTCGTGCTCGACGACTTCGGCGCCGAGCGGGTGACCGACTTCGTGCTCGAGGAACTGGAACGCATCGTCGACTGGCGGTACCGGGCTATGAAGCCGACGGCGATCGCCACGAACCTCAAGACGTCGCAGATCGTGGCCAAGTACGGCCAGCGTGCCTTGTCGCGGTGGGCCGCATCGTGCGAGTTGGTCACGCTCCTCGGCGAGGACCGCCGGGCGTCGATGGTGCCGACCTAGAGCGGCCCGTCGGCATCGAGGGTCTGCAGCGCTCCGCGAACGCAGAGGTCGACGAGCGCCTGGTCTATGGGTGCAAGCCCGCGGAATTCCGATTCGGCAAGGAGCGACCGCGTGACGTCTCTTTCTCCCACGTCGCCGCGCAGAGCGGCGACGCGCTGGAGCCAGCCGTCGACGCGGTCGGGGTACGCGGCGAGGCAGGCGGTCGCATCGCCGGCATGCATCCCGAAGTGGGCGAACGCCAGGGTCTGCGGCCGCAGGGCGAGCAGTCGGTCGATGGACGCGCGCGCGGCGACGCGGTCGAAGCGCGGCGGGACGGTGAGCGGTAGCGCGACGGGAACCCCGCGGTGGCCGGCGGCGTCACCGAGGAACAGGATGCCCTCCGACGGCTCGAAGAAGCACGCGTGGTGCGGCGCGTGGCCTGGGCTGTACACAGCCTGGATCTCACGGCCGCCGAGCGCGAACGTCTCGCCGTCACCCGCCGCGTGGAGGCGATCGGCCGGCACGGGGATCGGCCGGCCGTAGAGCGGGCCGAGGCTCGGACTGGCGGCATCGACGGCCGCAGCGAGCCGCGTCGGGTCGGCGAGGTGTGGGATCGCGCGGGGGTGGGCGACCACCGTGGCCTCCGGGTGGGCGCGCACGACGTGCCCGGCGCCGCCGGCGTGGTCGAGATGGACGTGGGTGATGAACAGGTACTCCAGACGCAGGCCGCGGAGCGACGCGAGCAGGCGCGGCGCGCTCGCGGCGGTCCCCGCGTCCACCACGGCGGCTTTCGTTCCACGGATCAGGTACGCGCATCCAGTGCGCGGTGCGCCGAACTGGTGCGTGTCGAGCACGTGGACGGCCGCAGGATCGGAGATCGGCATGAGCCGAAGGATAGCGGACGTCGAGCCGCGCGTCGTCCCGTTGACGGCCGGGCGCGGATTCGGAGAATGGGTTCATGACCTCGGTGCTTGATCTCTTCTCGCTTCCGGTCGCTCGCTGGTTTGCGGCCACCTACGCCGCCCCGACGCCGCCGCAGGAGAGAGGCTGGCCCGAGATCGCCCGCGGCCGCAACACGCTCATCTTGGCGCCGACCGGGTCGGGAAAGACGCTTGCCGCGTTCCTGTATGCCGTGAACGAGCTCGCCGCGCGCCAGCAGGCGGCGGGGGTGCTGCGCGGGGTCCACACCGTGTACGTCTCGCCGCTGCGCGCGCTGGCGGCGGACATCGAACGCAACCTCGAGGCTCCGCTGGCCGGCATCCAGGCGTGCGCCGACGCGATGGGGGTGCCGATGTCGCTGCCGCGCGTGGCGGTGCGGACGGGCGACACGCCGCCGGCAGACCGCCAGCGCATGCTGAGGCGGCCGCCCGAGCTGTTGATCACGACCCCGGAGTCGCTCCACCTGCTCCTCACCGCGCGGCGGTCGCGCGAGATCCTGCGCACCGTGCGCTACGTGATCGTCGACGAGATCCACACGCTGTGCGGCGAGAAGCGCGGCAGCTTCCTGGCGCTCCTCCTCGAGCGCCTGGCGGCGGTGGCGGGGCAGGACCTCGTCCGGATCGGACTGTCGGCCACGCAGCGGCCGCTTGAGCGCGTGGCGCAGTTCCTCGGTGGATACGACGCGGCCGGCGCCCCGCGGCCAGTGACGATTGTCGACTGCGGCATCCGCAAGCACCTCGATCTGCAGGTCGTCGCACCGCTGCCGGACCTGCGCGGGCGGGCGGCGGCGGACGGGACGCCGTCCGTGTGGCCGGCGATCTACGACCGCCTGCTCGAGCTTGCGCGCGCTCATCGATCGACGCTGATCTTCGCCAACAACCGCCGCGCGGTGGAGCGGATCGCGGCGGAGATGAACCGACGGGCCGGCCACCGGCTGGTACGCGCGCACCACGGCAGCGTGTCCAAGGAGGCACGGCGCGAGATGGAGGACGACCTCAAGGCCGGCCGCGTGACGGCGCTCGTCGCGACCGCGTCCCTCGAGCTGGGCATCGACATGGGTGCCATCGACCTTGTCTGCCAGGTGGAGACGCCGACGTCGGTGGCGAGCGCGCTCCAGCGCGTTGGCCGCGCCGGGCACGCGCTCGGCGCGCGGAGCGCGGGGCGGATGATCCCGAAGACGCGCAACGACCTCTTGCGGATGGCTGCCATGGCGCGCGCCATGCTGCGCGGCGAGATCTCGCAGGTCCATGTGCCCGAGAACCCGCTTGACGTGCTCGCTCAGCAGGTGGTGGCGATGGTCGCCGCCGAGGACTT
This sequence comes from Candidatus Bipolaricaulota bacterium, assembly GCA_041302525.1. Classification (GTDB taxonomy): domain Bacteria; phylum Bipolaricaulota; class Bipolaricaulia; order UBA7950; family UBA9294; genus CAIOGO01. Next base: position 13,590 of record JBFYQX010000003.1, on the reverse strand, counting down.
GCAGGCCGACGCGCTCTACGCACGCGTGTGCCAGGCCGACCCGTTTCACCGTCTGCCGCGCGCGAGCTTCGACGCGGTGCTGGCGATGGTTGCCGGCGAGTACCACAGCCCGGCGTTCCCCGCGCTGCGCGCCCGCGTTCTTTGGGAGAAGAGCGCCGGCCGCGTGACGGCGCTCCCCGGGGCGCTGCCGGCGGCGATCGGCGCCGGGGGGACGATTCCCGACACCGGGCAGTACGCGATGGTCCTCGACGATGGGGCGACGCGCCTCGGCGAGCTGGACGAGGAGTTCGTGTTCGAACGGCGGATTGGGGACACGTTCGTGCTCGGCACGGGACGGTGGCGGATCGTTGACATCCGCGCGGACCGGGTCGTGGTCACGGCGTCGACGGCGGACGAGGCCCAGCTACCGTTCTGGAAAGGCGACGGCCTCGGGCACGACGTCGAGTTCGGGCAGCGCCTCGGCGCGTTCCTCGCGGAGTGCGCGGCGCGACGGGTGGCCGGCGACCTCGTCCCGTGGCTCCAGGGCGAGTGCGCGTTGGACGGAGACGCGGCGCGGTCGCTCTCGGAGTTTCTTGCCGAAGAGGACGCGGCGGGCGGTCTGCCCGACGACCGCACGGTCGTCGTCGAGGCCTTTCCCAACGAGCAGGGCGATCTGCGGGTCGCCATCGTGTCGACGTTCGGACGCTCGTTTCACGTCGCCCTGTGGCTCGTCCTGCGCGCCCAGCTGCGTCGTGCGGGGGTCGAACCGCCGGAAGGGATGGTGTCCAACGACGGCGTGTTGCTGCGCCCCGGGCCGCTCGGTCTCGCGGCGATCGAACAGGCGCTCGCGGCGCTGCAGGACGGCGACGTGCGCGCGCGGCTCCTCGAAGAGCTGCAAGACTCCCCGTACTTCGCGCTTCGCTTCCGCCGCAACGCCGGCCGCGCGCTGCTCGTCCCGCGCTCGCGGCCGGGAAGGCGCGTTCCGCTCTGGCTGCAGCGACTCCAGTCGCACGATCTCCTACGCTACGCGAGCGAGCACCCGCGGTTCCCCATCGTGGCTGAGACGTTTCGCGAGATCCTTGAGGACGCGCTCCCGGTCGAGTCGCTCGCGGCGTTCCTGGCGCAGGTGGCCGCCGGAGAGGCGCGGTTCGTCGTCCGCCGTGCGCGCGGCCCGTCTCCGTTCACGACGGGGCTCGTGCTCGACTTCGTTGGCAAGTACCTCTATGAGACCGATCGGCCCTTGGCGAGGGCCGTGCCCGTCGACGCGGACCTGCTTGGCAGCCTGCTCCACGGCGCGAGGTCGGCCGGCGATCTGGTGAGCGACGAGGCGATCCGGCTCATGGACGATCGGCTGCAGGGTCTCGCGCCGTCTCACCGCGCGCGAGACGCTGCCGAGGTCGTCGACCTGCTCAAGCGGGTGGGCGACCTCACGGAGGCCGAGCTGCGCGCCCGCTGCGAGCCGGAGGCCGCGGCGGCGCTCGCCGAACTCGAGGAGACGGGACGCCTGCGGCGGATCACGACCGACTGGCTCGGCGAGGAGCGACTGGTCGCTGCCGACGATGTTGCAACGTACCGCCGGGAAGAGGCGGGCCCGCTCTTGCGTCGCTCTGTGCGGGCGCACGCCGGGCAGACGGAAGACGCACTGCGGGCGCGGTATCCCGGCGCGCCCGCCGACCTTGCCGACCTCGTCCTCGCCGACGGCGGAATCGTGCGCGTCGATCTGCCGGGTCGATCGGGCACATTCGTCGACGGCGACGTGCTGGTCGGCCTCCGGCGGATGACGGCCTCGGCACGCCGGCGGGAGTCGGTACCGGCGAGCCTCGAAGCCCTACAGGCCTACGTCCTGCGGCGCCAGCACGTCGAGGAGCCCCTGGTCGGTGCGACGGCCGTCCGTGAGGCGCTCGCTCCGCTGGCCGGCTGGCTGGCTCCCGTGGCGGCCTGGCCGGATCTCCTCGCGGCGCGCATCGAGGCGAGCGAACGCGCGCGCATCGACCCGCTGGTGCGGGCCGGCGCGCTCGAGTGGCGCGGAGCGCGGTCCGGCGGCACGCGGCTCCTTGGGTTCGCGCCAGTGGAGGCGGCTGCCGAGCTCCTGCCGGCGCGCGACGGAGACCCGGTTGGGCTGGCCGCCCGCGTGGCCGAGTACCTGACGTCGCGCGGCGCCTCGTTTCTGCACCACATCGCGCGCGACCTGGGTGCGTCGGCCGTCGCCGTCGATGAAACTCTGTGGGACCTGACGTGGCGGAGCTGGGTGACGAACGATGCGCTTGTCGCCGCGCAGCGCGCGGGCCCGTCCCGCGGCGCGCCCGCGCCCGGACTGGGACGCTGGTCCGTCGTCGGGCCGAGCGCGCCGACCGATCTCGAGTCCCTGTGGGTGCGCCAGACCCAGGCGGTCGTGTCGCGTTGCGGGTTCGCCTGCCGCGAAGTGCTGGCGCGCGACCCGCTTGGCCTTCGCTGGTCCGCGGCGTACCCGCTGTTGTCGCGCATGGAGTGGGCCGGCGAGCTGGACCGCGGGCTGTTTGTCAGCGGCCTCTGCGCTCCCCAGTTCGTCGACCGCGCGGCGCGCGACGCGCTGCAGGGGCCCTCGCCGCGCGGCGGCCTGCGCCTCCTGAGCGTGCTCGACCCGGCGCTGCTGGTCGGCGAGGGCATGATCTCGGCGGGAGTGCCCCGCCGCGGTCCCGGCAACTACCTGGTGGTCGGGGGCGGACGTCCCCGGCTCGCCGTCGAGGCCTACGGCCGGCGCCTCGTGGCATCCGAGGAGCTGACGGCGAGCGAACGACGGGAGGCCGTCGCCCTCTTGCCACGCCTCGTGCGCGGTGCGGGGCGCCCGGCGCGGGTGCGCGTCGAGACGTGGAACGGCGTGCCGGCCGCGGCGAGCGAGGCGGCGGACGATCTGGCGGCGGTCGGGTTCGTTCGCGATGATCAGGCCATGGTGATCTACCGGGACTTCGAGGCGCGATGAGCGAGCAGCTTCTCGGCGACGTGCTGGCGACCGCTCGCCAGATTGTCCAAGCCGGCCCGATCTGCGACGCCTGCTTGGGCAGCGCGTTCGGCCGGCTCGGGCACGGCTGGACGAACGAGGAACGCGGGCAGGCGCTGCGCACCGTGCTGGGCCTCGCCGATGTGCGAGGAACGGCCGGCGGCTGCTGGGTGTGTCAGGACCTCTTCGCCGAGGCCGCCCGATGGGCGGCGCAGGCGCGCGACCGCGCGGCGGGCATCGAGTTCTCGACGTACCTGTTCGCGGTCAAGCCGTCGCTTCGCTGGCAGGAGGCAGAGCAGTACTTCGTCGAGCGGTTCCGCCTGGCGCACGCCGAGCCGCAGAAACACGCCTGGAACCGAACGGTGGGCAAGGCGTTCGAGGCCCTCGTGGGTCACGGCACCGTGGACTTCGACGATCCGGACGTCCGGTTCACCCTCGACGTCGAGACGGGCGGCCTCGAGCTGCGCATCGCGTCCCTCTTCCTCGCCGGCCGCTACCGCAAGCTGGCGCGCGGGATTCCTCAGACGCATTGGCCGTGCCGTCGGTGCCGCGGCCGCGGCTGCGACGCGTGTGGCGGCACGGGCAAGCAGTACGCGGAGTCGGTCGAGGAGTGGATGGCCGGGCCTAGCGTTCGCGCGGCGCAAGCCGAGACGGCCGTCCTTCACGGCGCCGGCCGCGAGGACATCGACGCGCGGATGCTCGGCGGGGGGCGGCCGTTTGCCTTGGAGCTCTGCGCGCCGCGACGGCGGTCCGTTGACGTGGGTGCGGTCGAGCGCGAGGTGAACGCGGAGGCGGCGGGCAGGGTGGAGGTGGTGGGGCTACGCCTCGCCGCGCGCGATGCCGTGCGCTGGGTGAAGGAGACGCCGGCGGACAAGTCGTACCGAGCCCGCGTGGTGTTCGAGCGGCCGGTCACGCCGGCCCAGCTCGAGTCGGCACTCGCGGCGCTGGTCGGGGACATCGCGCAGCGGACGCCGCAGCGCGTCGCGCATCGGCGCGCTGACCTCGTTCGCACGCGCCGGCTGCATGAGGCTCAGGGCGCGCTCGTCGCCGAGCAGGAGGCCGAGGTGACGTTCCGCACGGAGGGCGGGCTGTACGTGAAGGAACTCGTGTCCGGCGACGACGGCCGCACTGCGCCGAGCCTGGCGGAACTCGTGGGGTGCCCGGCCCGTGTGTGCGAACTCGACGTCCTCGACGTGGCGACCGACCCGGCCGGCGGCACGATGGAATCACGAAGTCCTGTGCCGTAAAGTGGCCACGATGAGCCCGAACGGCGATGCAGAGAAACCCGACCGCGAGCTGGAGACCAACGCGGAGAGCGCAGAGCGGGGACCGTCGGTCCTCGCGATCTACTATCGCGAGATCGCGCGGTTTCCCGTCTTGTCGCGCGAAGAGGAGAGGGATTTGGCCCGGCAGATGGCGCGCGGCGTGGCCGGGGCCCGCGAGCGGCTGATCGTGTCCAACCTCCGCCTCGTCGCCAAGATCGCTCAGGACTATGCCGACACGGGCATGCCGATGGCCGACATCATCCAAGAGGGGAACATGGGGCTGATCGAGGCCGTCGATCGGTACGACCCCGAGCGGGGGTTCCGCCTCGGGACCTACGCGACGTGGTGGGTGCGGCGCGGGATCCTTGCCGCGATGGGCACCTACGCCCGCATGATTCGCATCCCCGACTACATGTTCCGCGCCGTCCGCCGCATGTCCGAGATCCGCGCCCTCGGCGAGGACGAGCCGGTCGACGAAGGCGCCGTGTTCGAGACAACCGGGCTGTCCGCCGAACGTCTGAAAGAGGTCGAGAGAGAGGTCAGCGAGATCGTCTCGCTCGACCGCCCGGCCGGCGGGGAGGACGACGAGTCGCTCGAAGAGCGGATCGCCGACGAGGGGCTGTCACCGGAGCACGAGGCGTTGCGGTTGCTGTTCCGCGAGGAGGTCGAGACCCTGCTCAGCGGGCTGCCGGCGCGCCAAGCGCTGGCCCTCCGTCTCCACTACGGCATCGAGGACGGCTACCCGCACAGCCTGGCCGATGTCGGGCGGATCATGGACGTGAGTCGTGAGCGCGCGCGCCAGCTGGTGAAAGAGGGGACGGAGAGCCTCACCGAACGCTGGGGGGCGCGCGCTCTCGACGTCTACCGCAGCCTTCTCCGGAGCTAGGCCCGCCGAGCGCGAAGCTGCCCACAGCCCGCAGAGATCTCCGCGCCTCTGCTGTCGCGCACCGTCGTGGGAATGTCGGCCGTGGCGAGGATCTCAGCGTAGGCGTGCACGGCGGCCGGGGAGCTCTGTTGCAGGTCCCGCTCTTCCCTGATGGGGTTCGCCGGGATCAGGTTGACGTGGCAGAGAAGGCCGCGGAGCCGTTCGGCGACCGCGCGCGCGTGGTGCGGCCGGTCGTTGAGCCCGGCGAACAGGGCGATTTCGAACGTGAGGCGCCGGTGCGTGCGCGCGAGATAGCGCTGGCACGCCGTCAACAGGACGCGCAACGGGTACTTGCGGTTCAGCGGGACGAGAACGTCGCGCAGGGCGTCCTCGCCGGCGTGGAGCGAGATGGCGAGGTTCACCTGAAGAGGCTCCTCGGCCAGTCGGTCGATGCCGGGAACGACGCCCGCAGTCGACACCGTGAAGCTGCGGGCTCCGAGGCCGAAGCCGCGTGGGTCGTTGAGCGTGCGAACGGCCGCGAGCACGGCGTCGAGGTTCGCCAGGGGCTCGCCCATCCCCATGAAGACGACGTTCGACAGCCGCCGCCCGCGTTCCCGCAGGTCGCGCGCCGCGATGAGGACCTGCGCCACGATTTCGCCCGTCGAGAGGTCGCGGACAAAGCCGGACTGCCCGGTCGCGCAGAACGGACACCCGATCGCGCAGCCCACCTGAGACGAGACACAGACCGTGGCACGTTCGGCATAGTCCATAGTCACGATCTCGACCGTCTCGCCGTCACTCAGCGCAAGCAGCGTCTTACGGGTCGCGCCGTCGGGCGTGGCGACCTCGCCCGCGACGCGAACGGGCGTGAAGGGAAGGTCTTCGGCGAGCTGGGCGCGCAGATCGCGCGGCAGGGTAGTCATCGCTTCGTAGCTCGCGGCCAGTTCGACGAACACCGCCTTCCAGACCTGGTCGGCTCGATACCGCGGGCAGCCGCGGGCGGCCAGCCGGCGCGCGAGCTCGTCGTACGTCGCGTCAAGCAGGGTCGAGCTAGGCATCGGGCCGTCCGATCAGGTTCCAGAACTCGTCCTCGCTCAGGACGGGGACGCCGAGGGCTCGCGCTGTCTCGGCCTTGCCGCCCGGCTGGGCGCCGGCGATGACGTAGTCGGTCTTCCGGCTGACCGCGTCGACGACCTTCGCGCCGAGGCCGCGCGCCCGGGCGCTCGCCTCGTCGCGCGTCATCGCGGACAGCGTGCCCGTGAACACCAGGCGCTTGCCTGCCAAGGGGCCGGCAGCCACCGTTCCGGCTTCGACGGCCGCGATGCGCAGGCCGACCGAGCGGAGGTCCTCGAGCGTCCGTCGGTTCTCCTCGTTCTGGAAGTAGTCGACCACCGCCTCCGCGGTGTGCGGTCCGATCGTCGGCAGGCTGAGCAGCTCGTCGCGCGAAGCCTGCGCCAGCCGCTCCACCGTCCCGGCGTAGCGGGCGAGGAGCCCGGCCGTCGACGCGCCGACCTCGGGGATGCCGAGTCCATAGAGCAGCCGATCGAGCGGGACGTCGCGGGCCGCCTCGAGCGCACGGACCAGGCGCTCGGCCGACGTCGGCCCCATGCGGTCGAGCCCGGCCAGCGTCTGCCGGTCAAGACGGAACAGGTCGCCCAGGCGGGACACCAGGCCGCGGTCGACCAGCTGATCGATGAGCTGGCTGCCGAGGCCGTGCACGTCGAGGGCGCCCTTCGAGGCGAAGTGCCAGACCGACTGCTTTAGGCGCGCCGGGCAGACGGTGTTCAGGCAACGCCGCGCCGCCTCGCCCTCGAGCCGCACGACGGTCGATCCGCAGGCTGGGCACGTCTGCGGCATCACGAAGACGCGCTCGTCGCCCGCGCGCAGCTCGGGGAGCGCACTAGCTACCTGCGGAATGACGTCGCCTGCGCGCTGCACCACGACGTGGTCGCCGATCCGGAGGTCCTTGGCCTGCACGTCGTCCTCGTTGTGCAGGGTGGCGCTCGTGATCTCGACGCCGCGCACGCGGACCGGATCGAGTACGGCAACCGGCGTGAGCACGCCCGTCCGTCCGACGCTCACGACGATGTCGCGCAGGCGGGTGACCGCGCGCTCTGCCGGGAACTTGCCGGCGACCGCCCAGCGGGGACTGCGGCTGACCGTGCCGGCCGCGCGGCGGAGGTCGAATCGGTCGACCTTGACCACGACGCCGTCTGTCTCGTAAGGCAGGTCGTCACGCTCGCCCTGCACGCGCCGGTAGAACGCCACGACGTCGTCGGCCGTCTGACATACGGCGTACAGCGGATTCACGGGCAGGCCGAGGCGGGGCAGAGTAGCGAGCAGCTCCTGCTGAGAGCCCAGCTCGAGGCCGTCGAGGTCGCCGACGTCGTAACAGGCCATGCGCAGGGACCGCGCGGCCGTGACGCGCGGGTCGAGCTGGCGGAGCGACCCCGCGGCCAGGTTGCGCGGGTTGGCGAACACCGGTAGCCCGTCGGCCTCGCGTTGCTCGTTGACCTCGCGAAACGCCGACTTCTCGATGTACACCTCGCCGCGAACCTCGAGCAGGGCGGGAGGGCGGTCGGTGTCGAGGCGCAGTGGGATCGTGCGGACCGTCCTCAGGTTGGCGGTCACGTCCTCGCCCGTGATCCCGTCTCCGCGCGTCGAGCCGCGGACAAGGACGCCGTCCTCGTAGACGAGCTCGACCGAGAGACCGTCGAGCTTGGGCTCGGCAACGTACGCCAACGCTGACTGCGCGAGCAGGTCGCGCATGCGCCGGTCGAAGTCGCGCAGCTCGTCCTCGCTGGTGGCGTTGGCCAGGCTCAGCATGGGAACGCGATGCCGCGCCGGGGTGAACTCCGTGGCCGGCGCTGCGCCGACACGTTGTGAGGGCGAGTCCGGCGTGACCCAGTCGGGGTGTCGCCGCTCCAGCTCGAGCAAGCGTGCGAACAAGGCGTCGTACTCGGCGTCCGGAATCTCCGGCTCGTCGAGCACGTGATAGCGATAGTTGTGACGCGCGATCTCGCGTCGCAGCATGTCTATTGCGAGACGTTCGTCAGACACGAGGGTCACCCGCACAAAGGGTGGCGGCAGCATTCCGCCGTGTCAAGCGGGTCCGAGAAACTGTCGGTTCGGAGGATGAGCGGTTGGATTGCCTGTGCGGAAAGCTAAAGCTATACTCCGACCTGTCGCGGAAGGAGCCAGTCATGGGATGGAGACAGAGGCTCACGACGTGGGTCGCGCCGCGCGGGAACCCGCCACGGGTCGACGCGGGCATCCGCGTGGTGGCGTCGACACTCGAGGACCTCTCCTCGCTCCTCGGGGCGGCCGCGGCGTCGAACGGCGGTCTGGTCGAGCTGTGCGCGTGCGCTGGGCGCCTGGCGGGCTCGTCGGGATGTGCGGTCATCGAGTGGGATGAACTGGCGGCCTCGGCGCGCCTGCGCGAGGCGACAGGGACGTGGGAAGAGGAGCCGCTGCGGCCGATCCTTGAGCGAACCGCCTCCGACTGGGCGTTCGCGCTCGGCGACGCGCCGGTGTGCGCGATCCGTGAGATCGACAGCGTGCGCGCCACGCAGTGGAGCGCCGGCGCGCGCCCGGCGAGCGGGTTGGCCACTCCGATGCGATCTGCAGACGGCGCGCGCGGCGTCCTGTTGTTCACGTTCGCGGCGCCGCGAGTCTTTTCTTCGGACGAAGTACAGATGGGACGGGTCATCGCCTGCCACGCGATGCTCGCCGTACGGCACCGCGCGCTGGCGGCGACGGTCGGCCGGCAGGCGCAGACCATCGCACGGCTCGTCGAAGACGTCGACCGGATGCGAAGCTCCCTGCGGCGCGTCCCCGCGGCAGGCGACGGCGGGAAGCCGCTCTAGGGGATGGCGCGGCCGGCGTCGAGCAGCTCGTCGCGATGCAGACCCTCTGACGCGAGGACCCAGAACACCCCGTCGTGTTCCCAGGCGAGGTCAGCGAGGAGCGGCAAGCCCAGCGTCTCCACGTCTGGCGCGACGGCGTCGCCCGAGGTGGGCGGGGGCACGAGGAGGCGGCGGCGGTCGAGGAAACGCGCCGTGCGCCCGGCGAGATCGACTGACTCGCCGTGATCGCCCGCGGCGGCCCGACGCCGGGCCATCAGGCGGGAGACGAAGTTGCCGACCCTGACCACGAGGATCCCCTCGCGCCCGTCGTCTGTCGTCTTGCGAAAGGCGAGCGTCGCGTAGCCGCGCTCGCGGTCGCCGTCGACGGTCGCGACGGCGACCGCCAGGTCAGGCGCGAAGCCGCAGGCGCGCAACGCGTCGAGCGGCAGGGGGAACGGAAGAGACGCCGCGGCGTCGAGCGCCAGCCGCTCCTCGGTGAACACGCGGACGCCATCCGGGAACGTCGGCGCGAAGACCGCGTCGTCCGGCGCGGCGAACCGAACGTCGGCGTAGTCGATCGTGACGCGCTCTCCCGCGCCCAGGAGCGCGGCGAACGCGGCGGTCGGCTCCGGAACGAACTCGATGTGCAGAGGGAAGAGCGTCTCGAGATCGAGCGTCACCTCCGCGCGCTCCAGGGCAAACGTCTTCGCTCGGAAGACCGACGAGACCCAGCGCCGCTTCGGACGGAGGCCGACGACGCGCGCTGGGCGGCCGGCCCAGCTTGTGTCGCCTCCGTCGCGCACAAGGAAGTCGCGCGCGAGGTCATCGAGGAAGGCAACCTCGGCGAGGACAGCGGTCTCGGGGAGGGGCTCGTAGAGCCTGCGGCCCGGCGTGACGAGGGCGAGCCCAGCCTGCGGGGTGAGCGCGCGCGTGGTGCGGCCGTCGAAGGCGAGAAGGGCGCCGACCAGGTCAGCGCTCGCGAGCTCGGCGTGGCCGCCGAAGGCCTCCTCGAGGTCGCCGAGCGGGTTCACGTAGGTCGTGTACTCGACGGCGAGGCGGTCGGGCGCACGGAAGCGCACGCGAGCCTGCACGTCAAGCATTCCGGCGCGCACGGACTGCCGCGCTTCGAACGCGTTGCGCGCGCGCGTCGCGTCGGACACCGCGCGGACGAACTCCGAGAGCGAGGTCGACATGCCTTAGCCTGTACTGCGAGAAGGGGTTTCGGGATATCCCACGGGTCACATCGCGGAGCGACCCGCGTGCCCATGTCTGCGAAGGTACACGCGTCGGAGTTCCGTGCGTGCGGGTGGCGAGGTGACGAAGTTCCTGAAGCGCAACAGACCGCCGTAGAAGACGCGGGTCGCGGACGTGATGTGCAGCACTGAGAGCCCGAGTCCTCCTGCGTACGCGGTTCCGCGAGGCTCGCGGAGTGCCCGCCAGGGCGTCGCGCCACTTGACCTGAGGGCGACTCTGGAGCTATGTCTTGTGCACGACCGCAAGGAGGACGACGGTGCGTCCGAGTCGCGATGAGATCATCGACGCGAGTATGCTGGTGCGTCTTGCGTTGATCGCTGAAGCCAACGATCGTTCGCTCGTGGAGGAACTGAACCTGGCCGTCCAGGCCTACGTTCAGGAACAGCTGCCGCTCTGCTCGGATGCCCGTTCGAGCGCCGCGGTCGGCGCGGGTCGGCTCGAGACCCAGGCCCCCACCGAGTAGACGCCTGTCCTGCCCTCTGCCCTCGCGCGGGGTACACTCGCGCCACCCCTACCGACCGAGGAGGTCTTGGATGAAAGACGCCGCGCCGTGGGTCATTGCCGCGTTGGTGGCGATCGCCGTCGTGGTTCTGGCGATTCCGTCAGGGCCTCCGACCGTCCTGCTCGCGCCGGACTTCGCCCTTGCGGCGCTCGACGGCTCGGAGATCAGTCTGGCCGCCCTGCGGGGCAAGATCGTGTTGCTCGACTTCTGGGCCAGCTGGTGCAAGCCGTGCACGCGGACGCTCCCCGATCTGCACGCGCTGGCCGAGGAGCTGGCGCCGCAGGGCGTCGTCCTCCTGGCCGTCAGCATCGATCGGTCCGAGGACGCAGCGCGCGACTACGCGCTCGAACACGGGCTTGCGCTCGCGAACATGCTGTACGGCACGTTGGAGGACGCGCGGGCGGTGAAGGCGCTCTACGGCGTTGTGGGCATCCCGCACACGTTCGTGATCGACCGCGACGGCTGGATCCGCTACTCCGGCTGGCCCACCGGGGTGACGGCGGACACGGTCGCCCCGTGGCTGTGAGGCGCGCGATGAACCTCGCGGCGCAGCGTGTGCTCGACGAACTCCGCGAGGGCAATCAGCGCTTCGTGGACGGCCGCGCTCTCGGCGCGCGCCGCAGTCCGCACGATCGCCACGCGCTCTTGGACGGGCAGGCGCCGAAGGCCGCGGTCCTCGCCTGCTCGGACTCGCGCGTCTCGCCCGAGATCCTGTTTGATCAGGGGCTCGGCGACCTGTTCGTGGTGCGCACGGCCGGCCACGTCGTCGATCGGGCGGCGCTCGGGAGCCTCGAGTACGCGGCCGATCACCTCAAGGTCCCCGTGCTGATCGTGCTAGGGCACTCCCGTTGCGGGGCGGTCACCGCCATGGTGCGCGGAGGCGGAGGGTCCGACGCGATCGACTGGATCGTCCGCCAGATTCGCCCCAGCTGCTTGGCGCCGGCGGCCAGCGACAGCGAGGCGATCGACCGGATTGCGCGCGAGCACGTCCGCCGGACCGGTTCGGAATTGCTCGAGCGCTCGCCGGTCCTCGCCGAGGGTGCCGAACGGGGCCGGCTGGCCCTCGTGGCCGGGTTCTACGATCTGGCGTCGGGCCGGGCGGAGCTCGAGCTCCCCGCAGCCTGAGGTCGGATCCCTTCGTCCCGTGAACCTTCCTGCCGACACGAACGACCCACCTTCGAAAGGCAGACGCAGCGCGATGCAGACTCCGATAGCGAACAGCCCACGCGAAGACGGCGACCGGGAAGAGCGAAGGCTCCTCCAGCAGGTCGCAGCAGGCGACGACGCAGCGTTTCGTCGGCTCTACGACCGGCTCGCCGAGCGCGTCTTTCGCTACGCGCTCACCCTGCTGCACGACCGCCACCTCGCGGAGGAGGTGGCCCAAGAGACGATGGTGATCGTCTGGCGGCAGGCGGCCGCGTTCGAGGGGCGGTCGCGCGTCTCGACGTGGGTGTTCGGCATCGCGCGGTTCCGCGCGCTTGACCTCCTGCGCAAGGAGAAGCGCGGCGAGCGGGTTCCCGAGCTTCGCCTGGTCGAGCCAGACCCAGCGCCGGCCGTCGAAGACCGGGAGCGGACCCTGCGCGCGATCCGTGCCCTGCCGGAAGAGCAGCGCGAGGTCGTGTTCCTGACGTTCTACGAGGGGCTGTCGTACGCGGACATCTCGGGCGTGTTGGGGATTCCAGAGGGGACGGTGAAGTCACGCATGTACTACGCACGAGAGAAACTGGCGGAGGCGCTGGCATGAGCGGTTGCGAACCGACGCGCGAGCTGGTGGCCTGGTACATCGAAGGGAGCCTCGCGCCCGCCGAGAGCGTGCGGGTCGCCGAGCACTTGGCGAGCTGCCCGGCGTGTCTGCGCGACCTGGCCGCGGGATTGCGCGTGCGCAGCGCGGTGCGCGCGGCAGTGACGGCCGAGCCGTTCGCCGCGGACGCCGTGTGGGAGCGCGTGGCGCGCCAAGTCGTCGGGCGCCGTCTGGCCCAACTCGACGTCGGGTCGTTCGCGCTCGGGTTCCGCCTCGGCGCGTGGCTCTCGCGGCGCGGGAGCCCGGTGAAGGCTGACCTGCGCGTGCTCGGGCGGGACGTGCGGCTGATCGACCACAAGAGAGGAGGAGGATCCACGTGAGTAGCCATTGGTCCGATGAGAAAGAAGGGAAGGTAGAAGAGATTCGAGAGGTCCTGAGCGTCGTTTCGGACATGGTCCCGAATCTGCTGAAAGATCTGCGCGGCATCCTGTACTCGAAGGAAGCGGCCGAGAACATGGCCGACGCGGTCGGGATCTTCTACCGCAAGCTCGTCGAGGCGGGGATCCCGCGAGAGGACGCGCTGGAGATGACGCGCGGCTACATGATCAATCTCCGCGACCTCTTGCGCGGCAACGGGGTCACCGTGGGCGGGCGCGGGGCGCGGCGGGAGGAAGACGAGTGACCTGGCTGTTCCGCCTGCCCGGACGCATCTTCCAGATCGTGAAGGGCACGCTTCTTGTGCTGGTCAGCGTCGGCTTCGTCTTGCGGCTCCTGGGCTCGCTGGCGGCGATCGGCGCGTCGCTCCCCCTGGCGCGCCGTGCGGCGACGTGGCGGTTTCGTCGCCGACTTCGCGCGATCGGCCTGGACGCCTCCGCCACGCTGGCGCTGGTCGACGAGTACCGCGAGAGCCTCCGGCTCTTCGGGCGTGGCCGGCCCTGGCGGCCCCGCGCGTCGAGCTGAGGGGGCGATTGCCGGCGCGCGGCGCGGCGAGTACCATCGGTGCGCCCGGGACGTAGCGCAGCCTGGTAGCGTGCTTGCTTGGGGTGCAAGAGGTCCCCGGTTCAAATCCGGGCGTCCCGACCAGTGAAGAGAGCTTCCGCGAGGCGGAAGCTCTCTTCTCTCTTGTGCGTTGGCGCGGTGAGGCCATACCCGGCCTCACCGC
>JBFYQX010000002.1:0-2925 GCA_041302525.1 Candidatus Bipolaricaulota bacterium | reverse complement strand
CCCCACGCGAGTGTAGAGAAGGCTCTTGGGAAGAACAAGGAACGTGTGGAACTCGCTAGAGGTGCTCGTAGCGCCGCTCGGGTAGCCTGCGTCGTCTACGGCGACACGACGATGGGGACCTTCGTTCCGATCGGCTAGCGGCGCGCGGCCTGTCGTGCCTCGGCGAGAAGCTGGTCGAGGGCCGGGCGGTCGAAGTACTAGCCGGGCGATGGGGTCAAACCTTGATTCTTGACATGTGGCGCTGACGCTTTCTGAGCGCCTGGGCGTAATTCGTCGGGCGCGGGACGGCGGAGGACTTCTGCGACGCAGAGTGGCGGACGACACCGGTTGCGCAGCGTCTGGCGTGCGCGCTTCGTCGGTGGCGAGCGCGCAGAGGGCAAGTTGCCGTGCGCCTCAGCGCCGTGAGTGGCCGGTCACGCCCTCCCTCGTTGTGCCGGCTTCCGGTACGCGGGTCGGACTCCCTTGATCATGGGGTAGTGCCGGGCGTTGAGCGTCGCCAACTCGGCACCCTCAGATACTGCCGTGGCGGCGAGCAGAGCATCGGCGAGGCCGACACCGTGCGACGTGCCGTAGTCGCGACGAAAGAGACCGCCGGACCGGGCAATCTCCGAGGTGACGTCGCCAACTCGGAAGAGACCGATGAGATCGCCGAGCGCAGCCTCCTCCACATCGCCTCTCACGCCGGAGTAGAGCTCCGCGACAACGATCGCGGACAGCACGATCCGGTCGGCGTTCTCGGTGACAAAGGCGACTGCCTGCTTGTGCCCGCGGAGGAAGTCGACGAGGACATCCGTGTCGAGAAGTATGGGTCGTTCCATCGCTACTTCCGATCCCATTCGGCCCGCAGCGACGTCAGGTCAGGGAGGTCCGTGCGATCTCGCCACATGCCTGCGGCCTGAGTCAGCGCGGCCTTGCGTCCGCCGGGCCCGTACCGGTCGAGCAAGCGCTCTACAGCCTCACGAATGAGCTCACTCTGGTTCTTCCCCGCGCGCTGTGCGAGGGCCGCCAATCCGTCACGCTGGCGCTGCGTCAGGTAGATCTGCGTCCGCTGCATGGGTCACCTCCATGGGGTGTATACACCAGCAGTGTACACCATGTCGCGTCGCGACTTGCCATAGCGGAGTGGATGTCGGGCTGGCGTCAAGCCGTGACGGGAGCGGGCGGCGCAAGGTGCCGTCTTCCTGCTGCATCGTCGCGGGTGACTCCTGATATCCTCGGTTCATGCGAAGCGGAAGGGTGACAGGGACACTGGCCCCCATTGTATTGATCGTCTGCTCGGTGACTTTGCTTCCGGGCTTTCCATCCTTTCCTGTCCGCGCAGAATCGGTTGAGCAAGTCAGCTCGCTCCTTGTCGATCCCTCGAGTCAGGGAGCTTCTGCGGTCCAGCGCACTGCGATCACAGCTGGCGAGTCGCAAGATCTTGCCCGCAGCGTCCGCAACATCCCCTCCATTTCACGGGAGTCGCGGGTGCGCAGGGACATCGCTCAGGCCACGTTCTGTCTTCCGCAGAACGTCCTTGGGATTCTCTACTACGCGCTTCTCCAGCTCACTGGAAACGTTGTGGAAACCGCCGACATGAACGAGATGAGGATCATCGTGACCAGGACTCCCTTCGGGGCTTCATTGGGGCAGTTCATCTTTGTCAGCGTGTCAATCCTGACGGAGAGCACCGTGAGGCATGAGTACGGCCACACGATGCAGGGCTACAGGCACGGCCCGTTCTTCCTTCTGGCCGAGGGACTGACATCCTTCGTTCAGGCGGGCCTCTCGCTCGTCTCGCGCCCCTTTGCAGACAGCTACTTCGATCGGTGGCCTGAGAACGAGGCGGACACGCTTGGCGGAGTCATACAGGCTGACACCCTCCCTCCCGAGATCATGGCCGGTCCCACTCGTTAGCCTCCACGGACGACGGGATCAGACCGTGACTCTTGCGTTCCACGTTGGCTGCGGCGGGCTGCACGGCGATCTCTGTTGCCAACGTAGCTGGCTGCTCAGCGCTGGCTGGGCTGGGCAGCTATGCAGTCCTGCCTGTGCGTTGCTGCGGAACTCGAGGCGTTCGGGGTCGACGCACTACATACCGGGTGCAAGCAAGGTTGTGGGAAGGGTCACGCGACGGGAACGGGGCGGCGACGCTGAATGCGCTCCGGCCGACGAGCCGTGCTTCGTCGGCCTCGTCCAGCGCCTCGCCGAAGAACTCGCGCCGTCGCGCGGGTCGTGCCCGACGGGGCGATCGGCCGGCGGCGCGTAGAGCGGCTCGCAGAGCCTAGCTCTCTTGCTTGTTGTCCATGCGGCGGACGGGTCAACCCGCCCGCCTGTCCGTTTCCCGACCTACGTTGCGTCGAGCCGCAGCGCGAGAGTGTGCCACACGGCCATCTCGGAGAACTCGCGGCCTCGCAGGGCGGCGAGAAGCGCCTCATTCGAGGCCCGCGTCTCGCAGAGAACGGGACACGGCGGAAGCGCCGCGAGCGAGGCGAGAGACCGTTCGACGACGAGCGGCGCCAGAGAAGCTTCGTGTGCCGGGTCGATGTGAATCTGGATGTCGTGAGTCCCTTTGCCACCGGCGTCGCCGGCGATCGACAGCGTAGCGATGAGCCCTTTCCCGTCCTCGACGTGCCATCGCTCGATGTGCTGACCCGAGAGACGGGCGAGGCCGGGTCCGAGAAGGCGGACGAACCAGGGGCGCCTGTACTCGTGTTCCGAGATGGGCAGGAGTTCGCGGACACCGTTTGGCGTCTCTCTCTGCGCGAGGTCGAAGCGAGCCCTCCACGTGCGATGCCATTCTTTGTGAAGCACTCGTCGCAGCGCCGTGCTGCTCGGTGGGCGGACGGGACTGGCCGGCGCCGCCGACTGCGCTCGCATGTGCACGGTGGTGTCGCACTGCGCGAAACCAAGGCTTCGGTAGAGTGCGTAGGCGGGCGCGTTGTC
>JBFYQX010000106.1:0-3580 GCA_041302525.1 Candidatus Bipolaricaulota bacterium | reverse complement strand
GGCGGCGCGGAGAGCTGGGCCGGGTCGAACGTGCACCAGTTCTGGTACGGGCCGTTGCCGAACCCGAGCCGGTTGTAGAAGCCTTGCTCAAACACGCCGATCGCGGCGACCGGCGTTCCGGCCAGCGCCTCTTCGGCCAGGGCGGCAGCCGTCGTCTGCGCGGCCAGACCCTGGCGCCGCGCCACGCGGCTCGTCGCGACGCCGCTGACGCAGGCGAGCGGGAGATCCTGATCAAGGTACGCCAGGGAACCGGGGTGGACGTTCACCAGGCACTCTGGCGCTCCGTCAATGACCCCGACGAGCGAGCGAGCGCTCTCGACGAACTCGGCGAACGCCGTCTCGTGTTTCGCGCCGTCGACCCAGCCGGCTTCGTGCCAGACGCGGCGGCAGGCCGCTTCGTCGTCGGGCGCGCAGTAGGGACGGGTGTTGGGTTCGGACATGGTGTTTGCCTCGCGGTTCATGACCTGAGCAGGGCCGGCTACAGGCGCTTCAGGGCCTCGCGCGCGACCGCGCGCCGCGCGTCGTCGTCGAGCCAGCGCTCGAGTTCGGGGCGCAGAATGTCGGGTCGCCGTCGTCCGAGCCGCCAGAGCGCTGACACGACGGCGCGCTTCACGGCGCCGCGTTCGTCGAGGGCCAACTTGCGCAACACGATGAGTGCCCGCTTGGCGAGCGGCGCGGCGGGCGGAGAGCCGAACGCGGCGGCGATGCTCCGCAGGATGGCGGGATCGCTCGACGTCGAGGCCTCGACGAGCATCTCGAACGCGGTCTCGGGGTACGCGCCCAGCAGGGCCGGAAGGGCCGACGTGGTCACGGTGCGGCGGACGGACGGCGCGGGATCCCCGAGGAGCGGCTGTAGGAGGCGGGCGAGATGGGGCGCCCGCCCGGGCCACTCCGGCGCGGCGCTGCGCGCGGCGACGAGGGCTGCCGCGCGGCGGAGCGGCTCCTCCTGGCTGTCGCGCCACAGGGCCAGGGTTCCGAGGACGTCGTCGAAGTGCGCACGCGCCAGGCGCGCCGCGGCCGCGAGCGCGGCGGCGCGGACGGCAGGTTCTGCGTCGCGGGCGAGAGGCTCGAGGTGCGCGAAGGCCGTCGCGGCGTCGCGTTTGGCGAGCCTGATGACCAACGCGCACGCCTCGCGTCGCTCGGCGGGGCGTGAGCTCTTCACGAGGCGACGCACGGCGCCGTCGAGTGCTTCGGGCGACGCGCCGTCCTTGGGGGCGCGGCGCGACGACAAGGCAGGCTGCTTCTTGTTTGCGGGTTGTGCCGACATCGTGTGCCTCCGTCGATGAGCCACTGTAGACGGCGGATGGCAAGGCGTCAACCGCGCCGGTTGCGCAACCTGACGGGCGGGCCTACCATCACACGGCGACTGAGGGGGTGAACGGGATGCGCGTTTCCGCGAGAGTGGACTTCCGGATCCGTGACGGCGCCTTCGACCCGGTCGATGCCGCGCGCCGCAACATCCCTCACCCACCGTTTCTCCTCGTGCCCTGCGGCAGGTGGTGCGAAGCTCCGTGGCGGTCCCTGTGCGAGGAGAATCCATGCAGTCGAAAGAAACTTTCAAGCCTTACCGGATCAAGGTCGTAGAGCCGATCACCGTGTTGCGGCGCAGTGAGCGCGTCGAGCGCCTCGCCGCGGCCGGCTACAACGTGTTCAACCTCCGTTCCTCAGACGTCTACGTCGACCTCTTGACCGACTCGGGAACGGGAGCCCTGAGCCAAGAGCAGTGGGCGGCCATGATGCGCGGCGACGAGGCCTACGCCGGCAGCCGCAGCTACGAGCGCTTCATGGCGGCCGCTGCCGACATCTTCGGGTTCCGCTACGTCCTGCCAACGCACCAGGGGCGCGGTGCGGAGAACGTCTTGTTCTCGGCGGCCGTGCGCCCGGGGCACGTGATCCCGAGCAACATGCACTTCGACACGACGCGGGCCAACGTGCTGGCGAACGGGGGCACGCCCGTCGACTGCGTGATCGATGCCGCCTACGACCCGCGCGCCGAGCACCCGTTCAAGGGCAACATGGACCTCGCCAAGCTCGAGCGGGCGATCGACGAGGCCGGTCCCGGGCGCGTCCCGTTTGTGATGATGACCGTGACCAACAACAGCGGGGGCGGGCAGCCCGTGTCGCTCGCCAACCTGCGCGAGACCAGCCGCCTGGCGCACGCGCGGGGCCTGCCCTTGATCCTCGACGCGTGCCGCTATGCGGAGAACGCGTACTTCATTCGCGAACGCGAGCCCGGGTACGCCGAGACGCCGCCGATCGACATCGCGCGGGAGATGTTCCGCCTTGCCGACGGGATGACGATGAGCGCGAAGAAGGACGGCCTGTCCAACATCGGCGGGATCCTCGCCTTGAACGATCCCACCCTCTACGAGCGCGCCCGCGAGCGGCTCATCCTCATGGAGGGGTTCACGTCGTACGGCGGCCTGGCCGGCCGTGACCTCGACTGTATCGCCGTCGGCCTGTACGAGGCGCTCGACGTGCACTACCTGGCCGATCGGATTGGCGACACGCGCTACCTCGCCGCTGCGTTGCGTGCGCGCGGCGTGCCGATCCTCGAGCCCGTCGGCGGCCACGCGGTCTACCTCGACGCGGCGCGCATCCTGCCGGGGTTCCCGCAGGAGCGTTTCCCGGCGCTCGCCGTGACCAACGGGCTTTATGTCGAGGGCGGCGTGCGCGCGGTCGAGATCGGCAGCGTGATGTTCGCCCACGACGGCCCAGACGGCCGCCCCGTGTACCCGAAGCTCGAGCTCGTCCGGTTGGCCATTCCCCGTCGCGTGTACGCGCGCGATCATTTCGATGCCGTGGCCGAGGCGGCCGAGGCCGTCTGCGCGGGCCGGGACAATCTCGCCGGGTACCGCATCCTCGAAGGCGCCGGCCCCCTGCGGCACTTCACCGCGCGCTTCGAGCCGTTGGCCAAGTAGGGACGCGTGACACATCTGGGCGAGTGGGCGGCGCTGGGCACGGCGATCCTCTGGTCGGGGAGCTACCTCGCCTTCACGGCCGCCGTGCGACGCATCGGCGCCGACCGCGTGAACCGGCTGCGTCTGCTGTTCGCGCTCGGGTTCCTCGCGTTGGCCCACACCGTCGTGTACGGCACGCCCGTGCCGACGACGGCCGACGCCGGGCGTTGGCTGTGGCTCGGACTGTCTGGCCTCGTGGGGTTCACGATTGCCGACGCCTGCTTGTTCCGTGCGCTCGGCTTGCTCGGACCGCACAAGACGTCGGTTGTCACGTCGCTCATCCCCGTCTCGAGCGCGTTCCTCGCCTGGGCCACGCTCGGCGAGCGCTTGTCCGGCCTGCAGTGGCTCGGTGTCGTCGTGACCGTGGGCGCCGTCTTGCTCATCGTCAGCGCGCGGCGGTCGGGCGACGCGAGCGAGGCGCGCGACAGCCGGCGCGGCGTCTGGTTCGCCCTGGCGACCGTCGTCGCGCAGTCGCTGCGGTACCTCTTCTCCCTCAAGGGGATGAGCGGCGGGTTCCCCGTATTGTCGACGAACGTGCTGCAGATCCTGGCAGCCACGACCGGCGCGTGGCTCTTCGTGTTGCCGCGCCGCGAGGCGCGCGACACGTTCCTGGCGTTGCG
>JBFYQX010000095.1:0-9977 GCA_041302525.1 Candidatus Bipolaricaulota bacterium | reverse complement strand
GCCCCTTCGAAGACGACGGCCAGCGGCGGGGCGCCGCGCACGGCGCTCGCCTCGACGATGGCGTGCGGCGGGCGGTTGCTGGGCGGCGCGAGCGCGCACCCGGCGAGGGCTGCCGAGAGGACGAGCGAGACGCCGACTGCCACGCAGCGCGCCGAGCGCGCGGTCATCGAACGGAGTCCTCGCGAGACACGGATGGCCACAAGGACGAGGCTAGGGCGCGAAGCCGGCGGCTGCGAGGCCGCCTGGCCGGCCGTGGAGCGACAGTCGACTGCCGCGGCTTGCGGCCGTGCGTCCGGCGCGCGGTCGCGGCCGGCGGTAGGATCGACGAGATGGAGAGCGAAACCGGATGAGCACGAGTTCTGTTCCTGCCGCCTGTTTTGCGGCCTTTGCCGACCTCGACCTCGTGCGCTGGCGCGCGTTGCGCGGGCGCACGGTGACGCCCGTATCCCCGGCGTGGGGCGAGGGCCGAGTGCGCGAGGTGCGCTGGGAAGGGCGCAGCGATCTGCCGGACGATCGCGGCGCGGTCTATCTGCGCGTTGAGTACGCTGACGGCCTCTGCGTCCGCGTCAACGCGCGGGCGTTCGCGCGCCTGCACGCGACCGCCGCGATCGATCCCGAGCTCGCCGCGCTCATCGTTCGCTGGTTTGGCACGCCTGCCGCGGGCGGCGCCGACGACGGGGTGCGGGACGCGGCGCTCGCTGCCTGCGACGCACAACTTCGCGCCGAGCAAGACGAGGCGAGGGAGCGACACGTCGCCGAGCTTCGCCGCCGCGCGAGCGACAGGGCCGAGAGGGGCTAGGTTGCACGCTCCGCGTCTGGCCCCTATCCGACGAAGGCGAAGAACCCTCGCGACAGAACGCCGACGAGGGTGGCGATGAGGACGGTCCCGCCGCTGATCGCCAGGGTTGCTCTCCAGCCCAGTTCGCGGCGCAGGACGGCGATGGTGGCGACGCACGGGATGTAGAACAAGACGAACAGGGTGAAGGTCACCATCTCGCCGCGAGTCAAGGCCGATGCGAGTTCGGCAGTGCCGACGGCTTGCACGACCATGACCAGCGCCAGTTCCTTGCGGAACACGCCGAACACGAGAGGGATCCCGAGGACGAAGGGAATCCCGATCGCCCATGTGAACGGGCGAGCGATCCAGTTCAGAACGGTGTCCGCGCCGACGAAGTCCAAGAGACTCATCGCCGCGCTGCCGAGCACGAGGAGCGGCGTTGCGGTCTTGAGGAAGTCGCGGACGCGGAACCACACGGTGCCGGCCACCGTGCGCAGCGATGGGGCACGGTACGTCGGGATCTCCAGAATCAGGCCGGGCGTTGGGGTGGGCAGGATCACAGTGAGGAGCCGGCCGACCGCGGCGATCACGACGAGGTTGACCACGAACAGGGCGAACGCCCAGTGGGCGCCGACAAACGCGCCGACCAGGCCGAAGATGACGGTCGCGCGGGCGACGCACGGCGTGAGAACGGCGAGCGTGGCGGTCACGACCCGGTCGCGGCGCGAGTCGAGCATGCGCGTCGCCATGACGGCTGGCACGCTGCACCCGTAGCCGAGGATGAGCGGGATCGCCGACTTGCCGTGCAGGCCGATACGGTGCATCAGCCCGTCGATCAGGTAGCCGACGCGCGGCAGGTAGCCGACGTCCTCGAGGATCGTCATCCCGACGAGGAACGGGACAAGGTACGGCAGGACCAGCCCGAGGGCGCCACCGAGGCCGAGGACCAGGCCGCGGACGATGGCGAAGAGAAACGACTCCGCGCCGAGCAGCTCGGCGATGCGCGCCGTCCACGTCTCGAACAGCCCGAACAGCGGCGCTTCGAGGAGCGCCCCGCCGGAGAACACGGCGAGGAAGAGTCCGTAGAGAACCAGGCCTAGGAGCGGGAGCCCAAGAATCGGGTGCATGATTGCGGCGTCGATCCGGTCGCTCCACGTGAGCGTCGGATGCCCGACGGTGGCGGCCTTCTCGGCGATCTCCATCGCGCGCGCGTGTCGCTCGGCGGCCACGATGGCTGCGCGGTCGGCGCCGCGTGCCTCTTCAAGGGGTGGTGCAGCGCCGGCGACGGCGTCGAGGGCCGCGGCGGCACGCTCGGCGGCCCACGCCTCGAAGAACGGGTCGCGCTCGAGCAACTTGACGGCGGCCAGGCGGGGCGAGGCGCCGGGCGGCCGCTCGGCGCTGGCGGCGGCCGTCTCGACGGCGCGGAGCACGCGTTCGACGTCCGCGGAGAAGACAACCGGACACGCGGGCTGACCGATCTCGGCGACGGCCACGGCGGCGGTTGCCAAGGCCTTGACGCCCAGTCCCCGCCGGGCCGTGGTCACCAGGACGCGCACGCCGAGTGCGTCCGAGAGCGTGTCGGCGTCGATCTGGACGCCCTTGCGCTTCGCCTCGTCGGCCATGTTCAGGCACACGACGAGCGGTCGGCCTAGCTCGAGGAGCTCGAGCGTGAGTTCGAGACTGCGGCTCAAGAGCGACGCGTCGAGGACGTTGACGATCGCGTCGATCGAGGGGCCGAGGAGCACGTTGCGCGTCTCGACCTCGGCCTCGTCGAGCGAGGTCAGGGAGTAGGTTCCGGGAAGGTCGACGATCGTGACGCGGCGGCCGTCGATCAGGGCGTCGCTCTCGAGGAACTCGACCGTCGTGCCAGGCAGGTTGGACGTGTGCGCCTTGGCCCCGACCCACTGGTTGAATAGCGTGCTCTTGCCGCAGTTCGGTTGGCCGACGAGCGCGATGCGCATGGGGCTAGCGGCGCTCTCGCGCGGCGCAGGCCGGGCAGAGGCCGACGACCTCGAGGCGCACGCGCGTGATCGTGTACCCGGTTTGGCGGGAAACCTCGTGGACGTCGATCGGCAGAGGAATGTCGGCGAGCGCGCCACAACGCGCGCAGACGACGTGAAGGTGGTCGCGCTGGCGCACCTCGTAGTGGCTGTGATCCTCGCCGAGCCGGCGTGCCTCGACCACGCCCAGCTCCTCTAGAACGCGCAGCGTACGGTACACGGTGGCGAGTCCGATGCGCGGGCTCTTGCGGCGGGCGATGGCGTGGATCTCGGTCGCGTCGCTGTGCGGATGGCGAGCGATCACGTCGAGGAGGAGGTTCCGCTCGCGCGTCAGGCGAAGACCTGAGGCGGTGAGCGCACTGCGCAGCGCGCTTGCGTCGGTCGTCACGCCGGCCTCCTGTTGCTGCCGTTGCACCCCACCACGATCTCGTTGGCTGGCGTGACGGCGATGCGACGGGCCACGCCGCGCCCGACCGCGACGCGGGCGCCGCGGGACTCGACGAGGACCGGGCCGCGGAATGCGGCGCGCGAAAGCACCACGACCGTGTCGCCCTCCGCCAAGCCGAGGCACGCCAGCCGACGCCGCAGGCCGAAACCGCCTTCGACCCGGGTCACTCGCACGCGGGCGCGCAGCCCGGCATCGAGTAGCGTCATCGCGACCTTCCTCTGAGAATGATTCTCATGTGCAAGTGAGGATAGCCGAGGGCGTCGCGCGGGGCAAGCACCGGGAC
Source organism: Candidatus Bipolaricaulota bacterium (assembly GCA_041302525.1). Lineage (GTDB taxonomy): Bacteria > Bipolaricaulota > Bipolaricaulia > UBA7950 > UBA9294 > CAIOGO01. The sequence continues at coordinate 6,468 of JBFYQX010000095.1, read as the reverse complement.
AGAGGCCGGCGGCGGAGAGCGCCAATGTCACCTCGACGACGCTCAGCGGCCCCCGGCGGCGCGGCCTGCAGTGGGTACGCTTCGGGCACCCAAGGAGGATGAGCGTGAGGAGACCCTACAGGATCGTCGTCGCGATCAGCCTGATCGCGCTCTGCTTCGGCTCTGTGGCGATCGGCGGCGGCGGCGCCGTGGGCAAGCCGCCCGTGGTGGTTGTGATCGATGCGGGGCACGGCGGCGCCGATCCCGGCGCGCTCGGCGTCCTGTCAAGCGTAGAGAAGGACATCACGCTGGCCGTGGCGCGCAGCGTCGCCTTTCAGGCCGCGCGCTACCCGGAGCTGTGCATCGTCCTCACGCGGCTGGACGACCGGTTCATCGAGCTGAGCGATCGCATCGCCAAGGCCCGCCAGGTGCGGGCCGCGGCGTACGTCAGCCTGCACGCGAACTCCGCGCCGGACGCGACGGCGCGCGGGGTGGAGACGCTCGTCGCCCGAGGCGCGAAGGACGCAACGGGCAGCGAGAGCCTCGCCAGCCTGCTCCAGGCGAGCGTCTGTCGGGCCACGGGCGGCCGCGATCGCGGCGTGAAGACGGCGACTTTGTACACGGCCCGCGCCACCATGCCGGCCGCGCTCGTCGAGATGGGTTTCCTCAGCGAGAAGAACGACGCGCGCCTGCTGATGGACCCGGCCGTGCAGGCGCGGATCGCCAGCAGCATCCTCGACGCGGTCTACCGCTTCGTGACGCAGACCCGCCACTAGACGCGGATCGCCTTCCACGTGCCGGAGCGGAACTTCCACGCCATGACGAGCGTGAGCGCGATCCAGTAGACGTACTCGCCCACCCACGCTCCGGCGAAACCGAGGGGGCTTCGCAGGCCGAGGAAGTACACGGTGGGCAAGTACAAGAGGGTGCAGACGCCGAGCTCCGTCCAGAAGACGAACTTGGTGTTGCCCGCGCCTTGCAGGGACTGCGCCAGGACGAGCGCGGCGCCGGCGAACGCCTGGACGAACCCGAGCCAGAAGAGCGGCCAGCGGCCGGCGGCGAGCACGGCGGGTTCTGCGGTGTAGACACGCAACAGGGCGCCGGGCATCAGCACGAACAGGAGCCCCACGCCGCCCATGGCGTAGGCGGCAAGCCGCGCGGACTCCCACGCGTAGGCCTCGGCGTCCTCCGGACGGCGCGCGCCAAGGGCGTGGCCGACGAGCGACTGCGCGGCCGTCCCGATGCCCACGGCGAGCATGATCGAGAGCGTGTAGATCGAGCGGATGACGTTCGTGGCCGCCAGCTCGACGGTGCCGATCCGCGACGCGACGAAGAAGAAGGCGAACCAGCTGCCGTGGGACACCACGCGTTGCGCGACGACGGGCGCGGACAGGCGCACGATCGGGCGAGCCCAGACGCCAAGCGGCGTCTTGCCGTGGTACGGCGCGTACGCGGCCCGCACGCGCGGCGAGAGCGAGACCGCCAGGTAGTAGACGGTGCCGGCGGCCACGGCGAGCGAGGAGGCGAGCGCCGCGCCGGCCACCTCGAGGCGGGGCAGGCCGAGGCGCCCGAAGATGAGGCCGTAGTCGAGCAGCACGTTCAGGGCCGTGACGATCACCGAGTGGACGAACTGCCGGCGCGTCTCGCCAATCCCGGCGAAGAAGGCGCCGTAGGTCCATCCGAAGAACGAGAAGACCGCGCCGAAGAGCCGATACTCGAGGTAGTCGGCGCCCAGCTGCGAGACGATCGGGTCGTTGGACAGGAGCGGGGCGGCGAGCCGGGCGATCCACGGGGCGGCGATCCCGAGCGGCACGCCGATCGCGGCCGCCAGCGCGAGCCCGGCGCGCAGAACCTCGCCGCATTTGGCGTGCTCGCCTTCGCCGAACCGCCGTGCCGTGAGGACCTGCACGCCGACAGACAGCGAGCCGAGGGCGAAGGTGAGGGCGAAGAAGAGGACGCCGGCGATGCCCGAGGCGCCGAGCGGCGCCTCGCCGAGGCGGCCGAGCATGATCGTGTCGACGGCGCTCAAGAGGGTGAAGGACAGCGAGCCGAGGATCACGGGGGCCGCCAGGTCAAGCACGCGGCGTGCCGGGTCTCGTCGCACGACGAGCGCGCGGGCGAACGTCTTGAACCTCACCCTCCGCCCCCGGCGACCGCGACAGCGCGAGGCTCGCCGCGTTCGGTGACATACACGCCGACGAGGACGAGCGCCGTGCCGGCCAGCTTGGCCGCGGTCAGAGGCACGGCGAGCAAGCACGCCTCAGCGGCGAGGGTCACGACCGGCACCAGGTTGACCGACACCGCGACCGTCGTGGCCGAGAGGTGGACGAGCGCGTAGTTCATCGCGAGGAAGGCGATGCCGGAGCAGAACACGGCGAGGAAGAAGAGGTTTCCCCAGCCCGGCGCCGACAGCTCTCCAACCCACGCGAAGCCGTCGAGCGCGCCGAGCGGCGCGAACACGACGAGTGAGAAGAGCGCCTGGTAGAAGGTGAGCTGCAGCGGCGTGACGCGGCGCAGCGCGCTCTTGAGGAGCACGGTCTGGATCGCGGCGCAGGCGACGGCGCCGAGGACGAGCAGGTCGCCGGCGAGGCTGGCACCGGCCTCGCCGCTCGACGAGTCGATGAGGAGGACCACGCCGCCGAACGCGAGGAGGATTCCCAGGCTGCGCAGCCACGTGACCCGCTCCATGCGGCGGACGAAGGCGATGAGGTAGACGCCGATGGGAATGGTGGCGATCAGGACTGAGACGTGGCTCGCCTGGGTCATCGCGACGCCGTAGGTCTCGAACAAGAAGTAGCCGACCGGGCTGAGGAGCGCGAGGACGGCGAGCATGCCGAGGTCGCGGCGCGACACGCGCAGACGTCGCGTCCCGCGTCCGAGGATCAGGCCGTAGACGCCGAGCAGGGCGGCGGCGAGCGCGAACCGCGCGAGCAAGAGGGCCAAGACGGACATCGTCGGCAGCAATGCCTTGGTGGCGAGGAACGACAGCCCCCAGATTGCCATGGCACTGACCAACGCGCTGTATGCGCGCACAGGCCGTCTCACACGCACCGCCCGCCTTTCCCTTGCGGTGGTGTCGCGGCCGCACAGGGCGCTCAATGATGAAGAAACCGTGGGATCGGCACAAGCCGGGCCGGGCGCGTTGATGCGCGGCGAGCGATGCGCTACAACCCGAGTCCCAAGGGGAGTGGGCCATGAGCCAGGTAGCCAACGAGAAGGCGCTTCGCGACCTTGAGTTCGATCGGCTCAAGGCGCTCGTGCGCGCCCACGCGTCGTCGTCGCTCGGCGAGGAGGCCGTGGACGCGCTCGTGCCGGGCACGGATCGCGAGGCGCTCGAGGCCGCGTTCGCCGAGGTCGCCGAGGCGACCTCATTCCTCGGGGTTGCCGGCAGGTTCTCGCTGGGCGGCGTGCGCGACCTGGCGCCGCTGCTCGACCGGGCGCGGCAGGGCGGCGGGCTGAGCGGCGAGGACTTCCTCCTCATCGTGCAGACCGTCGACGCGACCCTGGCGATCCGCGGTCTGCTCAGCGCGCACGACGGCTTCCCGCGCCTGTGCGCGCACGCCGGGCGGCTGACCGCGGGCGGCGACGACATCGGCGCGCGCATCCGCAAGACGATCGACGAACGCGGCGAGATCCGCGACGACGCGTCGGTGAAGCTGGCCGAGCTCGTGCGCAAGCGTCGTGCCCTCGAGGCGCGCGTCGAGACCAAGCTGCGCGGGCTGATCGAGCGCAATCCGGAGATCGTCAGCGAAACGCTCGTCACCCGTCGCCGCGGCCGGCTGGTCGTTCCCGTCAAGAGCGGCGCGATCGGCATGAGCGACTACGTCATCCACGACCGCTCAGCGACCGGCCAAACCCTCTACGCCGAGCCGACGTGGCTCGTGCCGGAGAACAACGTCATCGCCGAGTTGGCCGACGCCATTCGCGACGAGATCCACCGGATCCTGCGCGAGCTGACCGACGCGTTTATCGCTCGCGAGGCGGCGTTCCTGCGCGATCGCGTGGTGCTGGGGCACCTCGACGGCCTGTTCGCTCGGGCCGGCTTTGCCGAGGCCTACCGCTGCAACGTGCCTCGGCTCGGGACGACGTTCTCGCTGCACGAGGCCCGACACCCGCTCCTCGATCGAGGCCGGGCGGTGCCGGTCACCCTCTCGCTCGGCGGGGACCGGCGGATGACCATCATCACCGGACCCAACACCGGCGGGAAGACGGTGACCCTCAAGACCCTCGGTCTCCTCACGCTGATGACCCAGTCGGGCATTCCCATTCCCGCGAGCGGTGAGTCCGAGATGCGCCTCGTCGCGCACGTGCGCACCGACATCGGCGACGAGCAGTCGATCGAGCAGAGCCTGTCGACGTTCTCGGCGCACATGAAGAACATCGTCAGCATCCTCGCCGACGCCGACGGCGAGACGCTCGTCTTGCTCGACGAGTTGGGCGCGGGCACCGATCCTCAGGAAGGCGCCGCACTCGGGCTGGCGATCATCGAGACCCTGCTGGGGCGAGGGCCGTTCGTCGCCATCTCGACGCACCTGACGCCGCTCAAGTACTACGCGATCCGCCATCCCGAGATCAAGACGGCGTCGATGGAGTTCGACCTCGGGTCCCTCAGCCCGACGTTCCGCGTGATCGAGGGCGTGCCCGGGCGATCGAACGCGTTCATTATTGCCGAGCGGCTCGGGCTGGGCGCGCCGCTGATCGAGCGGGCGCGCCAGTTCCTCTCGGCCGGCGAGATCCGGGCCGAGGACATCATCGACGAGCTGCACCGCGAGCGGAGGCTGCTCGTCGTCGAGCGCGAGGCCGCCGAACGAGAACGCCGCGCGGCGCGCGAGCTGCGCGAGGGCCTCGAGGCGCAGCGCGCGGCCATCGAACGCGACAAGGAGAGCGCGCTGTCGGCGCGCGTGCGCGCGCTCGACGCATTCCTGCGGGACGGCCAGCGAGAGGCCGAGACCGTCCTCGCGCGCCTGCGCAGCGCCGAGCTCCAGGCCGAGCAGGCCAAGGCCGAACTGAAGGAAATCGCCGAGCTCCGCGCCGAGGTGGCTGCCGAGCGTGTGGTGATTGAGGAGATCGGGCAACCCGAGCCCTTGCCAGCCGACATGGCCGAAGCCGGCCGACTCGTTCACGTGCGCAGCGTGGACGGCGACGGGCGCATCGTGCACATCGACGCACGTGGCCGGGCCATCGTCGAACTGGACGGCGGGATCCGCGTGACGACCGAGGTCAGCGACCTGGCGATGCCGCGGCCGGCCAAGGCGCGGCCGGCGCCGCGCGGCCGCAGCTTTGAGGTGAAGTGGCCCCGGGCGAGCCAGGTGCCCCTGCAGCTCGATCTGCGCGGCCTCACCGTGAGCGAGGCCCTGCGCGGACTGGAGACCTATCTCGACGAGGTCCTGCGGGCCGACCTCCAGAACGCGCGGATCCTGCATGGCAAAGGAACCGGCGCGTTGCGCGAGGCCGTCCGCAGCTACCTCGCGTCGTGTTCGTTCGTCTCATCGTTCAAGGACGCCCCGCCCCAGCAGGGCGGCGACGGCGTGACCGAGATCGAGATCGGCGGGAGCCACCAAGCGGATTGAAAGGGTGTTGTTCAGTAGCTAAGATCGGAGATCCCCGACGGATCGAGTGAGGTTCCAAGGTGGAGATCACCCAGGTTGAGATCCGGCCGATGAAAGACGAGGGCAACCTCAAGGCCTTCTGTTCGGTTGTGTTCGATGACGTCTTCATTGTGCACAGCGTGAAGATCATCCAGGGCAAGGAGTGCCTGTTTGTCGCCATGCCCAGCCGCGAGGGCAAGGGCGGCGAGTTCCGCGACACCGCGCATCCGATCGACAACGACTTCCGCCTACGGATGGAAACCGCTATTCTAGACAAGTACCACGAAGTCGTCGGCGAGACGGCAGCTGTGCGCGCCTTCCCGACCGAGGACGTGACGTTCTAGGGCGTCGCCAAGCGGAAAGGCAGCGGCCTTTGGAGCCGCCATTCGGAGGTTCGAATCCTCCCGCCCTAAGAAGGAGCCCACGGCCGTGCGTCGTGGGCTCCTTCTTAGGGCGGTGTGGTGAGAGACTCTGCTCCAAGGATGGAGTTCGCAGCCGCCGAGTCGGCGAACTCCCAAGCCGTCGGAGAGCCGAAGTCGCGTCAAGTCTGGAGTCTGCAACCGCCAGACCGGCAGACTCCCTAGCCGTCGGAGAAGCGCTCAGCGGCTCCGACGGCCGCCATCCCTCCCGCCCCCCGACACTGCCCACAGCTTCGCGCCTTGGGCAGTCTGTTAGGGCGGTGTGGTGAGGGACTCCGCCCCAAGGAAGGAGTTCGCCAGCCACCAAACCGGGCGAACTCCCAAGCTGTCCGCGGAGCGATGCATGGACCGCGGACAGCCGCGGACTCCCAAGCTGTCCGCGGAGCGTCTCGCCCACCGCGGACAGCCGCAGCCCCCCCCAGCGCCTGGAGAGCCGACCACGTCGTGCCAGCCGCTGCCCGGGCACGGGCCAGGCTCCCGCG
>JBFYQX010000066.1:0-24483 GCA_041302525.1 Candidatus Bipolaricaulota bacterium | reverse complement strand
TCTGTCCAGAACTCCGCGGTCACGCCAGCATCGCCGTACGGCGTGTTCTTCCAGGCATGGTAGCGGATGAGGACTTCCTCTGGGGTGGCCGTGAGGCTCGCTCGCCCAGCGGGCGACGGTTCACGTGGCTCTCGATGAATGGGTCCACGCGTTAGCCCGACGCTGCCTTCCTTCGTGCCGCCATGCGCGATGAGCGCGTTGCCCCTGCCGTCGTCGTAGATGACCTTTTCCGTGCGTGCGCCGAGCGCTGGAACGGCGGCGACGGCAGCTGCCAGCAGCGCGACGCAGAGGACTCTGAGAGAGGTGTGCATGGGTACCTCCTTGTGCTGCAGTATAGCACATAGAGAAGATGAAAACAAGAGAGGAAAGGCGAGGAGCGACGCAACGCAACGATGCGGGCCGGAATCCGTGGGAAGGAAGATGGCAAGGAACGATGCGGGGGAGGAGCCTGGACACTCCGCGAGGCCAGGGGCATGCAGCTGCGGCGGTCATGGGTCCCCAGAGAGCCGAGGGTCCTTCCCAGGCAGCGACGAACTTAGCACAGCACATGGCGTTCCCGTGTCGATCTCCAATCGCCGGGTAGGTCCTGCGTAGCGAGGGCATGGCCGCGGGCCGCGTCGATCATCGCCGGTTCTTGTGCGCGTTGCGGCACCTGCCGTTGGGGAACCGCTACAATCCGCCGGACATTCGACGTTCAAGGAGCGCACATGACCGACGAGACGAAGACCGATCCGACGAAGGGCGATGAGGCAAAGGAGAAGCGGCGCAAGCTTCTCGGCATCGCGCCGATCGAGACGCATCACGAGCTTGTGGCCGGCGGCAAGACGCTGAAGTACACGGCGCGCGCCGGCGTCCTGCCGCTCAAGGACGAGTTCGACGAGACGGAGGCCGAGATCTTCTTCATGGCGTACGAACTCGACGGCGTGAAGGACCGCTCCACGCGGCCGCTCACCTTTGCCTTCAACGGCGGCCCGGGCTCGTCGTCGATCTGGCTCCACATGGGCGCCCTCGGCCCGAAGCGTGTGGTGATGGAAAGCGAAGGTTGGATGCCGAAGCCACCCTTCCGCTACGAGGACAACGCGCTCTCCTGGCTCGACCAGACCGACCTCGTCTTCATTGACCCTGTCGGCACGGGCTACAGCCGCGCGGCGAGAGAGGACCGCGACAAGAAGTTCTGGAGCTACAAGGGCGACATCGAGTCCGTGGGCGAGTTCATCCGGCTCTACCTCTCGCGCTACACGCGCTGGACCTCGCCGCTCTTCCTCGCCGGCGAGAGCTACGGCACCACACGGGCCGCCGGCCTGGCGGGCTACCTCATCGACCAGGGCGTTGCGTTCAACGGCATCTTCCTCATCTCGTCGGCCCTCGACTTCCAGTCCTTCCACTTCGGACGCGCGAATGACTTGCCGTACGCTCTCTTCGTTCCGACGTACACGGCCACGGCCTGGTATCACAAGAGGCTGTCGCTCGCCCTTCAGGCGAAGCCGATCGCTAGCCTCATGGCCGAGGTAAAGACGTGGGCCGAGACGAAACTCGCTCCGGCGTTGATGAAGGGCGACCGGATCGACGATGCGGAGAAGAGGTCCGTCGCGCGGAAGCTGGCCGAGTACACGGGGCTCTCGGTCGACTACATCGTGGGCACCAACCTGCGCGTCGACATCTTCCGATTCTGCAAGGAACTCCTGCGCGACGAGCGCCGCAGCGTCGGTCGCATCGACTCGCGCTTCGAGGGCGTCGAGGCCCTGGCGGTCACCGAGCGCCCGGAGTTCGATGCGTCGATCGTGGCCATCACGCCGCCGTACTCGGCGGCACTCAACCACTACGTGCGCGCCGAACTGGGGATCGAGACGGACCTCGTCTACGAAGTGATGCCGGGCAAGGTGAACGAGAAGTGGCAGTGGGAGAACGGCGAGCTGCCGGCGACGAGCGAAGAGGTGCGCATCGCGCTGGCGAAGAACCCCCACATGAAGGTCCTCTTCGCGCAGGGGTACTACGACCTCGCGACGCCGCTGTTTGCGACCGAGTACATGATCAGCCACATGAACGCCGATCCGAAGCTTCGGGGCAACATCGACATCGTCTACTACGAGTCCGGACACATGTTCTACCTTGAGGTTGGCTGTCTGAAAGCATTCAAGGACGACATCACGGGGTTCATCGTCAAGGCACGATGAGGCGGGTGGCGCTGCGCAGGATGATCCGCGCCAGGGTGTGAGGCGGCCGGGCGAAGTCCAGCCGCCTCACGCTTGATCCTAGGGCTTCGCGCTCTGCGTCTCTGCGATCCTCAGAAGGAGAGCGTCCAGCCGCGCAGCGAGCGCGTCGAGGCGCTCGATCACGGCGGACAGCCGCGGCGCCGCGGGCTGCGGCGCGGGAGTTGCCTTCTGGGCGGCCTCGGAGAGGCGGGCCATCAGCGCCCGGGCGAGGTCGTGGGCTGCGCGGCTGTACCGCTCGGCGTCGCGAGCGTTCATCCCCGTGGTCATCGCCGCGACGTAGCCGTCGACCCAGGCGCGCAACTCGTCCAGTGTCTCTCGCGCGCGATCACGCTCGGGCCGGCGGTCGGGGCCGCTGACGATCTCTCCCAGCATGGTGACGAGACGATGAAGCGCGACGTTGAGCTTCGCCGCCTGCTCGCGCGGCGAGGGGGGCGTCGACTCAAGGGAGGTGAGGAGGTCTTCGATGAGGTCTCCGGCCTCTACGACCCGCTCCTCGAGGCGATCTGCGGCCGGGCGATCGAGCGCGCCGAGTTGCGCCTCGAGCCGGGCGATGAGCTCACCGAGATGCTCGAGTGTGACGACGAGCGGCCGGGGCTGTGCGGGCGCTTCGTCGGCGGCGAGCGCCGGCGCGGCGACGAACACGGCGGCGAGAACAACACAGACGGTTGCGAGCTTCCTGATCCAGTAGTTACGCATAGGTCCTCCTGGCGTCGCGGTTGCGCCGGACGCCGAGCCGACGGTAGGCAGCGGCTCGTCGTGAGGGAATCGATCGCCCGTCAACCCGCGGTCATTGCTCGGTCTTCCGGCTTGTCACGCTCCCACCCGCCCCCTACCCTCTGGCCGTGAAGCTGTCTTTCTCGGGTTCTCGACAACTCGCGCTGGGCGCGGGGCTCGCCGTGGTCGTGCTCACGGCGCTCGGCGTGGCGCTCTTCCTTCACGCGTACGCGTCCCTGTCGCGTGAGGCGTTCCGCGACCGCGCGGCCGCCTACGCACAGGCCTTTGCGACGATCGCGGAATCCTGGCTTGCTCGCGGACAGGAGGACGTCGCCGCGACCCTCGCGGCGATGTTGGTGACCGGAAGCGTGCGTTCCGTCACGATTCTTGACGTGGACGGGGCATTGCGCCTCAGCGCGGGAGGCGCGTCGGTGAGCGGCCGGGGCGGGTCAGGGGATGTCGAGTTCTCGGACCGTAGCGTGTTGCGCGTCGAGGTTCCCATGCCATCCACGGGCTCCGTGCGGCTGGACGTTGACACGTCGTCGGTCGACCTAGTGGTCCGCCACGCGACGACGCTGGCCGTCGCGGGCGCCGTGCTGTTCGACGCGGGCGTGATCGCTCTCCTCGCCTGGGCGTTGCGTCGCCGGCGCGGCGCGTCCGCTCCAGACGTTCTGGAGGGTGCGCCGGCCCCAAGCGATCGGATCTCCGTCGGGGCCCTCGAGATTGTCCCGGCACGTTGCGAGGCGCGATACGCGGGGACGTCGCTCGGCCTCACGCCGAAGCAGTTCGCCGTGCTCGGGGTGTTGGCCAGCAAGCCGGGGAAGGTCTTCACCGAGGCGGAGATCCTCGCCGCGGCGTGGCCGGACTCGCCCTATGCCGACGCGCGGGACATCAAGCAGTACGTCTACCTCCTGCGGAGGCGGCTGGCCGCGGTGCGGCCCGAGGGACGCGATGTGATTGTCACGGTGCCTGGGTTCGGATACCGCCTGGACGACGGCCATTGACCGGCCGTTGACCGGGGGGCGATGGATGCCTGCGCTGCATCGTGGCACCGTGAGGCAGGGGAGGGAGGTTGGGCATGAAGAAGACCGCAGGGACGATCGTGGTGTTGATGGGGATGCTTGTCGCCCTCGGTGCGATGGGCGCGGCCCAAGAGACCGGCCAGGCATCGGCTCTCGACCAGCGTCTGGTTGCGTTTGCTGCCAGGATGCGCGTCTCGCTGTCGATGGCTGCGTTTGCGGCATTCTCGCCCAGCCTGCCGGACGCGCGCGCTCAGGCAGATCGGCTTGCCACCCTCCTGCGAGGCGATGGGGACAGGACGCTCGGCCTGGTGCAAGAGGCCGACCTGCTTCCAGAGTGGATTGCCGCGCGGGTTGAGGATCCGGACAAGGAGAGGGCGCTGCTCGGTGCCGCGGAGACCGTGCGGGGTTTCCTGCGACTTGCCTTGTCATCTGCCGTGTCGGCGAGCCGGGCGCGGACGCTCGGTTCGGCCGCCGACGACCTCTTGCGGGCCTACGCGTGCCTTCTGGCGGCCTGGGGACAGCCCGTTGAGGGGGTCTCCATCCCCGGTCTCGTTGCCGTGCTGCGCGGCTTTGGCATTCCGGTCGCGACGTAGATCGAGCTGAGCTTGCCTTTGCCCGCGCCACTCGGCGAGCCGTAGGATGAGGCGCGCCGCGACGACGCGGCGCGGGAGGAGCGGCATGCGCATCGGGGTCTTCGTGCTGTCGGCGATGCTCGCGACGGTGTGGGCGGCGTGCGGGGGCGCAGGCGCTGCCCCGGAGTGGGAGAGTGTGAGTTACGTCAACGGCGCGCAAGCGCTCGCACTCTGGCAGGGCACGGCGTGGGTCGGCACGACCGGCGGACTCGTCCAGTGGGACCTTCCGAGTGGCACGCCGCACGTTCACCTCGCGTCGGAGGGATTCCCCGACAATTCGGTCACGGCCGTTGCCGTCGACGCCGAGGGACGCCCGTGGATCGGACTCGCCACCTGGAATGGCGGGCTGGCCGTACTAGACGAGGGCGAGTGGACGAGCTGGGGTTCCGAGAACGGACTGGCCTCAAACTGGGTGACCTGTCTGGCGATCGACTCGGCGGGACGCAAGTGGGTTGGGACCGTCCGTGGAGTGACCGTGCTCGACGACGGGGGGACGCCAGCAGACCGGTCCGATGACCGCGCGGCGTCCTTCGGCACGGCGGACGGTCTGGCCAACGAGGATGTCTACGGCGTCTGCCTCGACGTCCAGGGGAGGGTTTGGCTGGCGACGTCAGGCGGACTGAGCGTGCTCGACCCGGGGCACGACCCGTTGGATAGGTCGGACGACGTCTGGAAGAGCTTCAAGGTGGAGGACGGGCTTCTCGCCAACGCCTTGCAGAGTGTTGCGATCGACGAAGCTGGGCGCGTCTGGATCGGCGCCCGCGGCGGTGTCAGCGTCCTCGACTTCGCTGGGACTCTCGCAGACCCGAGCGACGACGTCTGGACGACGTTCAGCGCCGAGTACGGGTTCTCCCCGAGCGTGTACTGTTTCGGCGCAGCGTTCCGTGGCGGGACAGCCTACCTTGCGACCAGCAGAGGGCTGGTTGCGCTGGAGGGCGCCTCCACGCCATTCAATCGGAGCGATGACAAGTCCACGACGTTCGGCGTGGCGGACGGGCTGCCTGCGGACCAGGTGCGCGCGGTGTCTCTCGATGCTGCGGGCGTCGCGTGGTGCGCGGTCTTCCAAGGCGGGTTGAGCCGCTTCGATGCCGCAGGCACCCCGTCGGACAAGTCCGACGACGTCTGGACAACCTACGCAGTCGAGGGTTGGCTGTTCGGGTCGAACGTTCGGACGGTGTGGGCCGAGGCCGGCGTGACGTGGGCCGGCGCGTCGGCGCTCACGGCCTCCGACGGCGAGAGGTTCGCTCGCCTCGACGTAGGGATCCCCTTGGACGTCGAGCGTTCGGCGAGCGGGACCCTCTGGGTGGCAACCACCGGCGGGCTCACGGCGCTCGACGACGGCGGAACGCCACTCGACACGGCCGACGACGTCGCCACGTTCTTCTCGGCCGAGGATGGGCTGCCCGTGGGTTATGCCCGGGCTGTCTCGGTGGACTTAGGAGGCCGCGCCTGGGTTGCGACGAGTTCGGGGATCGCGGTCCTCGACCCCGCGGGGACGCCGCACGACAAGGCGGACGATCGGTGGATGGTGTTCGCGAAGGTCGATGGGCTTGCCGGGGACAACACGAACGCCATCGCCGCAGAGGGCGACCGTCGCGTATGGATCGTTCATGAGGGCGCATCGGTGAGCTGCCTGGATCACGGCGGGACGCCGTTCGAGACGTCGGACGATACCTGGGTCCTGTTCGGCGAGGGTTCGCCGATCGGCATCGGGTCGGGCTACTCGGTTCTCGTGGATCCGTCGGGGATCAAGTGGTTCGGCCTCTGCCCGGGCCTCTTCGCCTTCGACGACGGCGGGACGCTGGCCGACACGAGCGACGATCGCTGGCAGCGGTTCGACGTTGGCGACTGCAATCCCGGATTGGCCCTTGATGAGCGGGGACGCATGTGGGTTGCGACGGGGTGGAGCGGCGTCGTCCTCGTCGACTTCGGCGGCACGCCGTTCGACCCGTCCGACGACGTCCTGATTGAATACCACACCGCCGACGGCTTGATCGACGACCGCGCGCAGGCGATCTCCGTCGATGGCGGCGTCGTCTGGATCGGGACCGATGGGGGCCTGAGTCGTCTGGTTCCGTAGTCCCTACCCGCTCAAGGCGCGCTTCGCGGAGGTGCCGGCATGCGGGGTCGGGAGATCCGGCCGTCTGGCCATCCGCCCTCGTGCGTGGCGTTCGTCGACGCTTTCCCTTGGCGTCTGGGGGGCTTGGCGGCGAGAATCAGGGCGCGCGCATGGCGCCCAAGGAGGGATCATGGAGGGACACGGGCAGAACCTTGTCTGCGAGCATTGCCACCACGCGGAGGCTGACCAGATTCTCGAGATGCTCGGGACCGATCTATCGAAGGGCCTTGATCGCTTTGAGGTCGAGCACCGCAGACAGCGGTTCGGCCCGAACGCGCTGACGGAGCGGCGCGGCCGTAGCCCGATCGTGCAGTTCCTGCTCCAGTTTCACCAGCCCCTCGTCTACATCCTGCTGGCCGCCGCCCTCGCGGCCGGGCTGTTGCATGAGATCGTCGACGCCGCGGTCATCGTCGGCGTGGTCGTGCTGAACGCCATCATCGGGTTCATCCAGGAAGCCAAGGCGCTGAAGGCGATTCACGCCCTGTCGCGAAGCCTGCCGACCTCGTGTACGGTGCTGCGATCCGGGAAGAGAGAGAGTGTGCCGGCCGCCGATCTCGTGCCGGGCGACCTCGTGCTCCTCCAGTCGGGCGACAAGGTCCCGGCCGACCTGAGGGTCCTGCAGAGCCGCGACCTGCGCGTGGACGAATCGGCGTTGACGGGTGAAGCGGTGCCGGCGAGCAAGGGAGCCGGGGTGCTGGCCCGCGACACGGTGCTCGGCGACCGCACCAACATGGCGTTCTCCTCGACGCTTGTTACCTCCGGGACTGGACTCGGCGTCGTGGTCGCCACCGGCGACGCGACCGAGATCGGCCGGATCTCGGACCTCATCGCGTCGGCTCAGGTGCTCGAAACGCCGCTGACGCGACGGATCAGCCGCTTCTCCAAGCTCCTCATGGCAGTTGTCATGGGGCTGGCTGCGCTGACGTTCCTCGCTGGGCTGTTGCGCGGGCAATCGGTGACCGACATGCTGATGGCGTCGATCGCCCTCGCCGTCGGCGCGATTCCTGAGGGTCTGCCGGCTGCGGTGACGATCATCCTCGCGATTGGCGTGGCGAGGATGGCCAGGCGCAGGGCGATCATCCGCCGCCTGCCGGCCGTCGAGACGCTGGGCAGCACGACCGTGATCTGCACGGACAAGACGGGCACCGTGACGCAGAACCAGATGACGGTCCGGGACCTCTGGGCCGGGGGCGTGGGGTACACGGTCAGTGGGACGGGCTACGCCCCGCAAGGCGAGATTCGCTCGGAAGCCGGCGCCGTCGACCTGGCGCACGACGCCGCGCTGCGCGACGTGCTGCTGTGCGGCCTCCTGTGCAACGATGCAGACCTCGCTCGCGACGGCGAGCGCTGGACGGTGCGCGGAGACCCAACTGAGGGAGCCCTGCTGTCGGCGGCGGCGAAGGCCGGGCTCGAGCGGGACAGCGTGCAGGCTGCCCTTCCGCGCATCGATGCCATCCCGTTTGAGTCGCAGCTCCAGTTCATGGCCACCCTGCACGAGGATCGCGTGGGCGGCCGGCGGGTGGTGTACGTGAAGGGCGCGCTCGAGAGCCTGCTCGCGCGGTGCGCGTCGCAGGTTGCGTCGGCGGGCACGGCGCCGCTCGATGCGGACGGCCTGCGCGCCGCGGCGGAAGAGATGGCCACCCAGGGACTTCGCGTCCTCGCTTTCGCGCGCAAGGACCTGCCCGGCTCGGCCCACGTCCTCGAGCATTCGGACGTCGAGTCAGGCCTTGTGTTCCTCGGTCTGCAGGGGATGATGGATCCGCCGCGCGAAGAGGCCGCGCCGGCGGTGGCAGCCTGCCAGCGCGCCGGGATCCAGGTGAAGATGATCACCGGTGACCACGCCGCCACAGCGGCGGCGATCGCGTTGCAGGTGGGGATCCTGCGTGGTGAGGCGGCCGAGACCTGCGTTTTGACCGGCGCCGACCTGCAGGCGATGTCCGACGAGGAACTCATCGAGTGCGTCGACACCGTAGACGTTTTCGCCCGCGTGAGTCCCGAACACAAGTTGCGCCTCGTCGAGGCGCTCCAGGCCCGCGGGCACGTCGTGGCGATGACGGGCGACGGCGTGAACGATGCGCCCGCCTTGCGCCAGGCCGACATCGGGGTGGCCATGGCGCTTGGCGGCACCGAGGTGGCGCGCGAGGCGGCCGACATGATCCTGACGGACGACAACTTCGCCTCGATCGAGGCGGCCGTCGAAGAGGGTCGCGGCGTGTTCGACAACCTCCAGAAGTTCATCGTCTGGACGCTCCCGACCAACGGCGGGGAGGCGCTCGTCCTCCTCGGGGCCGTCATCCTGGGTCTGGCGCTGCCGATCCTGCCGGTCCAGATCCTGTGGATCAACATGATGACCTCGGTCTGCCTCGGGATGACGCTCGCGTTCGAGCCCAAGGAGAAGGGGATCATGGAGCGCCAGCCGACCGATCCGCGTCGGCCGCTCTTGACCGTGACGCTTGGGCGGCGGATTCTCCTCGTGTCTCTCCTGTTGTGCGGGGCCGTGTACGCCGTCTTCGAGCTTGAGCTCGCGCGCGGCGCGTCGCTTGCCGCGGCGCGGACAGCCTCGACGGCGGTTATCGTCTTTGGCGAGGCGTTCTACCTGTTCAACTGCCGATCGTTCACGCGATCGTTCGTGGCGATCGGCTGGGCGTCGAACCCTTGGACGTGGGCCGGCGTGGGCGTCATGGCCGCGCTGCAGGTGGCGTTCACGTACGTGCCGGCGATGAACCGGCTCTTCGCCTCCGAGCCGATCGCGTGGATTGCCTGGGTCGAGATCCTCGGCCTCTCGCTCTTGGTGGCGTTCGTTGTCGGGGCAACCAAGGCCATCCGGGCCAGACGGCGCCCCGACCAGGCGCTTGCGGCGGAAGCCTAGGTCGCTTCCGCGGGAGGGACGATGGCCACACTGATCGATCTGACACGAACGCTGACCGCGCGCGTCCTTTCCTATCCGGGCGATCGCCTGGCGGTTGCGCTTGGACGTGCGGATCCTGCGGATCCAGGCAGTCGGGTGTCCTGGTTGGCCCACCTGGATCTGCACGCCGGAACGCACATGGACGCGCCTCGCCACTTTGTGCCGGGCGGCGCGGACATCGCGTCCTTGCCTCTGCAACTCCTCCCAGCACTCGTCGTCCGTTGTCGCCCCCAGCGAATCCCTCTCGAGGCGTTGCCGGCGGGGACGCTGCGCGGCTGCGCCGTCCTCTTCGACACCGGGTGGAGACATGGCGCCGAGACGCCCGCCTACTTCCAAGGGTTTCCGCATCTCGACGAGGACACAGCACGGGAGCTGGTCGCGCGTGGCGCCGCCCTGGTCGGGATTGACACGCCGAGCGTGGATCCGGCCGACGCTGCCGGCGACTACCCTGCGCACCGCGTGCTTCTCGAGGCCGGGGTTCTGATTGTCGAGGGGCTGTGGGGTCTCGATCGCATGCCGGACGAGCGCGGGCGCGCGCAGTTCGCGGTCTTTCCGATCAAGCTCGGGGAGGCCGACGGGGCGCCGGCGCGCGCCGTGGCGCTCGTCGAGTCGGTCTAGCGCGTGACGATGCGCGAGACGCGCCGCGGAGACGGCGCACGAGATGATGGTGCCCATGAACGGCCGAGATGCGATCCTCGAGCAGTGCGCCGAGCGGGGATGGCGCGCATCGATCGTGCCGGTCGCGCGACGGGATGACGCGCTGGCTGCCATCCGCCGGCGTCATGCCGCCGGGGAGTTCGACGAGGCGCTCTATCGGGAGTACCTCGTGCCGATTCTGGAGGCGCCGTTGCCCGACGCGCCGACGCCGCGGTCGATCCTTCTTCTGGCGACGCCCAGCGTTCCGGTGCGGCTGCACTTCGTACTTGACGGGATCCCCTTTCCCGTGCTCGCGGCGCCCGGCTACCTGCGCAGGGTGTCGCCACGGCCCCGCGATGCCATTCCGCAGATGCTGGCTCTGCTCGGACTTCGGGCGGCGCCCCTCGACGTGCCGCTCAAGACCCTCGCAACCCTGTCGGGGTTTGCTCGGTATGGGCGCAACAACATCACCTACGTGGAAGGGCTCGGCAGCCTGTGCGCTCTTGCAGCGTTTGTGACGGACCTTGACTGCGACGAGATGCCGGCGCAGCCGCAGGAGGCCCTCGCGCGGTGCGCATCGTGCCGGGCGTGCCACGCGGCGTGCCCGACGGGCGCGATCGGCGACGACCGGTTCCTGCTCCACGCCGAGCGCTGCATCACCTTCTGGAACGAGAAAGACCCCGATGTGGCATTCCCCGCTTGGATCCAGCCTGAGTGGCACAACGCTCTCTTTGGCTGCATGCACTGCCAGCGCGTCTGCCCGGAGAACGCTGCGCACATCGATCGCGTCCTGGAAGGACCTGTGTTTGACGAGCCCACGACGCAGAGGCTCCTTGCCGGCGCAAAGCCCGACGATTTCCCGGACGACGTGCGTAGGGCGATGGCCGCCTGGCGGCTCACGGATCTCATCGACTACCTGCGCCGCAACTTGGGTGTCCTCTTGCGCAACGAGATGAGTCGTCGCGGGGATCGAGGAAGAGAGGAGAGGGAGCGATCGTGAACGACCTCGCAAGACGGAGAGCCATCGCGGCGGCGGCCCGACTCTCATTGTGGGTGATGGGTCTCGGCGCGACGACGGCGCTGCGCGGGCTGCGCCTTTTCCCGAACAACGACCCGATCCTGGCCGTCACGCTGCCCTACGCCAAACGGGGGCGCGCGGCGGCGGTCGCGTTCCCCGTTGCCGCCATGATCCTGTTCGATCTCCTGTCGGGGCGTGTCGGCATCTGGACTGCCGTGACGGCTGGAACGTACGGGCTGATTGGCCTCGGCGTGGCCGTCGTCTTTGCGGCGCGGCGCCAGCGCGGGCGCCCCGTCGGCACCGGCGCGTACATCGTCTCAGGCGTGGTGGGCGTGCTTGTCTTTGACGTCATCACTGGCCCGATCCTGTCGAGCCTCGTCTTCCGCATGTCCCTCGTCGAGGCCTGCGTTGGCCAGGTGCCGTTCACGCTGAAGCACCTTGCCAGCGTGACCGCCTATGCCTGCATCGTGAGCCCGGCTCTGGATTGGCTGATGCGGCAGATCGAGCGCGCCGAGGTTGCGGTCGCGCGTCGTCTCGCGCCGCGAGCTGCCGGGTAGAACGCGCGAGAGACGAAGAAGCCTTGGTCCTTCGTATCGACACCATCGCGTCGCTGTCCTGCGAGCAGGTGAATCACGTGCTGGCACGGGTTCGCGCCGACGGCCTCTTCTACGCGATGCCGGCTGAGCCTCTCGCCGAGCTGCCTGTGCCATGTCAGGCCTTCGTCGCCAGCGAGGCTGCGGTGCCCGCAGGTCCCTTGCTCCTCGCCGCCGGGTTTCTTGAGACGTGGCGCGCACCGACCCACGTCCTGGGCGGTGACCCCATCGTACCGCGTGATGACGGCGCTGCGGCCGTTCACACGGCGCTCCTCAGCGATGAACACATGGCGCGAGCAGGAAAGCGAGCCGATGTCTCCCTCCACCGACGCCGGCCTCGGCGCCGGTTCGCTGTTTGGGTTCGTCGGATTCGAGCCGGCCGGCGCACTGCCCTACCGCTGGAGGCGCACGACGTCGTACGGACCTAGAGCTCCGCAATCAGACCGTCGAGCAGTTCCGTCGCGAACCCGAGAAACGTGAACCCCGGCCAGCCGTTGCTGTCGGGCGTGCTGATGACGTGATGGGTCAGACTCCAGGCGACGACGTGCAGGCGGACGACGAAGATCATGTCGTCGAGCCGCCTCTCGTGCTCGGAGGTCACGCCGCCGAAGTACTCGTCGAGGATCACGCTGCGAAGCTTGCGGGGCAGTGGCGCGGACTCGTCCGTCGCGAGGGTCAGGGTCGCTAGATCGAAGAAGACGTCGCCCATCCCGGCGAACTCCCAGTCGACGAACCGGATCGGCTGGGCGTCGAGGATGTTCCCGGCGAAGAGGTCGTTGTGACAGAAGGCACGATCCCGTGAGGCGAGCGGCCCCCTCGCCGCCTCGATCTTGCCCAATCGGCGCAGGATGCGGTCGCTGCCCGCCGAAAGCGGGACGGAATGCTCCGCGGCGCGGTCGAAGCTTGCGCGAATCCGCCCGAACGGATCGAACACGTGGTCGATCGGCGGCAGCGCGTGGATTCGGCGCACGGCGCGCGCTACAACGCGAAGCGTATCAGGTTCGCGGTAGTGCACGGGGAGGTCGCTGAACGGCGTGGCCTGGATCCTCCGTGTGATCAAGTGCCCGTCAGGAAAGACGTGCCGCACGACCTCCGGTCCCAGTCCTGTCTCTGCTGCCAAGTGCAGCATCTGTGCCTCAGCCTTGCGGTCGATGCCGAGTCGGTCGGCGTTCGCGCTGGCCAGGCGGAAGACGTACTCCTCTCCGTCCACGGAGAGAAGGAACACGCGGTTCGAGAGCCCGCGGAGCGATTCGATGCGGTCGGGGTTCCGAAACCCCTCGATGGACGACAGAACGTCACGTACGAGCTGCAAGGATCCTCCTTGAGATGCTCGTCCCGGTGGGGTCCGGATCTCGTGCCTAGTCTGCGTAGGGCTTGGCGCGCAAACGGCCGGCGGTGCCGTTCTTCTTCGCGACGCGCCACCACATGAAGTTCCCGCCGAGCCGATACAGCCAGGCGGGCATCGTCGTGCGGACCGGCACGTAGGGCACAGGCTCGCCCTTGGCGAGCGCCTCGGCCGCGCGATCGAAAGCGTCGTTCACGGAGCCTCCGTACGTCTCGAGGGCTCCCAGTGCGATGGCGCCGAGCCATGTCCACCCAACCTCGGACGCGAATCGCCGTGCGATGGCGATCGCCGTCTCGTTCTGCTCCTTCTCCGGGAACCCACACTGGATGATGAGCGCGAACTGCACCCGCTCTCTTCTCGTGCCGGATCGCGCGACGTGCTCGAGGAACGCAATAACGGGTGCGGGGAACGAGTCGACGTAGAGCGGCAGCGACAACACCATGAGATCGGCCGTACCGACGGCACAGAGGGCCGTCTCCAGTCCCTGCGACGATCGGACCGCCTCATGAACGTGGAGCCTCTGGGTCTTGAGCCCGCGCCTCTCAAGCGCATCCAGCAATTGCCCGCCGAGGCGGCCGGACGTGCTGTTCTCGATTCCCCGCGGGCTTCCGACGAGGAGAAGAGCCTGCCTCTGCGTCATCGAGTCACCGCCTCGACGAGCCCGTGGAGGATCTCCTTGAAGGTGTCCGGTCGGTCCAGTGCAACGACTGCGACGGCCGTCCGCGGGCTTCGGAGGTTCGTCGCGTTGTCCTCGACAAGGGTCTTGAAGAGGGCTTCGGCCTCCCGATCCGGTGTGGGCAGGACGCCGAGCCCGATGAGTGAAGGCGGTTGGGCGTAACGCTTCTGATGATGCGTCTCTCCCTGAACCTTGGCGAAGAACGGCGAGATGTTGGGGATGATGCGGTCGAGCGCCTTCTTGAGCTCGGAAGACACGCCGCCGAATGTGACGGGTGTGAAATAGACGATGACATCGGCCCGTGCGAGCGACCGCGCTACATCCCGTCCCTCGTCGTCGATCACGCACTCGCCCGGCGTCTTGACCCAACAGCCGAAACAGCCGACACAAGGGGCAATTGTCTTCGTACGAAGGGCGATCACCTCCACCTCAAAGCGCGCGCTGCCGAGTGCATCTCGAAGTGCAGCGAGGGCATCCTGCCCTGTCTCATCTAGGAATCCGTCGAGCACAACGGCGTTCATGGCGGCATCGTATCGCGTGGCTATCTCTGCGACCAGCGTCGGCAGTTGAGCACGACTCCGCCGTGGGGGACCATCGTCGGCGTCTCGGTTTTGGCGAAAGGAACGTCGTGACACCTCAACTCAGGCACTACCGCGATGAAGAGGACTACTGGCGCGCCCGCGCCTTCTTCCGCGAGCTGCCGCGCCCGGGCGGGAAGGCGGGAGGGAACTGGCACGTCGCGCTGTTCGACTACTGGCGTTGGCATTGGCTCGAGAACGTTGTCGAGCGCAAGCCCGACGAGCTCTGCATCTGGGAAGACGGAACGGGCGAGATCGTTTCTATCCTGAATCAGGGCGATCCTGGCGTCTGCCATCTCCACATCCACCCCGCCGCTCGGGACGGGGTGCTGCTCGAAGAGATGGTGGAGACCGCCGAGCGCGAGTACTCGACGCCGTCGCCAAACGGCGGTCGCATGGTCTGCGTCTGGTCGATGGACGACGACGACAAGCTCAACGGCATCCTCCGGAGCCGTGGATACGAGACCTTCGAGAGCGAACACTCGGTCGAGCACTACGGCCGACGTCCCCTTGACACGCCGGTTCATGATGTCGCTGTTCCGGAGGACTTCTGCGTTCGCTCGATGGGCGATGTCGACGAGCACGGCCGGCGAAGCCTGGCCTCTTGGCGGGCGTTTCACCCCGACGAGCCGGACAGCGGTTGCGACATGACGGGCGCCTGGTACCGGAATGTCCAGCGCGCGCCGCTCTACCGACGCGACCTCGACGTGGTGGCGGTCGCGCCGAATGGCGACATCGCATCGTTTGCGGTCTGCTACTTCGACGATTCAGTCCGAGAGGGCGTTTTCGTCCTCGACGGGACGGCCACCGCCTACCAGAGACTCGGTCTCGCCAAGGCCGTGATGACCGAAGCGCTGCGACGTCTGCAATGGCTCGGGGCGACGAGCGCCTACGTCGACTGGTACGAGCCGCCGGCCGGAGCGTTGTACGAGTCCGTCGGCCTGCGCGAGGAGGCACGAGGCCGCGCCTGGATGAAACGCCTCTAGACGGATCGTCACCGCACGGCGTTGCAGAGCACGTCGAGGAACCGCTCCCGACTCGCTTCGAGGACCACGTCGGCGTTCGGCTCGAGGCCCGTCACGCGCAGATGGTCGACGACCGTCGCTCCGCGTGTCAGCTCGCTCTTCGTCTCGATGTCGACCCGCAGGCGCTTGACGACGGTCGCGACGCTGGGGTCGAGGGCGACAGCCATCGCGATGGGATCGGGAAGATCGAAGCCCTCTTGCTTGAGATAGCTCTTGCCAAACGCGCGCAAGCCTTCCTGGATATCGACGCAGAACGCGGCGAGATCGGACACGGCGCGAAGCTTCGCCTCGTCCTCGGGACTGAACCGGGCGTGATGGTGCGACACGTCCCAGCCGACCATGACGATCGGGAGTCCTGACTCGAACACGATCTTGGCCGCGTCGGGATCGACCCAGATGTTGTACTCCGCGGCGGGCACGATGTTGCCGTACCCGAAGCCGATGCCGCCCATGATTACGCAGCGCTCGATCTCGCCCGCGAGTCCTGGATGCTTGAGCAGCGCCGCGGCGACGTTCGTGAGTGGACCGAGCGTGACGAGCGTGAGCTTTCCGCGGAAGCGCGCGGCCGTTTCGAGGAGGACGTCCACCGCGTGGCCCTCTGCGGGCGTCCGATCGCGCAGCGGCAGGCCGATGTCGCCGAACCCGTCCTGGCCGTGGCAGAACTGCGCCGTTTGCAGCGGCCGTAGCATCGGACCCGCGATGCCCGCGTAGACGGGGACGTTGGCGCCGCAGCGCTCGACGGTGTAGAGCGCGTTCTGAACGCCAATGTCCAGCGGCACGTTGCCCGCGACGACCGTGATCGCCTCGACGCGCACGCCCGGATGGCGAAGCGCCATGACGAGCGCGACGGCATCGTCCGACGCCGTGTCCGTGTCGATCACAACGTGGCGCATGCAGTCCTCCTTTTGCGGCAACGACCTGCGGCAACGACAGACGTACATCGGTCGCACGAGACCGTTGAGAACATACACCATCCGCGTACCGCGGGGGACACACACCGGATTCTCGGTTGCGCGGGCCGGAATCTGGGGTGTGTCCCCCGCGCGAGCGCACATGCAGTTGCGCCGCTCGGAAACCTGGTGTGTGTCCCCTGACGTTCGGCGTGACACGACGAGAAGCGGCGGGCACAATGGCGT
The DNA here is from genome assembly GCA_041302525.1 of Candidatus Bipolaricaulota bacterium. Classification (GTDB taxonomy): domain Bacteria; phylum Bipolaricaulota; class Bipolaricaulia; order UBA7950; family UBA9294; genus CAIOGO01. The sequence continues at coordinate 7,868 of JBFYQX010000066.1, read as the reverse complement.
CCCGTGAGCAGGTCTGAGGGTGCGGACGAGCGAGGTGACCGAGGGCTCGCCGGCCGCGCGGCCGGCGCGTCGCGACGTCACGCGAGGAGGACACGATGGCACGGTCGGCACTGTCTCTCTGGACGGCCGCTCTTCTTCTGGTCTTGGCCGTGGGCTCGGGCGCGCCGGCGGCGGATCTTCTCGTGGACAGCGGGCAGCGTCTGGGAAACGAAGTCACCTGGGGCGTCGCCCTCGGTGACATCGACGGGGACGGAGATCTCGATGCCGTGACGGCGAACTTCGACGCTGCCGCCATGATCTGGCTGAACGATGGAAAGGGGCAGTTCTCTGACTCCGGCCAAAGGCTCGGGACGGGCCGCTGCGAGATGGTCGCCGTGGCTGATCTCGATGGCGACTGCGCTCTGGACATCGTCCTCGGCTCGTGGGACACCGCCTTGGCGGTGTGGTGGAACGACGGACACGGAGTCTTCACCGAGGGGCGGTCGCCGTCGGTCTTCAGCCGGTGCCTGTCGCTTGGCGTTGCCGACTTGAACGCAGACGGCCGTCCGGACCTCTTCGTCGGCTCTCCCGGGCGGGACTTCGTCCTCCTGAACAACGGCGACCGGACATTCGCGAGTGGCGCGTCGGGGCTCGGCTCCACCGAGACCGGCGGCATCGCGTTCGGGGACATGAATGGCGACGGAGATGTCGATGTCGTCGCTGCGGGGTGGAACGAGCCGGGACGCGTCTGGGCGAATGACGGAACGGGCGCGTTGGCGCAGCTCTGCGCGTTCGACGCGACGGAGCTCCACGTGCACGGCGTCGCGCTTGCCGACTACGAAGGCGACGGGGATCTGGACGCCTTCTTCGCGATCGCCGGAGGCCTTGCCGGCTACAACGTGTGGCGGAACGACGGTGCGGGCACGCTCGAGCCGGCCGGCTTCGACCTGGGCTCCGAATCGCAGCAGGGTCTTGCCGCGGCGGACTTCAACCTCGACGGGCGGCCCGACATCGCCCTGGCCATCGGCGTCGGCGGTACACCAGCCCCGTCGCGCGTCTGGCTCGGAACGGACGACGGCTTCGTTGACTCGGGCGTGCGCATGGGGATGGCCTTCGCCGGGAGGATCGCTGCCGGGGATCTCGACGCGGACGGAGACGAGGACCTGTTCATCGCGTTTCTTTGCCTGCCGGAGGCCGGCTGGGACTACAGGCCGGCTCCGAACGAGGTGTGGCTGAACACGACCAAGGAGAAGACGTGCGTGCCGCCTCCGCCGGGCTAGCCTCGGCCGGGCGCCTGTCTCTCGCGGGGGCGCACTGCCCCGCCTCGGGGCACGGCGGCTGGGCGCGCTGACGTAGACTCGAGGCATCGACAGGAGGACTCCCTTGACCACGCAAGAGAAGTCGCCGGAGAGGCAGGAGCACGCGGGGGACGCGTCGCGCGCGGGGACGTCGCCGCGGATGCGGAGCGGTGCTCGCAGCGCCTTGCGTTTCGCTCTCTGGACGGTCGTCAACGGCGCCATCTTGATGATCGTCTTGTACCTGGCAGGTCTCCTTACCCGCAGCCACTCGGCGGAGAGCTACTTTCAGGGGCTTGCGGCCGATTGGGAGTCGTATGTCCCGATGTTTCTCCTCTTTGGAGCCTTCTTCACGCTCTGGAATCGCTGGCTGCGCCGACGCCACAGAGCGCGCCAGGCCGAGCGGGGCGACGACGCGGCGGGCGGCCGAACCGACTGACGTCCGCACGGCCGACAGGGCGAGGCATGCTGCGATCGATCGAACAGATCACGAGTGTCGTTCAGGACCGGCTGACCCGGGTCGTGAGGGCCAACGAGCCCGGAGCCGTGGTCCTCGTGTCGTCAGGTGGCGAGGGCGGAGCGGTGGCGGCCGCCGGGCTTGCTTCGATCGCGACGTCGGCACCGATCACCGCGCGGACGGCGTTTGACACCGGTTCCGTCGCCAAGATGGTGACCGGGCTCGCCGTCGCGATCCTCGAAGAGGAGGGCGCGTTGTCGGCGTCGGCGCCTGTGCGCGACGTCCTTCCGGAGTGGCCTGCGTACGCAGACTCCGTGCGCATCGAGCACCTCATCCATCAAGAGAGCGGCCTGCGCAGCTACTTCACGCTTCTCTACTACCTGGCCGGTTGGCACCCGCGCCGTCCGCCGACGTCGGAAGAGGCGTTTCGAGTGCTGGCGCGCGCGGGGAGACTCACGTTCGCGCCGGGCTCGCAGTACCAGTACTGCGACTCGAACTACCTGGTGTTGGCGAGGATCGTCGAACGGTCGGCCGGTGAGCCGTTGGGGGCGTTTGCGCGACGCCGGATCTTCGAGCCGTTGGGGATGGAGGGCGCAGGGCTTGCCGACGTCGCGCGCATGCCTGGCGGCGTCGATGGCTACCAGAGATACCCGCTTGCGCTGGCGAGTGCGTACGCACAGCGCGCACCGGGCGTCGAACGCGGATGGCACCCGGTGGGACTTGCCTACAACCATGCCGGCGCCGAGGGCCTGTTCGCGAGTGCGGACGACCTCCGGCGTCTGGCGGCTCACATCCTCCGCCCGAAGGTCGTGTCGTCGCGGACGATGCAGGACCGCATGCTCCGCCCGCCGAGGGTCCGCGAGGACGGGTTTGGGTACGGGCACGGTCTGAATGTGGGTACGTACCGGGGACGCCGCTTCATCGGGCACGACGGCCGGATCTGGGGCTACACCGCGTCGGTCTGCGTTCTGCCCGACGACGGGGTTGAGATGGTCTGCCTCACGAACCGCAGCGATCTCGGGGCGTGGGCGCTGCGCACGTGGGTTCTCGACCTGCTTGACAAGGGGTCGGCGCACGCGGCACAGACGGCCGAGCAGCCTGCGCGACGTGTCCTCGGCCGATACCTCGATCCGACAACGGCCCGCTTGCTGGAGATCGAGGAGAGCGGCGGACAACAGACCGCGAGCCTCTGGGGCGGGTCGCCCATTCCCCTTGCGCTTGATGACGACGGGACGCTCCGCGGAGACGGGGTGACGATGGCGGCGGGATTCACCTGCGGCGACCGACCCGCGCTCATCGTGCGCGAGGAGAGCCGGGGCACGAGCACGTTCCAGCCGTTTGCCGAAGGCCGTGCGGGCGGGTTCGGCGCGTACGCGGGCTTGTACAGGTGCGCTGCACTCGATACGGCGTTCGACGTCAAGGCGACAGAGACTGGAATCCGCCTCACGAACCCCGATCGGCGACGCCCGTCGATGGACCTCGACTACGCGCCGACGATTCCTGACTTCTTCTGGACGCATGACCCGTACCCCGAGCTCTCCCAGATCCAATTCCTGCGGGCCGATGAGCGCGTAATGGCGTTCATCTACCGAGACCCAGACGGCGACCGGCGCGAGGACTTCCGTTTTGTCCGCAGCCGACGTCGAGCGTGGACTTCTAGCTTCCCCAGCAAGGGTGCATGTTGAGCGAGCCCTCGGACGTAAGTTGCGTCGCCTGGCCGCCGGTTGCGGGGATGACGTAGATCTGGTAAGCGGTCCCGACGCTGCCGCTGTAGACAAGCCGGCGCCCGTCTGGCGACCACGCGGGCTCGATCTGCGCGTCCCGCGTCGGCGTCAGGTTCCTGAACAGCCCGTCCTCGCTATCGAAGACGCGCACGTCGTAGTCGCCGTCGATCATGGATGCCAGGGCCATCTTGAGCCCGTCAGGCGACCACGCGGCCGAGGTGTCGGTGCCTGGCTGCTCGGTCACGCGGTAGATCTGGCCCGAGGCCAGCTCCATCAAGTAGATGTCCTCGTTCGTGCCGTCGCGCGGCGACGTGAACGCGACGCCGAGGCCGTCCGGCGAGTAGGCCGGGGCCGACTCGACGTACGCGCTGCGGCTCAGCTTCTCGACCGCGGTCGCGTCCGGGCGCACGACGTAGAGCTGCGTCTTCTCCGCGGGTGCGCTGTTGTCAAACGCAATCCAGGCGGCGTCGGGAGACCAATCGGGGTTTTGCTGCCACCCTGTCCCGGCCGTCAGCTTCTTCGCGTTCTTGCCGTCCGCGTCCATTGCGTAGATGTGGCGTTCGTTGCCGACGTGGCGGCAGAACGCGATGCGCGTCCCGTCGGGCGACCAGTCGGGCGCGACATCGTCGGCCGTGTTGCGCGAGATGTTGGTCGGGTTTGTCCCGTCCGGGTTCATGACGTAGACCTCCCAGTCGCCCTCGCGGTTCGTCTGGAAGAGGATGCCCCGCACGATCGTCAAGCTGCCCGTCCGTTCCTTGCCATCCGGCATGCGAACCAAGACGTCGGCGCGCACCGAAGCCCCGCCTGGCGTCGGGATGACCGGCACGCGGGCCATGATCCGTCCATCGGTCCACGAGGTCACCTGGGCGCCCCGCCCGGCGACGGTGACGGTGCCCGCCTGCTCGCCGAAGCCGCTTCCCCACACCGAGAAGGAGGTGTGCACGGCCGCCTCGGCCGGGCCGATGGCCAGGTCCGAATCCCCAAACAGGAGCGAGCAACCCGCGACGAGTCCTGCGACCAGGGTCGCGCAGAGCCCCGCGGCGACGATCCTTTGCATACCGACCTCCCGTCAGGCGATGACATCCTACCCCGCGGGTCCGGGGCGGCAAGTCGCGGACGTGCCCCACGGAGCCTTCGTCGCTTCGCTGTGACGATTGACCGCCCGTTGACCCGGAGGCCGCTGACGGACTACGGCGACGGGCCGTAGACTTCGACCCGTCCACACAACAAGGAGGTCCGATGATCACCCGATGGAGCGTTGCCCTCGCGTGGGCCGTCGTCGCCTCGATCGTCATCGTCGGTGGGACGGGCGCGACCCCGCTGGCGCCCACGGCGGCGGACGGCGTCGTCCTCATCTCGTGGGACGGAGTAGAGCGGGCGCACCTCATGGACCTGCTCGCGGCCGGAGAGCTCCTCGCGCTCGCTGGGCTCATCCAGTCGGGCTCTCTTGTCCTCTTGCGGGTGTCCGATCACGCCACCGACACGAAGGCCGGCCACGCGCAGATGCTCACGGGACTGAGTCCCGCCGAGACCGGCGTGTACTCCAACCTCCGCTTCCGCGCCATCCCCGCGGGGCTCACGCTGTTCGAGCGACTTGAGGCGCACTTCGGCGACGAACGGATCGAGACGGCGGCCATCACGGGGAAGAGGACGAACCTCGCCGAGACCCTTGCCAACGCGTTTCACGCGATGGACGTGCGATGCATCGTTTCCCAAGATGCGGACGCCGTGGGGGCACAGGCCCTCGAGGCGCTGCGCGGGTTCGGGGACGCCCGGTTCTTCGCCTTCGTTCACTTCCGCGACCCGGACCACGCCGGGCACGCCCACGGCGAGAACTCTCGCCAGTACGCGGACGCGATCGTTGCGTGCGACCGTTGGCTTGGCCGCATCCTGGAGGAACTCACCGCGCTCGGCCAGGCGGACCGGACGGCCGTCTACGTGACGACCGACCATGGGTTCGATGAAGGACGCACGACGCACTTCGCGGCGCTCGAGGTATGGCTCGCGTCCGAGGAGCGGCTCATCGTGCCGCTTGTCGGCGAGGGAGACCAGAAGGACGTCGCGGCCACCGTGCTCGCGCGTTACGGCATCGAGCCCGCGGAGCTCGAGCCCTCCTTGCCCGGCCTCATCTACGCGTCGACGGCCGCGGGTCCCATCCTCGTCGAACGAGACCTCGTCTACGCGACCGCCGACGGCGCCGATCTCACGCTGGACTGCTTCTCGCCCAGATCGGAAGGACCTCACCCAGCCATCGTCTTCATCCATGGCGGCGGCTGGACGGCGGGCGACAAGTCCATCTGGGACGATGAGGCGCTGCGGTTCGTCGACGAGGGATACGTTGCGATCTCGATCGACTATCGGCTCGCCCCGGCGGCGCCCTTCCCGGCGGCAGTCGAAGACTGCAAGGCCGCCGTGCGTTGGCTGCGCGCGCACGCTGTCGAACTGGACGTTGATCCAGATCGGATCGGCGCCATGGGCAGCTCGGCCGGTGGGCACCTGGCAGCGATGCTCGGAGTTACCGATGGGACGGAAGGACTCGAGGGCGCGTCGGGCGGCCTTGCCCTCTCCAGTCGTGTGCAGGCCGTGGTTGACTACTTCGGCCCCACCGACCTGACGCAGGCCGGCATGCTGCCCGACCCGGCGATCGTCGCTTTTCTCGGGGGCACGTGTGCCCAGCAGCCGATTCGTTGCGCGCAGGCCTCGCCAGTCAGCTACGTCAGCCCCGACGACCCGCCGTTCCTCATCGTGCACGGCACGCGCGACGCGCGCGTCCCATTCAGCCAGTCCGTGCTCCTGCGCGATGCGCTGGAGGCCGCTGGGGTCGAGGTCGAGCTTCTTGCGCTCGAAGGAGCCGGCCACGGATGGCGGACGACGTCGGCCGCGGATCGGACCTACTACGAGACCGCGCTCGAGGCCGCCCTCGCCTTCTTCGCGCGGCATCTCTGACGCTGGGGACGCACACCCTCTTGGCTTGGGCCATACGGTATGCGTCCCCAGAAGTTCTACGTCGCGGGGTTCGTGACGCGGCCGAGGAAGAGGATCGTGTCGGTCGGGATGTCGCGGATCAGGATCAGGAACGGTCGATCGGCCGTGAAGGTCACCGAACCGGTCGGCACCGAGGTGGTGCCGATCACGACGGCCGTTGCTGCCGCGGCCTCGGTCCCGCGCTCGTCGACGGCGATGAACGCCTTGTGAAGGACGTTCGAGATGTACAGGTCGCTTGTTCCGTCGATGCCGGAGAAGTCGGCCGCGTCGGGGTCAAACGCGTCAATCATCCCCAGGTCGCGTAGCGCGTCGACGGGGCTGAGCGCGTAGTCAAAGCGGAACTTCGGTAGGCCGACGTGCACCTGCCAGTCGCTCAGGGCGTCGACAATGGCTCGGTATCTTGCGTAGTCGAGCGACCGCTCGAACGTCGGGAGCGCGCCGAGGTCGGGCAGCAGGACGAGCATCGCCAACTGCTTGCCGTTGTACGGCAGCTCAACGGCCTGCACCTGCCCGACGCGCGCGTAGCGGGCTATCACTGTCTGGCGCATCATCGAGACGGAAACCGGCGCCCCCGTGGGGGTGGAGAAGATCTCGACCTTCGTGTCCTGCGGGTCGAACGGTTGCAGCCACGGCGCCTTGAAGTACACGGCGTTCGTCAAGATGAGGCGCGTCAGGTCGCTGACGCTTCCCGGCGGCAGAAGGTCGCGGACCCGGTTGCGCGTAGCCCCTTGGACCCAGCCGTTGATCTCCGCGCGTGCGGCCTCCGGCGCGGCGGAGAAGTCCGCGAGGCGCAGCCCGGCGCCGTAGTTGGCGGCCAGGATGTCAAGGAAGGTCGCGCGGAACGCGTACCCTCGCTGGCCCCAGATCGCGTTGACCACCGAGAGCTCGAACCCCTGGCCCGAGTAGGCCGCCGGCAGCTCGTTGCGGCTGGCCAAGGCGAGATCGACGGCGTTGAACGCGGGGTGTAGCTGGACGTCCGGAAGCTCGAAGTGAAGGGTCGCGGCCATCTGCGCGGCCGTCGCGCCTCGCGCGCCAGCGTAGGTCATTGCCAGGGCCGTCGAGAGGCTGAAAGGCGAGAAGAAGAGGTTCCCCTCGCGCTCGGCAGCCCGCACGTACAGGTCGAAGGCGAAGGCGCCGTTGCCGGCGGCGACCGTCGCCGCGTCGTGGTCGCTCACGCGCGGATCGAGCTCTCGCGCCATGCTGGACTGCGCCACCGAGTCGTCCTCCGGGACGTTTGCCCAGGGCCAGCCGCACCCAGCCAGCCCGAGGAGAGAGCCTATCGACAGTAAAGCGAGAAGCAGTTTCGTGGTTCGCATGCGGTCACCTCTCACGGGTCCGTTCGCCCAACTGCGCCGGATAGGATACCCGAACCTCGCCAGCCAGCGTCCTATCGACGCGCTCCGATGCCGCAGACGGCGCAGGGCTTTG
>JBFYQX010000053.1:0-2588 GCA_041302525.1 Candidatus Bipolaricaulota bacterium | reverse complement strand
CCGCGCTGATCGCGTAGCGCATGGGGAGAGTGTCGGCGCGCAGCGCCGATCCCGCAAACCTCGCGCGTGGGAGGGCAAAGGATGGAAGACGGTATGTTTGGATGTTCTATGTGGCATAATCAATCGTCCGCCCGCGGGCGACGGCGCGTGCGGCACTCGGTCTGGACGAGATGACGCCGGCGTCGCGGGCCTGCGTGACGCACGGCGCAAGGAGGTCTCCCGTGAAGAGTCTGCGCGTAGTAGGGTTCTTGATGCTCTGCTTGGCGGTCATTTGGGGACTCGCCCCTCTGGGGGGGGCCTCGCAAGCGGGCTGGCGCGACAAGCTGTCGCCGTCCCTCTTGCGTTGGTTTGACTCGGGCGGGACGGACGAACGCGTCGTGCTCGTGAGCCTATCCGGCGCGGCGGCGGGGGGGCTTGCGACTGACGGCTACGTCGCTGCGGCGCACGGCGCCTACCTTGGCGAGACGTTGGCGGCCGCGCGTGCGGACGTGTCGGCCAAGGCCGAGCTCGTCCAGCCGGGGATCCTGCTGCGCTCCGGCGGCACGGTCTGGGAGTCGGGTCTCCCCTACTTCCACGGACTCGGGGCGCTCGTGGTGCGCTGCACGCGGACGCAGGCCAGCGCGCTAGCCCAGCTTGGCACTGTGGCCGCTCTCGTGGATGGCCAGGAGCGGGTTCCCGCGCCGGCCTCGCTCGGCACGGCCGCCGCAGCCGCGCCCTCGGGGATGGACTCGCCGGCTGGCCTTCTCGCGCTCGGAAAGGTCCCGGCGTCCGAGCTGGGACAGGGTGCGAGCGCCTACGCGTGGGACGTGATTTGCCTCGAGGACGTTGTGCCGTGGGGCGACGAGGCGCGCTACACGCTCCAGCCCGATCCGGCGACGGCCTGGGACGAGGGCACCCTGGAGGTCGTGGGGATTGCGCTCGTCGGCGCCGGGGCTCCGCCAGCCATCAGTCTGCCCTGGGCGGAGCGCACGACGGGATCGATGACGACGAGCGATCTCGCCTGGCTCGTTGACGCGCTCGTTCAGGCAGGCGGCGACACGGCCGCCGTCGGGCGCGTCGGCTCGACCGGCGGAGATGCGGACGTCGTCATCCTGCTGCGCAGCGATCGGACGCGGAGCTTGGCGAGCCTCGGGGGCGCCGGCGATGCCACCCCGTCGGCCGGCGCGTGGCTGCCGCGGGCGGCGGCGCCGAACGCGGTCACCGCGACGCTAGGGACGCACGCCGACCGCGTGCTCGTGGACTGGGAGGGCGTGAGCGGGTCCAGCCAGTATGAGGTGCTGCGGACGACGAGTGTCGATCCCACCTACGTGCCGATCGGTCTCGCCGGGTTCGGCGGGTTCTACGACACGGACGTCGAGACCTGCGTTCAGTACACGTACCGCGTGCGGTCGCTCGGTAGCGGCGTGGGCCTCGAGTCGCAGGCCGCGCGCGGCTACGTTGGACTGGTGCCGCACGCGGTTGAGCGGATATGGACGACGGCGGACAGCGCGGGACGCGTGGTCGTGGAGTGGACGCCGGTCGCGGGCGCGACGGGCTACTCGTTGATGCGCACCGAGCCGATGAGCGACAAGCCGAAGGTGCCGGCCCAGCAATACCAGATCTACGAGGGCGCCGCGCCGCAGTTCGTCGACACCGACGTGATGGCCGGCCAGAAGCACTTCTACCGCGTCTTCTCTCAGAACGGCTGCGGGCGCGGGGACCTGAGCCCGCAGGCGGAGGGGATGGCGCTCTACGACATGCCGCCCGATCCATCCCTGCTCACCGCGCCGGTGTGGGTCGAGGCGACGCGCGGGCGGCCGTACGACCGGGTCGATCTGTCGTGGCGCGCCGTTCCGGGCGCTTCGGCATACCGCGTTCTGCGCGCTCTCAGCTACCGCGGCCCGTTCGAGCCGGTGATCGAGACGTTCGACACGATGTGGACGGACACGGACGTCACGTTGTGCAGTGACCAGTGGTACCGCGTGCAGTCGCTGTCCAGTTCGTCCGAGAGCGAGCCGTCGGCGATCGTCTACGGCAGCTACGGCTATCGTCCGGAGGCTCCGAAGAACGTCCGCGCCTCCGCGGGCACCTACGCCAACTCGATCGAGATCACCTGGAGCGCGATGAAGGACGCGCTGTGGTACACGCTGAGCCGCGCGCCCGCGCGAGAGGGCCCGTACGCTGTCTTGGTCACGCAGGTCACGACGACCGGTTTCCGCGACGAGGGCCTCGTGCCCGGCCAGGAGTTCTGGTACAAGGCGGGGGCCGTCAACCCCTGCGGATGCAGTGGGTTCTCCGAGCCGACCTACGGAGCGACGGCGCGCAAGTAGCCGGCGCACGGGCCGGCCCGCCGTCTGGCTGCGTGGAGGCAGCCAGCGGGATGGGGTACGCTGGCCCCATGAGGGAAGTCGAAGGGCAGGCCTGGCTCGGCGATCTCAATCCCGAGCAGCGGACGGCGGTCACGCATGGCGAGGGGCCGCTGCTCGTTGTCGCCGGTGCGGGCACGGGGAAGACGAAGACGCTCGCCTACCGCGTGGCGTACCTGATCTCCCAGGGCGTCGACCCAAGCAGGATCCTGCTCTTGACCTTCACGCGCCGCGCCGCGCAGG
>JBFYQX010000045.1:0-2798 GCA_041302525.1 Candidatus Bipolaricaulota bacterium | reverse complement strand
GAGTGGGTGCGGCGCATCCTGCGGGAAATGAGAGACGAAGGCATGATTGAGTTCCGCGGTCATGGGCCGGGAGCGCGTTGGGTCAAGCTTGGGCGCCAGGCTCCAGTGCCCGAGCCAACATCGCGCTCTGGTTGATGGCGGCGGTCATTCGCGGCGCGGGCAGGTCCTGCAATTACGCACTCCGCAACCGCTTCGGGGTGCGAGATGGGAGTTCCGGGGACACAATACTGAACCCGGCTTCGATTCAGTACTGTGTCCCCGGAATCCCGCTGTGTCCCCGGAATCCTGAACCCGGCTTCGATTCAGTACTGTGTCCATGGAATCCAGTACTGTGTCCCCGGAATCCCCCGATTCAGTACTGTGTCCCCGGAATCCAGTACTGTGTCCCCGGAATCCCCCGGAATCCCTCATGGGCTTGAGCGGACGGTCCGCTGCGCGGCCCCCGCTGAACCGAAGAGGCATGTAACGGCGTTGTCTGGCGGAAGGAAGGACGCGCAGGTATAAACGATCTCATGGCACAGGAGCCCGGCGACATCGAAGGCACCATTCGACTCGTGCTTGAGCGAAACCGGTTCGCTGTGCTGGCCACCCAGCGTGACGGTCAGCCTCACGCTAGCCTGATCGCCTTCACGCCATTCGAGGGCTTGCGCTTCCTCGCCTTTGCGACGTACCGCCAAACAGTCAAGTACGCGAGCATCCAGCAGGATCGAAGGGTTGCGATTCTCGTCGAGGACCGAGATAGGGATGCCAGATACGCGGGCGGGCGACTCGTCCTTACGGCGCTGGGTGAAGCGATCGACACGCCTCAGGAGGAGCGGCAAGCGCATCTAGCGACGCACGGTGCGCGACACCCTGAGCTCGCAGCATTCCTCAGCTCGCCGGACTGCGAGTTCATCCGTGTGGCCATCCACGCCTATCAGGTCGTGGGCGGCGTCGACGATGTGCGGTGGTACAACGTCGGGGAGTCCGCTACCGGCTGACCAAGGTTGCGACGGGGAGGCGTCCTGCAGTCGCGCATTCCCCAGCGGGTTCCGCTCGGCATGTCGCCAGGCCTGCTTCTCAGATGTTCCCGAATCGGGTATGATCATTCCCGGAATGGGAACGATGGAAACTGATGCTTCTCCCGGCCTGGCAGGCGCGCTGTTCACTCCCGTGCAGCAACGCGTCCTGGGGCTGCTCTTTGGTCAGCCGACTCGCCGGTTCCAGAGTGCGGAGTTGATCCGGCTGGCGCGCGGAGGAACCGGCGCGGTTCATCGTCAGCTCGCCCGGCTCGAGGCCGCCGGCTGGGTGACTGCAACCAGAGTGGGGAACCAGAAGCACTACCAGGCCAATGCGCAGTGCCCGGCGTTCAAGGACCTGCGCGGGCTCATCGCGAAGACGGTCGGTCTCGTGGAGCCCGTACGGCAGGCGCTTCTTCCGCTGGCTGAGAGGATCGATGCAGCATTCGTCTACGGCTCTGTGGCCAAGGGAACGGACCGAGCGACGAGCGACATCGACCTGATGGTGCTGTCGGACGACCTCGACTACACCGAGCTCTTTTCCGCGTTCAGGGGGGCCGAGGCGGCTCTCGGGCGCTCGATCAACCCCAATGTGATGCGACGGGCGGAGTGGCAAGCGAAGCGCACGGGCAAGAACACGTTCGTCGCGCGGGTCGCAGCGCAGCCGCGGCTCTTCGTGATGGGGAGCGATGATGACCTCGCGTGAACTCGAGGCGCTTGCCCGAATCGGCGCTCTCAAGGCGGAAGCGCCGTCGCGAGCGGAGTACGACGGTCTGGTCTCTCTTGGCGAGGCGCGCCTCACGGACGCAGGGCGCCGAGAACTTGCACTGGCAAGCCGCTTCGACCTCGCGTACAACGCGGCGCACGCGTTGGCGCTGGCCGCCCTGCGGCGCGTTGGCTTCCGCGCAGGGAACCGCCGCGTCGTGTTTGAGGCGCTGGCCCACACGACTGCGCTCTCGGAAGGTGCAGGCGAGTCCTCATCAAGTGCCACGAGCAGCGCAACTTCGCTGAGTACGAAGGGTCATCCGACGTCGATGAGCGTCTGCTCGACAACCTCATCCGCGCGGCGGGCGAGCTGCGCGACTCGGTGCACCAGCTCGCTCCCCCGAACCCGGGGACGTGAGGCCAGGAATTCCGAGGATTCGGGTGCCGACATTGACTCGCCGGCAGTGCATGCGCATCTGGGAACGCCGCGGAACGTTGACCTCTCCGCCGGTATGATGTATGGTCATACCGGAGGTCGCGGATGAGAACAGCGAAGGTCGCGGTGAGTCTGGAGAAGAACACGCTCGAACGCCTGGATCGTCTGGTTGCCGATCGCGTCTTCGCGAGCCGAAGCGGCGCGATCCAGGAGGCCGTCGCGGAGAAGCTGGAGCGACTGGAGCGCGGGCGGCTGGCGCAGGAGTGCGCGAAGCTCGACCGACACGCCGAGCAGGCCCTGGCCGAAGAGGGCATGGTCGAGGAGCCGGAGTCGTGAAGAAGATCCGCCGAGGGGAGATCCGCTGGGCCGATCTCCATCCAGTCCGCGGAAGCGAGCAGGGTGGGAAGCGTCCGGTCGTCATTGTCAGTCACGACGTGTTCAACGAACGCTCGGGCACCGTGATCGCGCTGGCCGTGACAAGTCAGCCGCAGAAGGCTGGCTTCCCTCTGACCCTGGAACTCGATGCCGCCGGGATGCCGAAGCCGTCGTGGGTGAAGATCAGCCAAGTGCGCACGCTGTCCGTCGATCGGATCGAAGGCGTGATCGCAACCCTCCCTGACGAGGAACTCCATCGTCTCATCGAGGGACTGAACGAGATC
>JBFYQX010000019.1:0-34754 GCA_041302525.1 Candidatus Bipolaricaulota bacterium | reverse complement strand
TCCAGGGCATCGGGCACAAGCTGCACACGCTCGAGAACCCCGACAAGCGCGTCGAGCTGATGAAGAACTTCGCCAAGGCCCACTTCAAGGACACGCCGCTCCTGAACTACGCGCTGTCCGTCGAGCAGGTGACGACCAAGAAGAAGAACAACCTGATCCTGAACGTCGACGGCTGCATCGGCGTGCTGCTCGTGGACCTGTTGAAGGAGCTCAAGTTCTCCGACGCCGAGATCGACCAGATGATCAAGATGGGCCTGTTCAACGCTCTGTTCGTCGTCGGCCGATCCATCGGCTTCATGGGTCACTACTTCGACCAGAACCGCCTTGAGCAGGGGCTGTACCGACACCCTCTCGATGACATCCTCTATGATGTACCCGAGCGCCCCGAAGTAGTCGGCTAGCGACGGGATGGATCTCTGATGGCGGCCAGGCACGATGCGCCTGGCCGCTTCTTCTTTGGCGCATCGTGGAGCCAGAGAACGCGAAGCGATCCAGAACCAGGCGTTCTCTCTAGCTGACGGCCCTCTCCTTGGAGCCGTCAGCCGGCTGCATCCGCAGAGCGGCCGATGACCACTCTGTATGACGTCCCGGAGAGGCCGGACGTCGTGGGATAGCTCGCAGACAGCATCAAGGATGCGTAACGGAGCGGCCGGCTCTTGCCGGTCGCTCTCAGTTGGAGTGCAACGGACTCATGCAGCGCAGAGGCGACTCGTCTCCTCAGCAGCCGGTCGGCATCAGCACGTCTCCTCTGCGTCCGAGAGGGGTCGCGCCCCGTTGCGATCACAGGGGCCAGGGACTCACCCCCTCCAGGCAAGACCAGGCTCCCTGCCTCTGCTGGTGAGCCGGTCCACAGCCGCCCCATCCGGCCTTTGGGCAGAGCGAGGCCTTGGGTCGGGCGGCCGAAGCGCCGCGCTTCCGGGGTCCCTCCGCAACGACGGGATGGATTCGCCCTGTCGCGGTCGGTCAAGTCAAAGGCGGGCGACTGCACGCGCCGCGCTGGCCATCTGGCCCGCTGCGATCCCACGGCGTCGAGCAACCTGCTCCGCGGATCGCTGCCAGAGTGGCACATGATGGCCGGAACGCCTGCAGCCAGACCCGAGAATCCGTGATCCACCGCCCTCTTCAGGAAGGCGAGGCCTTCCACGGAGCCGGCATGGCCTCGCCGTTGCGCAAGACAGCTCTCACGTTCTCGGGCTTGCCCAGCCCGGAAATATCCTGCGTGGGGTCCACGCTGAGCACCACAAGGTCCGCTACCTTTCCCGGTTCGACTGTCCCCACCTGGGCCGACAGATTGAGGGCTCGAGCGGCGTTGGAGGTGCCGGCCTGGATCGCTTCCATGGGAGTGAGCCCGGCGGCGACCAACAGGCCGAACTCGACTCCATTGAGCCCATGCGGTGCCACCCAACCCGAAGAGTCTGTTCCAAGCGCGATGCGTACGCCGGCAGCGTGACACTTCCGGACAGCCGTCTTGCGCGTATGGTCGAGTTCCTTGTACTTGTCGGCAGTAGCGGCGGAATGCCCCCACTGCGAGCCACGCATGATCGTGTCATGCATGATGGAGAGGGTGGGAACAAACGTCGTGTCATGCTTCGCCATCTCCTCGATGCATGCGTCGTCCATGAACGTACCGTGTTCGAGTGTGTCAACGCCAGCGCGGACCGCTCGGAGGATCGCTTCCTTGCCATGAGCGTGGGCGGCCACTGTGAGACCGAAGTTGTGGGCCTCCTCAACAATCGCCTTCATCTCCGAGTCGGTGTACAGCCAGACGTCGGGGTAGTGGAGCCCACCGCCGGCATCGAACTTGATGAAGTCGGCGCCTGCTCGAGCCAGTTCGCGGACTCGTTTTCTCACTCCATCTACGCCGTCGGCGGTCTTCCACGCCTCGAACGGGTAGTTGCGCGATACCGTCGCAGGCAGCGTGCGATCGGTGTGGCCTCCCGTCATCAGCACCATGCCAGACACAAGGATCCGCGGGCCGGGCACCAGGCGTTCATCGATCGCTCGCCGTAGCGCGACGTATTCGACGCCGCCCATCATGCGCAGCGTCGTGAAGCCGGACATCATCGTCACATGCGCGGCGTGCGCTGCGTAGAAAACGGCGAGATGGGGCTCCGTCTCGATTCGGAACTGGTACCGCCGTTCGGCGGGCACATCGGCGGTGTGGGGATTCCGGAGGTGAGTATGGAGGTCGATGAACCCCGGCATCACCACGGCATCGGAAGCATCGAGCACCTCGGTCCCTGGGGGCACCGGCTCGTGGAGCGAAGCCACCACTGCCTTCACGCGCGAGCCCTCGATCAGTACCGTCGCACCTCGTATCCGGTCTGCCCCGGTGCCATCGATTAACGTCCCTGCGCGAATCGCCTTCATCTCAGCCTCCTCGCTGACAAGCCGTTCCCTGCGGGGTGCACTCTGCGTGAGCGTGCACAATATATAGAGGACTGATGCCGCGGGCAAGGGGTAATGCTTGACAGGATGGCGATGGATGTCGCTGCCAGACGACGAAGTCGTGTGTTGGCTGGTGCTCAGAGGTCGGGTGCCACCTCCTATGTTCAACGTGCTTGTGTCACAGATGGGATCTTGACCCAGGCGCCGCTCCGTGCTAGGGTGTGTAGAATATATGGAGCGACCATGAAGACCTCTCTCGAGCTTGAGAAAGTGCAGAACGACACCCTCTCGTCGCGGGTTCACAAGACGTTGCGCCTCTCCATTCTGTCTGGAGACCTCGAGGCGGGGCAGCCTCTCTGCATCGAGGAACTGGCGGGCGAGCTTGGTGTGAGCACAACGCCCGTGCGAGAAGCGCTTGTGCGGCTGGCGGGGGACGGGCTCGTAGACCTCCACAGGAACCGCCAACCGATCGTGACGGTCATCAGCACGGAGGAGGTTGCCCAGCTGTACGCCCTCCGGCGCCTGCTGGAACCCTACTTCGGCCAGCGGCTCGCAGCGCGGGCGATTCAGGAGCCGTCGGTCATGCGCGAGCTCCGCGAGCTTCGCGACGACATCGAAGGCTACGTTGAGAAGCTCGATGCGGTTGATGACAGCCCTGACCTGTACAGCGAGTATGTCGAATTGGAGCGACGGCTTCAGGAGGATCTACTGCCGAGCGGAGACCTGGACATCCTCGGCAAGACGGCAACCCTTGTGAACAACTACGTCTACAGGCTGCGGATCTTCTCCCAGGAGACAAGGAGCAAGGAGAAGCGAACGCGCATGCGAGCAGTCTGCGTAGAGCACCTGGAGATCCTGGGCGCAATCCTCGGGGGTGACGTCCCGGGGATCGAGCGAAGGATTCTCGATCACCTTACCCACTCAGAAGAGCGCTCGCTTGCGGCCCGCGAGGACGGAAACGGGAGGAGCCGGCGATGAAGTCGTCGGCTCCTCCCGTTTCCCTAGAGCGCTGCCGTCGCCTCTCGGGGGTAGGTTTGGCTCGAACGACGAGGTGCCGAACGGAGGAAGCAACGGTGGTGACCGGGCGGCTGAGGGAGGACGAGCGAGGAGGTGGTGCCAGAGCGCGGTGTGGCAGTCGTGTCAGGTCATGGGCAGCGGCAGGGTAGCAGGCGGAGGTGAATCGTGATGAAGAGCAGGCTCTTGGTGTTCCTCCTTGTGGTTCTGGGCATGGTGGGCGGTGGGCTGCTTGCGGCCCAAGCGGCAGAGGAGAAGGTGCTCGTCGTCTGCCAGGCAGGCGACGTGGCGGTTCTGGACAACCAGCAGTCTACGGGTCCGGCAAAGAACACGCTCATCGCAATCTACGACTGGCAGTGGTTCCGTTTCGGAACCGAGGTCAATGAGGATGGCGTAGCAGTCTCAACGCGCGAGGTACTGCCCGCCATCGTTCGCGACTGGAAGACGGACGTCCACGCCGACGGCACATGCACACACACGTTTTACCTAAGGGAAGACGGCTTCTTCCACAGCGGGAATCCAGTGACTGCGGCTGATCTGAAGTATGCGATGCTGCGGCGCGCGGCTCTTGGGCGCGACTACATCCACACGTTCTTCGGCGGCATGTACGGCTACAAGGAGGATTTCGACTCGCACGTGCGAGTCATCGACAGCCATACGCTTGAGGTCGACGCGAAGCAGTCGATGCCGTACTTCTGGGAGGTCTGGAACCAGAGGACCTACTTCGACAGCGTGCTGCTCCAGGCGAACGCCACCGCGGACGACCCGTGGGCTCTGAAGTTCGCCGCGAAGGCCGACGCGGGTTCCGGACCCTACGTTCTCGACAAGTGGGTTCCGGGCGTTGAAGTCCAGCTCTCCAGATTCGACCGGTACTGGGGTGACCGCCCATACTTCGACCGCATCATCTGGTCGATCGTTCCAGACCTTGCATCCCGCATCCTCCTGCTGAAGAGCGGAGAGGTGGACATCGCGTTCAACATTCCAATGAAGGAAGCCCTGTCTCTCCAGAGCGAACGGGGAGTCAAGGTGGTCTCGGGCCCCAGTGCAAACCAGCTCGCGATCCAGATCAACGCGAACATCCCGCCGTATGACAACGCGGATCTCCGTTGGGCGCTGACGTACGCCTTCCCGTACGACACGATCGTTCCCTCGATCTACAGCAGCAACGCCCAGCCAAACTATGGCCCAGTGCCTTCCGGGTTCGTGGGCGCGCTGACAGAGCGCAGATTCAACACGGACCTGGCGAAGGCGCGTGACCACCTGGTCAGTGCCGGATACGCCAACGGCGTCGCCCTCACGTTGAACTACCAGGTTGGATTCCCTGAGCATGAGCAGATCGGCATCCTGTTCAAGGAGAACCTGAAGGAGATCGGCGTCGAGCTAGAGCTGCGCCAGCTTCCTGCCGGCCAGTTCCAGACAGGCACGAAGGAGCAGTCCATCGGGCTCCTGATTGCGGAGACGCTCGGGTGGTTCCAGACTGCGGAGTACTACTTCAACCTCAACTTCAACTCCGTGTCCTCGGCGAACTACAACGGTTATGCGAACGTGGAAGTGGACGCGCTGATCATGCCTTCGTTGACGACGACGGACGAGGCCGAGCGAGCGGCGCTGAACGCGCAGATGCAGGAGCTCATCCTTGCCGATGCGGCCTGGATCTACGTTTGCCAGCCGAACTTCGTTCTCGCGATGCGAGACGACATCGAGGGCTACGTGATTCAGAACACCGAGCTTCATCACCTGTGGCTTCTCTCGCGGACGGGCGGCTAGGCCGACAGCATCAACGGTTGCGGATCTGGGAGGTCGGCCTGCAAGGGCTGACCTCCCAGCGGAGAGGCTTCTGACGGCGGTGTTGTTCGGGGAACGGAGCTAGACCGTGGACTGCGCACCACGCCAAACGAGCATCGGCGAGGACATCCTGCGGGTCGTATCGCTGAGGAAGTCGTTCGTCAAGCGGCTTCTCTGGCGTATCGAAGAAGTGAGAGCGGTCAATGACATCTCGCTGTCCGTCGCGAGAGGATCGATCGTGGGTCTCGTTGGCGAGAGCGGGTGTGGCAAGACGACGACGGCACGATGCATCGTCGGCCTCGAGCGGCCAACGGCGGGAGAGATCTTCTTCGGCCAGGATGAGATCGGGAAGCTCAGTGCGCGAGACTTCAAGCCGTACCGGCGCAGGATTCAGATGGTGTTCCAGGATCCATCAGATTCCCTCAACCCGCGCTACGATGTCCGACACACCGTCCAGGAGCCGCTTGACATCCACACCGGGCTTGGCGGGAAGGACAAGCTGGCAAAGGTCAGAGACATCCTCGGTATCGTGGGGCTGCGCAGCGAGTTGCTCGATCGCTACCCACATCAGCTGAGCACAGGGCAGCAGCAACGTGTAGGACTCGCGCGAGCCATTGTGTGCGACCCGGACCTTGTGCTGCTGGACGAGCCCACAGCTTCCCTGGACATCTCCGTGCGTGGCCGGGTCCTAGAGCTTCTGCTGGACCTGCAAGGGCGACTCGGGATCACCTATCTACTGATCTCGCATGATCTGGGGACGGTGCACTTCATCTGCACCGAAACCGCCGTCATGTACCTCGGCGCCATCGTGGAGCGGGGCGCGACCCAGGAGTTATTCCGAGCCCCTCTTCATCCCTACAGCAAGCTCCTTGTGGGTGCGAGGCCGCGGCTTCGCGGGTATGCGATGCGGGGTGAGAAAAGGCAGTTGGTGAAGGGAGAAGTGCCGAGTCCGCTCTCGCTTCCGCACGGGTGTCTGTTCCACACGCGGTGTCCCGCCGTCATGGACCTCTGTCGCGAGAGCCGGCCCG
Organism: Candidatus Bipolaricaulota bacterium; assembly: GCA_041302525.1. Taxonomy (GTDB): domain Bacteria; phylum Bipolaricaulota; class Bipolaricaulia; order UBA7950; family UBA9294; genus CAIOGO01. The sequence goes on along the minus strand of JBFYQX010000019.1, from coordinate 28,539 downwards.
AGTTGTCTGAGGTGTCGAGGGGGCGCTTCGTCGCATGCCACCTGTATCCAGCTGAACAGGCGAGCGATGAGAAGGCCGCTCCGTAGGGCACGAGCGGCAGGGACCTCCCGGCGACACCCGCTGGGCAGTGTGAGTGCAGAAGGAGAGAGAGAGCGACATGAAGATCAGGAGCATCGAAACCTTGGCGCTGACCGTCCCGCTTGACCGTCCGATTTTCTTCGCGACGCGGGCCGTGAAGGCAAGAGATCTTACCGTCACGAAGATCACAACAGACGACGGCATCGTGGGCGTGAGTTGCGTGCCGATCGGCGAGCCGCTCTCGATCACCTCCATCATCGATCGCAAGTTGAAACCGATCGTGATGGGACAAGACCCGCTCGACACCGAACTCCTGTGGGACCGGATGTACATGGAGATGCGACGGGACAGGAAGGGTTCGGCGATCCGAGCCATGAGCGCCATCGACATCGCGCTATGGGATATCAAGGGCAAGTACTTCGACTTGCCATTGTACAAACTACTTGGTGGGTTTCGCAGACGAGTCCCCTGCTACGCGAGCGGCGGCTACTACCACGAGGGGAAGGGACTCCAGGGACTCACGGAAGAGATGGAGCTCTACCTGAAGCACGGCTTCACGGCAGTCAAGATCAAGATCGGAGCCGTGAGCGTCGCGGAAGACATCCAACGCGTGAAGCGGGCGCGGGAGGTCATTGGGCCGAACGTGGATCTGCTGATCGACGCCAACAACGCCTACGATGCGCCGACCGCGATCCGTGTAGGTAGGGCTCTAGAGGACGCAGGCGCGTACTTCTTTGAGGAGCCGGTGAGACCAGATGACCTCCAGGGCAGTCAGCTCGTCGCGGACGTGCTGGATATTCCGGTTGCGTCGGGCGAATTGGAGTACACGGTCTGGGGCTTCCGAGACCTGATCGGCTCCAGAGCGGTTGACATGATCCAGCCGGACGCGACGGTCCTTGGCGGCATCACCGAGTGGCTCAAGGTCGCCGCCCTTGCGAAGGCTTACCACGTGCCCGTGTCGCCACACTGGGAGCAGGAAGTGCATCTGCACATGGTAGGTGCCTGCGCGAACACGCTTTGGGTCGAGTACTTCATGCGCGAGATTGGCGTGCGCATGGAGGACAAGATCTATGAGGACTTCCTCGTTGCCAAGGACGGCTTCGTGGAGATACCGGACAAGCCAGGCTTGGGGATCGAGCTGAACGAGCAAGCCGTGAAGAAGTACCGAATCGCGTAGCGCAACGGGGCTGGGGAGCGCATGCACATGCGATCAGTCGAGAGAAGACAGGAGCGCCAGACATGAAGACCGTGCTCTTCATCCTTCGCCGGCTGTTGCTCATGGTCCCCATCGTCTTCGGGGTACTGGTGATCACGTTCGTCATCGGGCGGATCATCCCGGCCAATCCGGTCGCCCTCCTCGTGGGGCAAGAGGATGACCAGGCGACCGTCGAGCGCATCCGCCACGAGCTTGGCCTCGACCAGCCGCTGTGGACCCAGTTCTACGTGTACATCCGCAACTTCGCCCGCGGCGACTTCGGGATGTGCTGGAGCACCCGGAATCCCGTTGCCAAGGATCTGGCGGTGTTCCTCCCCGCCACCCTGGAGTTGGTCCTCGTCAGCATGTTCTTCTGCATCCTGTTGGCAGTGCCCTTAGGTGTCTATGCTGCCGTCAGGAAGGACACACTAGGCGATCATGTTTCGCGGGTTGCGTCTCTGCTTGGCGTGGCCATGCCCAGTTTCTGGCTCGGGCTTCTCCTCATCTATGTGTTCTTCTACCTCCTACGATGGGCGCCGCCGCCGATGGGGCGCATCGGGTTCCGCACGAGCATCGATCACGTGACCGGCATCTATCTCATTGACTCCCTGCTGGCCGGGGACTGGAAAGCCTTTGCCCAGACATGGAGTTACCTGGCTCTGCCCGTGGCCGCGATCAGCCTTCGCAAGCTGGCGCAGCTCACGCGGCTTGTCCGCTCGACGATGATTGAGGCGTTGTCGAGCGACTACATACAGACTGCACGCTCGCATGGGCTGAGGAACCGTCTCATCAACTACAGGTTGGCATTCAAGAACGCGTCGCTCGCGCCGATCACGCAGATTGGCGACATGTTCGGAGATCTCATCGGAGGCGCCGTGGTCATCGAACTCGTCTTCGCGTGGCCTGGTGCTGGGCGGTGGGCTGTCACGAGCGCACTTGCCGGGGACTTCGCGCCAATCCAAGCGTTTGCTGTCATTTGTGCGATTGTACGTGTTCTGACGTTCCTCATAGCAGACATACTGTATGCGGTGATTGACAAGAGGATTGAGTACTGAGGGGAGGAGGGTGGAGTGCCCGAGTTGAGCAAGCGAACGGATAACGAGGCGACCCGCGGCGGCTCCTGGCGTTACTTCGTGTACGTGTTTCGCCGAAACAAGCTGGCGGTTGTCGGCGGGATATGCCTCCTACTCATTGTGCTCATGGGGCTGATTGGCCCGTTCTTCACGCCGTACGACCCGACGAAATCGGACATGAAGTCGGCTTCGCTTCCGCCCTCTTCCTCTCATTGGATGGGAACGGACTCGATGGGGATGGACATCTTCTCTCGCGTCGTGCATGCCGCGCGCCTGGACCTCTACATCGCGGTCATGGCGGTCGTTCTGGCGGCGGTGATCGGGAGTGTCTACGGGGCCATCAGTGCCTTCTACGGCAAGGTGGTTGACGAGATCATGATGCGCGCGCTCGACAGCTTCCAGGCATTCCCAAGCATCCTGCTCGGATTGGCGATTGCCGCCGCGTTAGGACCGAGTCTTCGGAACGTCATCATCGTGCTGGTGGTTGTCAATGTGCCCATGTATGCGCGGCTTGTCCGCAGCCAGATCTTGTACTTGCGAGAAGCGACGTTCGTCGACGCGGCACGCACCGTCGGCAACAGCGATGCGCGCATCATGTTCAAACACCTCCTGCCGAACAGCCTCACCCCAGTCTACGTGCAGGCATCACTCAACGTGGGGTGGTCCGTCCTGATGGCAGCGAGCCTGAGTTTCCTTGGCCTTGGGGTACAGGCGCCAGCTCCGGAGTGGGGCCTGATGATCAGCCAAGGAGGCCGGCAGATGGTCGTGGGAGATTGGTGGTCAGCATTCTTCCCCGGGCTGTTCATCCTTCTGTTCGTGCTCGCATCGAACCTCTTGGGCGATGGACTCCAAGACGTCTTCGATCCTCGGAGGCGATGAGATGAACGCGGCGTCGAGTCATGCGGTAGATAGCCTGCTCTCGATCACGGACCTGCGCGTTGTGTTCCGGACGTTTCTTGGAACCGTGCACGCATTGTCGGGGATAGACCTTCACCTACAGAGGCGCAGGATCACGGGCCTCGCAGGCGAGACCGGCTGTGGCAAGTCCGTGACCGCAAAGACCGTCATGCGCCTGCTTCCTCTGACAGCAAGGATCGTTGGGGGAAGCGTTGTGCTGGGAGACACTGACTTGCTCGCGAAGACCGAGCGAGAGATGGGAGACATACGGGGAAAGCAGATCGGCATGATCTTCCAGAATGCTCGAGCGGCCCTCAACCCTCTCTTCACGGTAGAGAAGCAGCTGTACTTCCTGCTCAATCGCCATGAGCACATGGATATGCGGCAGGCGCGGAGGCGAAGCCTCGAACTCCTAGACGCGGTGCGGATCGGCGGCGCCAAGAGGAGGCTCAAGTGCTACCCGTTTGAGCTCAGCACGGGGATGTGCCAGCGGGTGATGATTGCGATGGGGCTCGCCTGCCACCCCCAGCTGCTCATTGCTGACGAGCCGACGACTGGACTGGACGTGACCATTCAGGCTCAGGTGCTCGAGCTCTTCAAGTCGCTTGTCTATGAGTCGGGTTCTACGGCATTGCTGATCACACACGATCTCGGAGTGATCGGCGAGACGTGCGACTACCTGGGTGTCATGTATGGCGGAAAGATGGTGGAGTTCGGCACGACGCAAGACCTGATGGAGAACACGGCACATCCGTACACGCAAGGGCTCCTGCGCTGCAGCTTTGCGGGAGAGAAGGACGACGCGATTCACTACATCCGCGGTACGGTCCCGAATCTGCTTGTACCTCCGAAAGGGTGTGTGTTCGAGGCTCGTTGTGACGTTCGGGGTGCGTCGTGCAATGAGATCGGCCCCCACATGGTCGAGGTGAGCCCGGGACATCTGGTCGCATGCTTCAAAGCGGGCAAGGGCCTAGCGGCACAGGATGAAGAGGGTGAGGTGCAATGACCAAGCTGCTGTACGTCGACCTATCCGGACTCGGGTTGTGGGACGATCGGTTCAAGACCTTGTTGGAGAGCGCGGCCTCGCCGAGTACGCGGATCGCTGTGCGCCACCTGGAAGTCACGGAGGGTCCCCTTGGGACGGGGCTGCCAGAGCGGCCCGAGTTCTACTACGCTTCTCTCCTGAAGGAGATCGGACAGGCGCAGCGAGATGGGTTTGACGCGGCCATGCTTGGCTGCGCGTCGGAACCAGGCCTGCGCGACGCCGCCAACGCGTCCCGGATTCCCGTGATCGGACCTTTCGGAGCTGCACTGCATATCGGTGGCCTGATGGGTCGACGGATTGGGATCATGTGTCCGGCAGTCAACGGGCATCGTGACAGGCCCCTGGCGTGGCACGAGCAGAGCCTGCGGATGTACGGGATCGCCGAGTCCCTGGTCACGTTCCGCCTGGTTGAGATCCGGAAACCCGCCGCCAGTTTCGTTGCGGAGTGCCTGCTGTCGAATGACCTCGACGAGCTGCGCCGCGTCACGATGGTGCGGTACCGCGAGTCGATCGAGGAAGCGGGCGTGGAGCAAGCGCGACGAGCTGTGGAGGAGGATCGCGCAGAAGCGCTGTTCTTCGCATGCACGCTGTGGGGTGGATTGCTGGACCCGGTTGGAGACGCCGTGGATGTCCCTGTCCTTGACCCAGTGATCACGCTCCTCAAGGCCACCGAGGCGGCGGCAGAGGCGAGGTGCTTCACGCGGCCGAGCCGCCGAGCGGTTCCCGAGGAGGAGGTGCGGCGTTGAAGATCACGGACATACGAACCACAGTGCTTCGTCATCCCGATGTGCGACCGATCGCTGATGGGATCCAGGACGTGCTGGTCGTCGAAGTCCTCACCGATGAAGGCATTGTGGGGATCGGCGAAGTGCACACGTCGCCGACGGTGGCACGAGCGGTGATCGAGGCGCCCTTATCGCATGTATCGAGCCGAGGACTCAAGCAGATCGTTGTCGGGCGAGATCCTCTTCAGCGCGAGATCTTGTGGGACGAGATGTACCGGATGTCGGCCGTGTACGGGCGTCGCGGGGTCACCATCCATGCGTTGAGCGGAATCGACATCGCGCTCTGGGACATCGCGGGGAAGGCTGCCGGCATGTCGGTGAGTCAGCTTCTGGGCGGGGACCCTCAACGAGCCGTGAAGGCCTATGCGAGCCTGCTTCTGGGGGAGACAGCATCCCAGGTGCGCGAGGATGTCAGGCACTGCGTCGATGCTGGTTTCCAGGCTGTGAAACTCGGTTGGGGCCCGCTCGGCGGAGGCTTGATGAGTTGCGTGCCGCTGATCGAGGCTGCACGTCTTGAGGTGGGCGACGCAGTTGAGTTGATGGTCGATGTGGGCTTCGGCGCGGACGTTCGGGGGGCGATCCGGTTCGCACAGGCGCTTGGCGACCTGCGTGTCTACTTCCTCGAGGAGCCTCTGAGTCAGGACAACCTTAGTGGATACGCGCGCCTGGCCCGCAGTTCGCCGGTCGCGATTGCCACGGGGGAGAAGGAGACCACGAGCTTCGGATTCCGACAGCTGATCGAGGTCGGGCAGGTAGACATCATCCAGCCTGACGTTGCGCGGGCTGGCGGTATCACGGAGGTCCGCAAGATCGTGGACCTGGCGCGCTCGCATGGGGTGACCTGCATCCCGCACTGCTGGAGTAGCGACATCCTTGTCAGTGCCACCTTGCAGCTCATCTCGTGCGCGCCATCGATTCCCTTTATGGAGTTCTGCACGCTTGAGACGCCGCTACGGCGAACCGTGACCACTCGGCCGATTCGCGTCGAGAACGGACTTGTGCGGGCACCGTCAGGTCCCGGGCTCGGAATCGAGCTGAACCGCGAGACGATGCAGAAGTACAGCGTGAAGGCGGGATGAAGCCCGTCGGGAGGTGGTGACCAGCACGGGACGAACGCGGAGCCGGGATCACGGAGAAGGTCTCGAGAACAGCGAACGGAGGTACTCAACATGAAAGAGCTGCTGTCGTTGGGAGATGCAAAGGCGAAGCCAGGCGAGGTCGCAAAGGGATCATTGGGATCCGTCGAGCTTGCGGACGGCTCGAGGGCTCATGTGCCGGTCATTGTGGTGAACGGAGCGGAAGAGGGGCCCGTTCTTACCGTGATTGCCGCAATTCATGGCACCGAGATCAGCGGGATCGGAGCCATCCACCTGCTCGTGAAATCGCTCGACCCGAAGAAGCTGAAGGGAGCCTTGGTTGCTGTGCCGGGCGGGAATCCGTTGGCGTTTCGCATCGGCGTGTACACGACGCCGATCGACGGCAAGAACCTCTCGGGGCCCATGTACCTACCTCCTGTTGCAAAGGAGTCGGCGAACATCACTCAGCGGATGGCCATCTGCATCAACGAGGCGCTGGAGAAGGCGGACTACACGATCGACGTGCACGCGAATCCTCTCCCGTCCATCGGCTTCGTGCTGACGGACCTCGAGATGTGCCCGGACGAGCGCGTGAAGCGCGACGTCGTCCGGATGGCCAAGGCGTTTGGCGTCACCACCATCAACTGGCCGCGGAAGCAGGCGACGAGCATTCGCGACATCTGCTCTCAACACGGCAAGCCGTCGATCACCCACGAACTGCCTGGGAACATCTACATGTGGGACGAGGTGAACGAGATGGGTGCTCGCGGAATCCGTAACGTGATGCGTGAGCTGGGCATGCTCTCCGGCAGCCTGGAGAAGCAGACCGGACCGATTGTGGAGGGCAACCTCACGTTCTACGGGTGGCTGCGGGCGCAGCGCGGCGGGTTCATGTACGTGCGGAAGGAGCCCGGGAAGTTCATTCGCAAGGGCGAGACCGCAATCGAGATCGTCAACGTCTACGGGGATGTCATCCAGGAAGTCAAGATGCCGATCAATGGCTACTGCTGGTCGTTCACCGGGGGCGTTCACGGCTCCCATGCAGTGTCAGAAGGCGACCAGCTTGCGTACATCTTCACGGACGTGAAGGAGATCGGCGGGGCCGCATTCGTGGAGAAGCCCGTCTAGGACAGCGGCAGACACACACAGGAGGGTAGTATGGCGCACAGGAAGGTGGACTGGCACGGCAACTTCACGGCCGTTGTCACGCCGTTCAAGAAGACGGGCGAGATCGACGAGCCGGCGTTCAAGAAGAACCTTGAGCTTCTCATCTCGGAAGGCATCAGCGGCCTCGTGGTCACCGGGTGCACAGGGGAGTTCTGGGCATTGACAGACGACGAGAGAATCCGGCTGCACGGGGTGGCTGTGGAAGTCGCCCGCGGCCGGGTTCCCGTGATCGGCGGGACGCTCTCGATGCTGACCGACAAGGTGGTGGAGCTCAGCAAGAAGTCCAAAGCCGTCGGCGTGGACGGGGTCATGGTGACGCCCCCTTACTACATCTTGCCGAACGAAGCAGAGATCATCGAGCACTACCGGCGGATCTCTGCCGAGGCGGATGTGCCGATTCTCGTCTACAACATTCCCAAGCGGGTTGGCGTTTCGACGTCGCCTGCGCTGCTTAGCAAGCTGTGCGACATCGACAACGTCGTGGCCGTCAAGCAGAGCTCGGGCAGCTTCGAGGACGTGGTCGAAACGGTGAGCCTTTGCGGGAAGAAGATCCAAGTCTTCGCTGGTCACTCCGTCACGCGCGGCTTCCCGTGCATTGCGATGGGCACGGTTGGGTTTGTGAGCAGCGTCGAGACCCAGATCCTCGGCAAGGAGGCCATCGACCTGTACCGGCTCAGTGCGTCCGGGGACGGCGAGGCGGCCAGGAAGCTGCAGTACAGGCTCATCCAGCTGGATCATGCTGTGCATGGACTCGGCACATTCCCGTCGGCGCTCAAGGCGGCGATGAACCTTGTCGGCCGCCCCGGCGGCTTCCCTCGCAGCCCTATCCAGCCGTTGTCGGAGGAGGATCAGAAGAAGCTGAAGACGGTCATGACGTCGATCGGCGTCCTGTAGCGCTGTTCCGTCAGGTTGTCCCCGAGCAGAGGATCGATCAGGAGAGAGGGAGGATGGGCTTGTCAGGCCGAACGGACGTCGCAAGTGTCGTCATCGGTGCGGGCATCATGGGTGTCTCTGCTGCCTTCTTCCTGGGCGAACTCGGCCAGGATGTCGTCCTCCTTGATCGAGGGGCTGTAGGAGACGAGGCTTCCGGCCGAAACGCCGGAAGCCTCTCCCTGCAGAACAAGCCATACCCGATCATTCCCCTCTGCCGCGCCGGGATCGACACGTGGAAAGAGCTCGAGACCGAGGTCGGTGGACTCGGGTTCGTTCAGTCAGGGGGCTTTCGGGTCGCAGAGACAGACGACCAAGCGAAGTACCTGGACGTGGACCTCAGTGAGCGGAACCGCTATGGGCTAGGGATTGGCCGCGTCTCGCCGAGAGAGGTTCGCGCAATGGCTCCGTACCTATCGGAGGACCTCACGGCGGTGAACCACTGCAAGTGGGATTCGTACGTTGACGCCCGAGTGGCGACGCAGCGAATCGCTCAGGCGGCAGCGTCCCGCGGCGTTGAGATTCTGCCTCAGACCCCGGCGACAGGGATCCGCGTCGAACGGGGGCGTGTCGCCGTTCACACGCAAGACGGTGTCTTCGTGTGTCGAAAGCTCCTTGTCGCAGCGGGAATCTGGACGAAGGACATCGCTGCGTGGTTGGGTGTCTCGCTGCCAATCAACCTGCGCATTAACCAGATGATTGTGACGCCGCGGCTCCCGCACTTCATTCACCACATGATCACGCACGCGGCTGGAAACCTAACGCTGAAGCAGGTGGACTGCGGCAGCGTGCTGGTGGGCGGCGGGTGGCCGGGAGACGGTGATCTCGCGGCGAACCTGAAGCGCCCTCGGTACATGAGCGTCATCGGCAATGCACAAGCGGCCGTGCGCGTCGTTCCGAGCTTAGCGAACGTAGAGGCGATCAGAACCTGGGCCGGATTCGACGGGAGGACCGAAGACCAGCTGCCGCTCCTCGGCGCGCTGCCGGGCTACGACGACGTCTTCGTCGCGAGCAGCTGCTTCGGGGGCTACGTTGCTGGGCCGTTCATCGGAAAGCTGATGGCTCAAGCCATGGCCGGGCAGAAGCCGGAGATGGCTTTGGAAGCATTCTCGCCTCGGCGTTACGGAGAGGCACTCGCCGCAGGGCCAAAGGAGGGCGCGTGCTGAGCGATCGCGTCAAAGTGCTTCTGTACAACCCAGAGAAGACGGCCGCATATGTGAAGCTTCTTCAGCCGCGCTTGGCCGACATGGATCTGCTCGTGTGTGAGACCGAGTCGGACGTGGTGCGAGCGGTCGGGGAGGCAGAGGTCCTCTTCGTGTCGACGCGCTTCCCGGCCGTGCATCTGAAGGCGGCACGTCGCGCGAAATGGATCCAGGTCATGGGCGCCGGGGTCGAGCGCTTCACCACAACCGGGGTGCTTCCACAAGGTGTGCTACTCACGCGCGTCGATGTCGGATTTGGTGAGAAGATCGCCGAGCATGTGCTGGGATGCATGCTTGTCAAGTCGCAGAGGTTGGGCGAGGTGCTCGCGAACCAGCGGAAGCGCCGTTGGGAGCCACTCGATTGCGGGTGGCTGTACGGCAAGACGCTGGGCGTAGCTGGACTCGGGGCCATCGGGCGCGAGGTCGCCAAGCGGGCGAGGTCGTTCGACATGCGCGTCCTCGGCCTGGATCTGCAGTCGGTTGCAGCCGAGTCCGTGGAACGGTGCTACGGCCGGGACGAGATCGAGGAGTTCGTCGCTGAACTCGACTACCTATCGATCCACCTGCCGCTCACGGCGGCGACCGCAGAGATGTTCAACGCCAACGTGTTCCGGAAGATGAAGCAGGAGGCGATCGTCATCAACACAGCGCGAGGCGGGCTGATTCGTGAGTCCGACCTCGTCGATGCGCTTCGAGATGGCCGGCTCGGCGGCGCGATCCTCGATGTGTTCGCCGCAGAGCCGCTTCCCGCAGAGAGCCCGCTGTGGGGCATGAAGAACGTGATTGTCACGCCACATCACTCGGGACCAAGCGTTCCGGAGGAGATTGTTGCGTTCTTCCTTGACAACATCGAGCGCGCGAAGCAGGGCCTGCCCATGCGCGGTGTCGTGGATCGAGAGAAGCAGTTCTGAGCGGGCGGGGCGGAAGGGATGGCAGTGCGAGGTCATGACGTGGTGGTCATCGGAGGCGGTGTGATCGGCACGGCAGTGCTCTACTTCCTCGCCTCCGAAGGCGTCGACGCCGCGCTTGTCGATCGCGGGGACATTGCCTCTGGGACCTCCGGGGCGACGATGGGGAACCTCTCGCTGCACAATCGGATGCCTGGGCCCACATGGGATCTTGCCATGGAGTCTCGTGCGATCTACGCCGAGTGGGCCTGCTCGCTCGGCCGTTCGTTTGAGTTCGAGGTGACGTCCAGCCTCATGCTGGTCGACACGGAGGCCCGCATGGAGTGGGTCCGCCAGCGAGCCGAGATCCAGCGGGCGGCAGGCCTGGATGTTGAGGTCGTGCCGTCGCGCCAACTGCGTGACCTTGATCCGACGGTGTCGCCTGACGTGGCAGGTGCGGTCTACTGCGCTGCCAGCGCAAGGCTGAATCCATTTCTCTTGTGCAGCGCGCTGGCCAGCCGCGCCGTGGAGTTCGGCGCGACGGTGTATCGCCACACGGAAGCCCGTGGGGTCGACGTTCATAGGGGTGCGATTGCAGGAGTGCAGACGGCAAGAGGACCCATCGGCTGCCGTGTGGTGATCGACGCGGCCGGCGCGGAGGCGGACCGCGTAGGCCGCATGGTCGGCGTTCCTGTGTCCATCGTGCGAGACTACGGTTGCGTCGTCGTGAGCGAACGGATTCCTCCTCTGGGGATTCGCATCAAGGGCGAATGCACGGAAGGGGGCCATGAAGCGGACCAACGCGACGAACTCGATCGGCGGAACAACATCCACATGGTGTTCTCGCAGACGGCTTCGGGTAACTGCCTCATCGGGCGTTCTGGCATCCGCGAGGGCGGGTTCTCGAAAGGCGGCGCCCTGGAGGCAGCCACGGGCATCCTACGCCGCGCGAGGCGCTTTGTACCGGCCGTATCAGGCCTCTCAGCCATTCGCGTGTTCCACGGGGTGCGGCCATTCAGCCACGACGGCCTGCCGGTTCTTGGACCTGTAGGGGAGCCTGATGGGTTCTTCGTGGCATGCGGGTTTGGTGATCGAGGATTCGCCCTCGGCGCCGCGGGCGCGCGGCTTGTGGCTCGCTCGATCACGGGGAAGGAGGGGGAGATCAGTTGGGCGCTCGGCGCCGAGAGGATTCGCGTCGAGCCGCGTGGGGGTGCAGCGCCAGCCGAAGTCATTACGGGAGCACGGAGCCGCGAGGAGGCGGAGAAATAGGATGGCAAGGAACGACCTACCACTGTCGTACGGCATGACCGCTGAGTTGGTGCCGCTGTTCAAGAAGGAGCTCCAGGAATGCAACGTGCAGCCTGGCGAGACCGTTGCGCTGATGTCCGACTCGAGGACGAACCCGCACTACCCAGCAGCCTTCATGGGCGCGGCCATGGAGCTCGGGGCGCACGTATTCGAGGTTCGCGTCCCGTTCTTCACCGCAGGCACTCGCCGGATTGTGAGGGCAGCCAGCGATGACGTCATCCCGCCGCACGGCCCGCTCGAGGCCATGAAGGCGGCCGACCTTGTGGTCGACATGTCCACTGTGGGATGGCTGTACACGAACGTCCACAACCAGATCCTTGGAAGCGGGACGCGGACGCTCATGGTGAACAACCCGCCCGAGGTTCTGCGCCGTCTCCTCCCATGCAAGGAAGTGCGGGCACGCACGCGCGCCGGGGCCGCCTTCCTCGAGCAGGGAACCAAACTGCACCTGACTTCGAAGTCGGGGACAGATCTCACCCTCAGCAAGAAGGGACGGAAAGGCATCTTCCAATACGGAGCCTCCGACATCCCGGGACGCTGGGATCACTGGCCTTCCGGGCAGGTAGCGTGCGCACCGGTTGAGGACAGCGCCGAAGGCGTTCTCATGCTGGATGTCGGGACGATCGTCCTTCGCATAGAGCAGTACGTTCCGGAGCCAATACGGTGCGAGTTCAAGAAGGGCAAGCTCGTGAGCATGACGGGTGGCGGGATCGTCGGCTATCTGATCAAGGAGTACATGGGCACCTGGAAAGACGAGAAGGCGTTCATCCCCGCGCATGTTGGTTGGGGCTGCGAGCACCGGGCGATCTGGATTGAGCAAGCATTGCCCGGCCCAGGCGGTGGGATGGATGCGGAGTCGTACTACGGCAACATCCTTTTCGGGATGGGTGCGAACTACTTCATCGGGCTGGGCGGCGCGAACGTCACGCAGGCTCACATCGACTTCTGCATTCGCGACTGCGACCTGTCCGTGGACGGAGTGCAGGTCCTGAAAGACGGCGCGATCGTTCCGGAGGCGCTGAAGTAGAGCTAGACGCCGCGTCGAGAGGCTGCCGAGGAGGAGAAACATGAAGAAGCCGCAGGTCGATTCGTCAATCGCCGTGGCTGCGTGCGTTGACCAGATGATGCCGGCGCTTTGGGATCTGGCTCGCGACCTCCACGCACACCCGGAGCTGAGCGGGGAAGAGCACGAGGCGCAAGCCCGGCTCATCGGATTCCTCCGGGAGCACGGGTTCACCTGCGAGACAGGGACCGCCGGTATCGAAACAGCGTTTGTCGCGCGAAGCGGAGCGCTGCGACGACCGGCGGTAGTCTTCATTGCCGAGTACGACGCGCTGCCGGACCTAGGACACGCCTGCGGCCACAACTTGATTGGACCGGCGGCGGTTGGGGCAGCGACGGCGCTTGTCACAGCCTGCCCGGATCTTGCCGGGCAAGTGCTCGTGGTCGGAACGCCGGCTGAGGAGACGTCCAAGTTGCGCGTCAAGCAGCGGATGCTCGATGCGGGCGTCTTCGGCGAAGCCGATGTGGCCATGATGATGCACGCGAGCGACCGAACGACGACGATGGGAAGGAACCTGGCTGTAGACTCGGTGTCGTTCCGATTCACCGGCAAGCCCGCACACGCATCCAAGTACCCGCATCTTGGCGCAAGCGCCCTCGACGCGGCGATCCTCACGTTCACGGCCCTCGAGTTCCTGCGTGAGCACGTGAAGTCCGACGTACGGATCCACGGGGTGTTCTCCGACGGAGGGCTGCGGCCGAACATCGTTCCGGAGCACGCGGCACTCGAGTACATGGTCCGTGCGGAGACTCGTTCGTACCTTGATGAGATCAGGCCACGAGTAGAGAACTGCGCTCGGGCAGGAGCTCTTGCTACGGGGACGGACGTTCAGATCAACTACGAGAAGGGGAATGACAACAAACTTCTCGTACCTGTACTGAGCGACATGCTACTGGAAGAGGCCAAGCGGTTCGGGGCCGACCAGATCATGGAGCCAGAGAAGGAACTGGGGAGCACGGACTTCGGAAACGTCAGCCACCGCATGCCCGCGGCGACGTTGAAGGTCGCCTTCGTGCCACCGGGAACGCCCGGCCACACGCGAACGTGGACGGAGGCAGCCGCAGGGGAGAGAGCGCACAAAGCGGTGGAGGTAGCGGCGAAGGCAATGGCCGTCACGGGAATGCGCGTTCTTCGCGAGCCCGAGATGCTCAAGAGGGTTGTTGAGGAGTACGCGCGGGTCAAGGATAGGGAAGGCTGACGAGACAAGGCGCGACGCGTTGGGTCCCCTGTCGGGAGAGGAGGAGAAGAGTGATGTCGGATGCGGTGCGCCAGAGGATTGTTGAGCACCCGATTCTAGGTCCGCTGGCTGAGGCTCCGGAGTGCACAATCATCGTCGATGCGAAGCCGATCTCGGCGCGCGTCGGAGAGCCGATATTGGCCGCGCTGCTTGCGCACGGCATTGACGTGGTCCGCCGGACCGAGAAGCGGGGAGAGCCTCGCGGGTTGTTTTGCGGCATTGGCCTCTGCACAGACTGCATGGTGACCGTGAATGGTCTGCCCAACACAAGAAGCTGCATCACGCTGGTCGAGCCCGGCATGGTCGTCAGCACGCAGAAGGTGGAGCCATGAAGCACCCCGAAGTGCCCGACGTGCTTGTTGTTGGAGGTGGCCCTGCGGGCATGGCAGCCGCGATCGAGGCCAGCGATTGTGGTGTCCGGGTCCGAATCGTGGACGAGAACGCGTGGCTCGGTGGTCAGCTGATCAAGCAGACGCACAAGTTCTTCGGGTCCGCGAGGCATTACGCGGGCACCCGCGGAATCGACATCAGCGCCCGACTCGTGAAGGAAGCCCATGAGAAGGATGTCGATGTCATGCTCGATTCCCCGGTCGTCGGCATCTTCGATGGTCTTGTGGTTGTAGCTGAGCGGCAGCAGAGGCTCGCAGCCATGCGCCCCGGGTGCACGATTCTGGCCACAGGTGCCGGGGAGAACGCCATTGCCTTTCCAGGGTGGACGCTGCCCGGCGTCATGACGGCCGGAGCAGCCCAGACCTTCGTGAACGTCCACCGCATCCGTATAGGGGAACGCGCCGTGATCGCGGGCAGCGGCAACGTGGGTCTCATCGTTGCGTATCAGCTGATTCAAGCTGGAATCGAGGTGGCGGCCATCGTCGAAGCGTTGCCGACGATCGGCGGCTGGGGCGTGCATGCGGCGAAGGTTAGGCGCCTTGGGATCCCCATCCTCACCAGTCATACGATTGCTGCCGCGCGTGGCACGGACCGCGTCGAAGGCGTGCTGATCCAGCGCGTAGGCAAGACATTCCGCCCAGTGGAGGGGACTGAGAGACTGCTCGATGCCGACTTGGTCTGCTTGGCGGTCGGAATGAACCCGCGGACGAGACTCGCGGAGATGGCAGGTTGTACGCTGCTCCACTCCCCGCCGCTCGGAGGGAGAGTGCCCGTGCACTCCATGGGTATGGAGACGAGCGTTCCGGGATTCTTCGTTGCTGGGGACATCTCGGGTATCGAGGAGGCCTCGACGGCGATCGAGGAGGGAAGGCTTGCGGGCCTGTCCGCAGCCCGTGCGCTGGGGGCCATTTCGGGAGGTGCCTTCGAACAGCTGCGCTCGTCGTATGTTCAGGCACTGGATGAGCTTCGGAGCGGTCCGTTTGGACTGGCGCGGCGGAGGGCGAAAGAGGAGGTGGTGAAGAGCCATGAGCGACGAGGTGTGTAAAGAGGCAGTGAGCCAGCTCCGGCAGTGCGGCGTGCTGGCCGAAGAGGAGCTCACTTCCTGCCCGGGCGTACCTTGCGTCGAGCGGTTGCGTCGAGGTGCCTGCGCGGTCGTGGAGTGTGGTGAGGAGATCCCCTGCAACCCTTGTGAGGCGAACTGCCCGCGCGGGGCGATCCACGTCGGGGACGATGTCACGGCGCGGCCAACGCTGGATGTGGACGAGTGCGTAGGTTGCGGGATCTGCGTTTCTCGCTGCCCGGGGCTCGCGATCTTCGTCGTTGACCTGAGCCGCGGCGACGGAGATCGCGTCACGATACCGTACGAGTTCATCCCTCTTCCGAAGCGAGGCGACGTCGTCCAGGGTCTGGATCGTGAGGGAACGAGCGTCTGTCGTGCAGAAGTGCTTTCGGTCAACGCGGGTTCCGACAGCGACCGGACGGCGGCGGTCACGCTGCGGGTTCCGAAAGGACTTGGGATGCGGGTGCGATTCTTCCGGTGTGAGGAGCAAGGAGCTCACGATGAAGCCAAAGGGTGACGCGCACTTCGTGTGCCGTTGCGAAGAGGTGACGGAGCAAGAGATCATCGACGCCATCGAGGCTGGTTGCCGAACGATGTCCGAGGTCAAGCGGATGACACGTGCGGGAATGGGGCCATGCCAAGGCAGGACCTGCGGGAGGATCATCGAGAGAATCCTCAGCGAGCGGACGGGCATTGCGCCGTCAGCGATAGAGCCGTGGACGGTCCGGTTCCCTGTACGCCCCGTCAGAATGTCGGCCGTTGCAGCATCCGTGGTCTTGAGCGCTGAGTCTCCGGCCAAGGCCAGCAAAGACGAATAATCCGCCCACGGGGACGTCCGCTGTCTGTGACGTCCCCTTTGCGACGGCAGGGGGGGGCTTGGTCAAGAGCCGTCTGGGGAGTACTTTTCTCGCCCTGTTTGTCGCGACGTGCGCGTCTCAGCTTGGAATGGGGATCATCGCCCCCATTTTTCCCCTATATGCCGGGAGTTTCACAGCGAGTGCGTTCTCCATAGGGCTTGCCTTTGCCGCGTTCTCGGCGGCGCGGGCCTTGCTTGCGCCGGCCCTCGGCAAGCTGTCCGACCGAACGGGCCGGCGCACGATCATGCTTCTGGGGCTTGTGGGGTACACCCTTGTGTCAGTGCTCTTCGTCTTTGCAACCTCTCTCTGGCATCTGGGCGTTCTTCGCTTCTTCCAAGGGCTGACTGCCGCGATGGTCGCACCCATTGCCCAGGCGTATGTCGGCGACCTCACGCCGCCCGGGAGAGAAGGTCGGTACATCAACATCTTCTACTCCTCGGTATTCATCGGGATGGCGCTCGGACCCGTCATGGGAGGAGTTGTCGCGGAGGCATGGACGTACCAGGCTGCGTTCCTGTTGATGGCTGCCGTGGGCCTTGCCTCGTTGGTTCTGGTTGCCGTGCTGCTCCCAGAGAGCAGCGCACGCCAGGAGCGAGCGGCGACGCGCTCGCCACAGACCCCGCCGCGAGGGGCACTGCTCAGGGATAAGGGGGTCCTGACCTTACTCCTGTATTGGATCACACGTGGGTTCTGGCAGCAGGGTTTCAACACGTTCTACCCGCTGCTCGCAGTGTCGGCGTTCGGCTCGTCCGAGTCGGCCATTGGCACGGTGTTGACCGTTCAGCTTCTTGCTACCGGAGTGTTGCAGATTCCCTTCGGCTGGCTGGCTGACCGCTATCGCCGGCTACCGCAGGTGGCGTTGGGGGGGGTCCTCTCGCCTGTTGCCATGCTCGGGATCGCTTTCGTCCGAGAGCAGTGGGCCATCGTTCTCCTATCTTTCGCCATGGGCATTCTCGATGCGTTGTCGCGAGCATCCATCCTGGCTGCGCGTGTGGAGCTCGGCCGCAGCTATGGAATGGGGGCCATGGCGGGCCTGCAGACCGGCGGGTTTGGGATCGGCCAGCTTGCGGGACCGATGGTATGTGGCGTCGTCGTCGATCTGGTCGGAATCGAGGCGATGATCCCGTTCACTTGTACCGTCGGCCTTCTCGGTGGCCTCGGAACGGCCTGGCTCTTTCGGCAGTGCATGCAGGAGGCTTCCTCATGAGCGGCGACAGGCGGCCGAGCGGAGCACGTGAGCTGCGGAACATCGACCGTCGCGGCTCCGCGGCTGGTCGGAGGCGCCGGTCGCGGCAAGCGGGAGGCTTGGGAGGGCAGGTATGGCGAAGGCGCGGGGATGTGAAAGCTCGTGCGGTGGCCGAAGGAGACGTTGATCGGGCCGGGCGAATCAGCCGTGCCTGCCGTGAGGAGCCTGTGCAGGTGGAGGGGCGAAGGAGGCGAACGTGATGATGGGACTCCCGCTGGCCGGCGTGTTCCCGCCGATTCCCACGCCGTTTGACGAGAGGGGAGAAGTCGATGACCGCGCGCTTCTCGAGAACCTGGCATGCTGGAACACGTACCCACTCCGCGGCTACGTCGTACTGGGCACGAACGGAGAGACGGCGCTCATGGATGCCGATGAGCGGGCCCACGTCCTCGCTGTTGCGCGAGAGGGAATCCCGAAAGAGCGTCTGCTCATCGCGGGCACAGGCTGCCAGTCAACCCGTGAGACGATGGCTATGACGGCTCGCGCCGCGCGTTGCGGGGCCGACGCCGCGCTTGTGCTGCCGCCCTCATACTACCGAGCGCAGATGACGCGCGAGGCTCTCAAGCGGCACTACCACGCGCTTGCGGATGTTGCGGAGATTCCGATCCTTGTCTACAACATGCCGGCATGTACCGGGCTCGACCTGGATCTCGAGAGCGTCGTGGCAATCGCCGAGCATCCGCGTGTTGTCGGGATCAAGGACTCAGGCGGCGACACGGCCAAGTTGGGTGCACTGCGTGCGCGGCTCGGAGAGGAGTTTGCGGTGCTTGCCGGATCGGCAGGATTCTTCCTTCCCGCTCTGGCTGTAGGAGCTCTCGGCGGCGTGCTCGCGTTGGCGAACATCGCGCCCGCGCAGTGTCTCGACATAGAGAGGCGATTCCATGAGGGGGACATCGCCGGTGCCGCAGCAACACAGCGTCGGATGATCCCTGCGAACCTCGCAGTTACCAGCCGCTGGAGCGTGGCTGGGCTCAAGGCTGCCATGGACATGCTGGGCCTGCGGGGCGGCGCTGTTCGTCCACCCCTCGTGCGGCTCAGTGCGCAGGATCGCGAGGAACTGGAGTCAACGCTGCATCAGGCGGGCATTCTCCCACCTGCAAGGAGGACACGATGACACGGCGAGAACTGCTTATGATCCCCGGACCGATTGAGTTCGCCCCCGAGGTACTGCAGGCGCTTGGCGCGCCGACATCCAGCCACGTCTCGCCGGAGTTCATCAACGTGTTCGGCCGCGCGCTCCAGCGGATGCGCGAGGTTTGGCAAGCTCCCACAGGGCAGCCGTTCGTTCTTGCCGGGTCGGGCACGCTGGCGATGGACTGCGCCGGAGCGAACCTCGTCGAGCCGGGCGATCGTGCGCTGGTCCTCAGCACGGGCGTGTTCGGCGATCGGTTCGAGGACCTGCTGTCACGATACGGCGCCGAGGTCGACGTCCTTCGCGCGCCGCTGGGCGAGACGATCGACTTCGCGCTCGTCGAACGCGCGCTGCGTGCGAAGCGGTACCGGCTGATTACCGCGACGCACGTTGACACATCGACGGGCGTCCGCGTCGATGCCGAGCGGTTCGGCGCGCTCGGCCGCGGGTATGGTGTGCTGACGATCCTTGACGGCGTCTGTTCTGTCGCCGGCGAAACGATCCGCCAAGAGGCCTGGGGGCTTGACGTCGTGCTCACGGCATCCCAGAAGGCCGTCGGCGTTCCGCCGGGCCTTGCGCTCCTCGTCGTGAGCGCGGCCGCGCTCGACGAGTGGCGGAGCCGGAAGACGCCGGTCGCCAACTACTACGCCGACTGGGCGAAGTGGCTGCCGATCATGGAGGTCTACGAGAGGCGGACGCCAGGCTATTTCGGAACGCCGGCGGTGAACCACGTCGTTGCGCTCGATGTGAGCCTCGGCCAGATCCTCGCTGAAGGGCTCGACGTGCGGTTCGCGCGGCACCAGCGTTTCGGCGCCGCGTGTCGCGCTGCGATGCGGGCGCTCGGACTTAGCCAGATCCCGACGAGCGACACCCACGCGGCGAACACGATGACCGCGCCAAGGTATCCACGTGGCGTGACCGGCGCTTCGTTCCTCCCGGCCGTCCGGTCGGCAGGGGCGGTCCTTGCCGGCGGGCTGCATCCGGAGATCCGCGACGCCCACTTCCGGATCGGCCACATGGGAGCCACGACAGCGGGCGACGTCCTCGCGACCGTTGCCGCCGTCGAAGCCGGTCTGCGTGCCTGCGGGCACGCTTTCAAACCCGGCGCCGGTCTCGCCGCCGCGCAAGCCGTCCTCCTCGGCTGACCTGCCGCGGGCTGGCATCTCAGGAGATTCGCGCCACGGCCTCCTGACCCAAATCCCTTAGGACCGGATCGAGCCTTGCGCCCACGCACTGCAGGCCATGCGTCGTGGCTTCGCGCCCGGGTCGTACTCCAGCCGTTGCCTTGCGGACCGCGCCGTCTGGCAACGGACTGCGAACCATGGACCACGGACTGCGGACTCCGGACGATGGACTCCGGTTCCCGACCCGCTGACGCTTCTCAGACTGCCGCACTGCGAACCGCGCACGCTTTCCGTCTCCGGACCGCGTTTGCGCGGCTCCGGCCGCCTCGGAGCGGTGTTGCCCGCACCAGAGAGTCTGCGATGAACTCCAACGCTTTGGGTGCGATCGGGAGTTCGAAGGTCTTGGTTGCCGCTGTACAGGAAAACGTACATACTATCGTACGCAGTGCGGAGGTAGCATGGGACTGAAGATCGACTCGAAGCGTATGGTCAAGGCATCGGAGTTCCGCGACAACGCAGCCCAGTGGCTCGACGAGGCGGAGTCGGGTCCCATCTTCATTCTTCGACACGGGACGCCGAAGGCCGTCCTGATCGGCACCCAGGCTTTCGAGGAGCTTCTTGATCGCGCCATACTGCGTGCCGAAATCGATCGCAGAGAGAAGGAGAGCGTCTCCGAGATCGATCTCAGGGACCTGTAGTAAGGTCGAATGCCCCGCGTAACGCTTCGCGATTTTGCGGTAGCGGACTTACTTGCACTCACAGAAGAGACGAAACGACAAGCTAGGATACAGCTCGAGAAGCTTTCTCGCCATCCCGAGCTGGGTGACGAACTCGGGCATCGGATGGGAGTCAACCTCACCGGCTACCGGGCTCTCCATTTCGCGCGGAATCGCTACCGCATCGTCTATCGCTGGATCCCTGGCCAGGACAAAATCGAGGTCTGGGGTATTGGCAGGAGAGAGGCCGGCGCGATCTACCGCATGGCCGCACACCGCATCGGCACGGACGAGAAGGACGGTCATCAGCCACCAGACCAGCGGAGGCGGTCATGAGACGCTCGTGGGTGCGCCCCGCGAACGCGGCGAACTCCACGGGACTGCATTGCTCAGCCCTCTTCCTCTCTCCGAACCCCGGACGCCTCTCCAACTGCCGCAGCGCGAACCGCGACTACAGAATGGCGATCTCCGAGTCCGCCATTCTCTCCTTCGCCGTGCCGCGCACGACCAAGGGTCCCAACGAACCCCATGAACTCAATGGACTCAACGAATCCAACGGACTTCGGCCCCGGACCATAAACCCCGGTTGCCGGCCCGCCGACGCTCCTCAGACTGGCGCACCGCGCACTGCGCACTCCAGACTACGGGCTCAACTCATTCCTCCGATACCTCCTCCATAGATCAATCGCCAGCTCCGTCGCCGACGCCGTGACACCGCGGCGGCTGAAGAACGAGAGGACGTTCTCGATGTCGCGTTTGAGGACGTTGAACGCCTCGTCGTTCCAGCGCGCGTGCACAACCTGCGGCAGGTCGATGATCACGAGTCGGTCTTTCCAGAAGAGCATGTTGTACGGCGAGAGGTCGCCGTGGACGCGATCCTTCGCCAAGAAGATCGTGATGTTGCGAATGGCCTGATCGAAGAGGCGCTGTGCCTCTTCGGCACTCAATGTGGCGCCGACCAAGGTCGGAGCCGGGCGCGCCGCGTCGCCGACGTACTCCATCAAGATGCCGGAGCCGCACTGAGTGATCGGCGCCGGAACGTCCGCGCCGGCGGCGTGGAACGCGCAGAGGTTCGCGTACTCCTGGCTGACCCAGTCGTCGAACACCATCTCCTTGCCGTGCTGTTTGCCCGACTTGATCGCGCGTTCCTGGCGCGAGTCCGGCTTGTACATCCGGAAGCGCCCGTCCGCGTAGAGCTTGTTCATGCGGTAGTGCGCGCCGATGCCGATCGCGTAGACCTTGGCGGCGAGCAGCTCGCGGCCCGTCGACGGGTGAGCGCGGCAGCAGAAGACCGTCGCCTCCTTCCCGCTCTTCACGCGGTTCACGACGTCCGTGATGTAGCCCGAGTCCGCGAACTGCTGCAGCGGATCCGACAACTCCTCCGCGCCCACGAGCGTGCCCAACAAAGACGCTTGGTAGTTCTCATCCGACGCCACCCGCCGCCGCTCTTCGTTGGCGGCGGTTCGGCGCCCGCCATCGAGCTTGCCCTCTCGCCTCCACGCACGAGTGCCGCTGATCGTTGACAACTTGCCAGACTCCGGTGCGAGATCATCCCACTCGTCCGTGACACCACCGACCTGGAAGACGTGATCATTCGCACCAACCGTCTCCCCTAGCTGTGCCGCAGCAAAGCCGTGCACTGCGAACTCCGTACTGCGCAGTTCTTCTCGTTCTCGATCTGAAATAGCTTCCTCCCACGAATCTTGGGTGAACAAGAACCGATTCCGGGACGGCTGCCGCCTGGAGGCGAACGAGGAGACTCGAGACGAGTCCTGTAGAGGTAGAGCGACGGGCCTGAGAGAGCCCCTAGACCGCTCGCCAGGAGGCAGAAAAGGCAGAATGAGCACTCACGATTCTCATAGTCTTCATGCCTCCTTTCGAAGCTTCCCGAGCACAGACGCTCAGAGACGGGCGCAGTGTAGCAACGTGCCGCCGTTGGTGCAAGAGGAATCGGGGCTAGGCAAAGGTCAAGAAACAAGATCTGACCCCGTGACCCCGTCGGAATCGGGCTAGGCAAAGGTCAAGAAACAAGATCTGACCCCGTGACCCCGTCGGACCTAGACCCCGCCGCCACGAGCCGGCTCTCTGGCTGCTGTACATTGTCTCGGCTTGCATCAGGTCGCTGTCGAGGCCTGAGGCCTGCTGCTGGAGGTGGCATGGTGGCAGACGGAAGCCAGGAAAGGATGGCGAAGGAGTTGGCGCTCCTCGTCCTGTATCTCACGTCGTGGGAGGAGGAGCCGTTCCCCGGAGCGCCGAGGATCCGCCGGGCGTGGAAAAACCACCGGTTCGAGATCCTCGACGCTCTGGTGGAAGAGGGCCTTGTCGAGATGCCGCGGCGCGCGAAGTGGATGCGGATCACCGATGTGGGAGTCGCCAAGGCGCGGGTGCTTGAGAGTTGATGGGGTCAGATCTTGTTTCTTGACGTCCCGCAGTGTAGACTGCTGCCATGGCGCGCCCTCTGAGACTCGAGTACGAAGGTGCTGTCTATCACGTCACGAGTCGCGGGAACGCCCGCGAGAAGATCTTCCTTGTCGATCCCGACCGCGAGCTGTTCCTCGACGTCCTTGCGGATACGGTGGCGCGGTTCGGATGGGTCTGCTGCGCGTACTGCCTGATGTCGAATCACTACCACCTCCTGATCGAGACGCCCGAGCCGAACCTGTCGCGCGGGATGCGTCACCTGAACGGCGTGTACACGCAAGCATTCAACCGACGGCACATGCGAGTCGGGCACGTGCTGCAGGGCCGCTTCAAGTCGATCGTGGTTGAGAAGGAGAGCCACCTGCTCGAGCTCACACGCTACGTGGTCCTGAACCCGGTCCGCGCGAAGATGGTGCGCTCGGCGAAGGACTGGTCGTGGTCGAGCTATCGTGCGACGGCGGGCCTGGTGGAGGCCCCGTCGTTCCTTGCGATGGATTGGATCCTCGAGCAGTTTGACAAGAACAGGGCGCGTGCGCAGGAGGCGTATCGCGACTTCGTCAAGGCGGGCCGGGGCGTCGAGGTCTGGAACGAGCTGCGCGGAGGCATTCTCCTCGGCAGCGATGAGTTCGTTGCCGAACTGAAGCCGCTTCTCGCGGACTACGAGAGCCTCAGGGAATTGCCGCGTCGAGAGCGCCTCACGGCGCGACCAACCCTGAAGGTGCTCTTCGCGAAGGTGAGCGACAAGCCGACACGAGACGAACGCATCCACGACGCTCTACGGGTCCACGGCTACACGCTGCAAGAAGTGGCTGACGTCGTCGGACTGCATTACTCGACCGTCAGTCGTATCGCTGCGAAGGTCGCGGACCGCGGCTCATCCGCTCTTCCTCAGTCGTAGGCCTTGCGAACGTCCTCGGTGGCGAGGAGGTCCTCCATATCCTTCATGCTCGCCCAGGAAGGCAGATCCCTGTGGACCTTGTAGTACTTCTCAGGAATGGGGTGGGTGCCGACGATCACGGGAACGCCGTAGCGGTGCTCGATGTATTGCTTGAAGTAGCCCTGGCGCGGGCACGGCGGGTAGCCGACGACGAGTCCGGTGGCGAGATGGATCGTCTGCGCTCCATTCCTGATCATCTCGCTGGGAACGTACTCGATGTTGCCGCCCGGACATCCGCCGCACGTGGAATACCCGACGACGTCGAGGGGCTCGTCGGCCGCGTAGCGAGCGAATCCCCCTGCCCGCTCGCGCATGGCGCGAAGGCACTTACCGCCGCCGCAGTTGTGGTACCGATCGCAGATGATGATCCCGATCTTCACGCGTAGACCTCCTGGAGCGCCAACCGCAACGCGCTGTGGCGCTCTAGACCTGAAGCTGGCTACCCACTGCAATGTCCACGAGGCGCTCTCCAAACGCGTCTCGCAGGAGCGCCATGGCAGGGGCTCCCGTGCAGTGGCAGGGGGCAATGCGGGCGACGCCAAGACGAAGCAGCTGCTCGGCGACGTAGCGCACCTCGGCCTCGTCGGAGCGGAACAGGTGAAAGCCACCCAGGACGAGGGCCAACGGCCGTCCAGTGAGCCGCGTGGCGAGCCCTGCCACGTGCGCGATGCCCGCATGGGCACAGCCGGTGAGGAGAACGGGGCCCTCCGCGCCATCCACGAGTAAGGCCTGCTCGCGAATGTGTCGCCCAAATGAGCCGGTCGATCTCACGCCGGGAGTGAGCTGCTCGGGGCCACGGACCCCAAGCACCCGAACGCCTTGCCGGCGATGCCCGGCGAACTGCCTCGTGAGCCGCGCGGGCACGTAGAGATGCAATCCCTTTCGAGTGACGGAAGAGACAGCGCCAACGTGATCACAGTGCGCGTGAGAGATCGCCAGCGCAGCTACCGTGCTCAGGTTGCAGCCGAGCGCGCGGGCGTTCTCCTCGAACACCAGCTTGTCGGCTCCGGTGTCAAACAGAACAGACTCGTCGCCCGCGCGGATCCACGCAGCGAACCCCCACCCGGCGCGCAGCGCGCCTTCGGCTCGGTTGTCGTACAGCACCGTGATGGTCGCCATGGCACCTCCCACACGAAGGCTAGTGCCCACGCGGGCCGGAAGCAAGCTCTGCGAGCCCAGGAGATGCGCCCGCACGTCCTCACGGCCCTTCGTGGAACCAAGACACCTGCGGGCGACGAGCCCCGGATCCCCGCGCGGTGCGGCTGTAGCAGCTCTCTCTCCGCCAGTCTACGACTCGATCATGGTTCGCGACCTGAGCCTGCGGAACGCGTTCGACGGTGTGGCCGACCTCTATGACGACGCTCGGCCGGGATACCCCTCGGAGCCGACGAAGACCTCGTCGCGCTGTCGAGCATCCCAGCAGGCAGGCGCATGATCGAGATCGGCTGCGGGCGTGTGCCGGTGGCTGTCAGGCTTTGCCAGACAGCTAGGGAGTTGCTGGCGGAGCTAGAGACTCGTCCGGTCTGGGCACGCGATCACGGCGGTCGACATCGGGCCGCAGATGGCAGCACGGGCACGCGAGAACTGCTGTGCGTTCTCGAACGTGTGAGCTGAGAACGGCTCGTTCGAGGACTGGCCGCTCGAGCGAGAGGCGTTCGGCCTCGCGGTCTCGGCGTCGGAGGTCAGGTTCGCGACGGCGGCGGCCGCCCTGCGCCCAAGTAGCTCGGTTGCGCCCTGCAGGAACCGCTCTTGGCGTCTCCCGCCGGACCTGCTCGCTGTGCTCGAGGGGAGCCACCGCGAGGAGGCGTGAGCGCTCGCGCGGGACGAACTGAGGATCTGGAGGCGGTCATCCGGCACCACGTCGACGGGATCGATGCGTCGGGCCCGTTCAGCGGAGTCCCGGTTCGCTGCTACCCGTGGTCGTAGCGCTACACGGCGGGCCGAGTACGCACAGCTCATTCGGACCTAGGCGGATCCCCTTGCACTCGCTCCCGGCGTGCTGGCATGTCTTGCGGAGCGGATCGCACAGCTGATCGGCGAGCGCGGTGCCACGATCGATCGTCAGTACGTCTCTGTTCTTTACGTTGCCCGTCGGCGCCGAGCGAGATCGCTCGATGGCCGGCGAGGGGGGCTTCAGTCGGAGATCGGCGGCACGGGATGCATGAACTGCTGGAACTCGATCTTGCGACCTTCGGGGTCGGTCGCGAAGAAATGATAGATCCGGTACTTCGGATTCTGCTTGGGCTCAGCATTCGCAACGTCGTGTAGGCGGGCGTACATCTCGTCGACCTCGGCGGCCGTCTCATAGAAGAACGTGATCAGCCCATCGAGATCGGCCTCGGGCTGGTGGTGGAAGCCGACGAGCAGGTTTCCGTGCCGGAGAATGGCAATACCCGGCTGCTCTAGCCAGACGGCCATGCCGACGGTTGCCGTGTAGAACGCCCGCACTTCGGCGAACTTCGCGGTCTTGAGGAAGATGATCCCAGCCATGAGGCGAGTGTAGCGCGTCGTGCACTGTCTGCGAAAGCCCGAGGAGCGACGTCCGCGCTCTGACGCTACACTGGCAGTCGGCAGCGAAGAGGGGGAAGCAGACGATGGCGAGCGCGCGGTTCGGTCGTAGGTTGAGCCTTGTCGCAACGGGAGTGTTGCTGTTGGCTCTGGCTGGCTGCCGGATTCTCGTTCCCCCGATCATCCCCGAGCCTCCGGATCCGGACGCCGAGCCCGCGGAGGCGAATGCGATGGATTCTAGAGCGGGCGCCTTCCCGCTCTTCGTCGGCGCGCGATGGGTCTATCGGAACGCGACGCCCGACCTGATCCCGGTCTTGCACCCAGGGAGCGAGATCGAGACGGAGGTTCTCGCCGAGGTCCGCTGCCGCGACACTGCGTCGGGTCTCCTCTACGAGTGCTTCATCGTGAAGACGCGCCAAGGCACGGAGCGCGAGACGGTCTCGTACGTCCATCGAGCGGCTGACGGGATCGAGCTTTTCGCGGTCGATACGCGCGAGCAGATCGGCGCCCTACGCAGGCAGGCATTCGGCGGCGAGCTCCTGCTGAAGCCGTCGCTAGAGGCCGGCGACGCTTGGACTTTCGGACAGACGACGGGTGCGTTCCTGAGGTCGCAGGCCATGGGCCGTGAGGTCGTGCCCCTGCGGGATACGATCCTGACGTTGCTTGGGCCGTACACGGAGAGCTTCACGGATGCGTGGCGCGTGCGGTCGACATATGGGGGAATCCTCGCTGACGCCTACGGAAGCGGAGTCGTCGAGAGCTGGTACTCGACCGGTGTCGGGATGGTCAAGTGCACGGCGGGCTCGCTCTTCTACGAGCTCGTGCAGTTCCGCAGGAGCGCCGAGGTCACTGTGCTCGACGAGGACGCGGGCTCCGGACCGTACCCGCTTGCGGTTGGATCGGTGGTTGTCGTCCAGCTTCGCGGGTATACGGCTGCGGCGGACTCCGGCCTGATCTGGAGCCTCGCGAACCTGGATGAGGTGACGGCCGATGGTGTCGTCGTCTCGCTTCCCGGGTCTGGTGACTTTACTGCCGATCTCGATGGCACAGACGAATCCGAGACAGGAACCTACGTCTTCCGGTTCGCGGTCCGAAGCACGGCGCGGACAACCCTCGTCTTCGAAGGCCGGTACACGGGAACTGCGCAGGATCTCCCTCCGCAGCGCGTCACCTTCGACATCGTCGGCATCTAGTCTGCGCGGACGCTCTTCCCGTGCGCGGCGCGTGCCGGGATCCCAGGCGCGAAGGCTCTGCAGCTCACCCCAACGCGCCTGCCGCGCGAAACAGCCGGTCCCCCAAAGACCCTGCGCGACTCTCGTGAGACGTCGAACCGAGACACTCGCCGCGGTGACTCACAGGTGGGAGTGCGGCACCCACGACTGCGGAGGACAGAACATGAAGAGCGGCACCATGCGGGCGGTGTTGGTTACGGGAGCTTCGAGCGGGATCGGGAACGCGACGGCGCGGTACCTTGCCGAGCGAGGGTGCCTTGTCTACGGCACGGTGCGGAGCGAGAAGGCAGCGGCCGAGCTGCGGCGGACCCCAAACGTTGTCCCGATCCGATGCGACGTGACGAAGCCGGACGAGATCCGCGACGCAGTTGAGTCGGTTACGCGCGCAGGCCACGGCCTCTACGGCCTCGTGAACAACGCCGGGCTCGGCGAGTTGGGCATGGTCTCGACCTGGACAGACGAGGAACTCTTCCACATCTTCGACGTCAACGTCTTCGGTCCGTTCCGGATGACGAACGCCTTCCTACCGCTTCTCCTCGAGGCGAAGGGCCGCGTCGTCAACATCGGCTCGCAGGGCGGGATGCTGTCGAAGGACTACTACGGGCCGTACACGATGACCAAGCATGCGCTCGAGTCGTACACCGAGACGCTACGCATCGAGCTCGAGCCGTACGGCGTTCTCGCGAGCATCGTCCAGCCGGGCGGCGTGGCGACAAACATCGGCGCGGCCTTGCTCGACGGCACGTTGGCGCGGTTCCGGCGGGCGCAGGCTCCGTTCCGCGAAGAGGCGGAGCAGATTCTCGCCTACTTCACCGCACCCGCTCCGGAGGAGTCGACGGCAGCAGACGCTGCTGCTCAAGAGGAGTCCGAGACGAACCGCAAGCCGTCACCTCCCGCGATCGTGGCCGAGGCGATCCACGACGCGCTCTTCTCGCCGACGCCGAAGCTCCGCTATCTCGTCGGCACGAAGTGG
>JBFYQX010000018.1:0-6471 GCA_041302525.1 Candidatus Bipolaricaulota bacterium | reverse complement strand
CACTTCGGCCGCGACGATCTGGAACTCGCGTGGGAGCGGACAGATGCGGCGAGCCTGCTGGCTCGCGCTGTCGGCTAGGCTCGAGGCCTAACTAGGCCGTCCAGAGCTCGAGGGACTTCTCGGCGACGATCTCCTTCGCCGTCGCGAGGAACTGGTCAACCTTCATCGTCCCCTTGTCGTCGCCGCTCCGCAGGCGGACTGACGCGCTGTCCGCTTCGGCCTCGCGATCTCCGACCACGAGCATGTGCGGCACCTTCGCGAGCTGCGCCGTGCGGATCTTCGCGTTCATGCGCTCGCCTGAGTCGTCGACGTGAGCGCGCAGCCCCGCCTTCGTCAATCGCTCGGCAACGGCCGCGGCGTAGGCGTTGTGGCGGTCGGCGATCGGAATGACGACGGCCTGGATCGGCGCGAGCCACACGGGGAACGCGCCCCCGTACTGCTCGATGAGGCAGCCAATGAACCGCTCGAGGCTGCCGAGCAGGGCGCGGTGCACCATGTACGGGCGGTGCTCGGCGCCGTCTTCGCCGATGTAGGTCATGTCGAACCGCTCAGGCAAGTTGAAGTCGAACTGGATCGTCGAGCACTGCCAGGCGCGGCCGAGGGTGTCCTTGACCTTGATGTCGATCTTCGGCCCGTAGAAGGCGCCGCCCCCGTCATCGACCTGGTAGGGAAGCCCGCGGGCGTCGAGCGCGGCACGCAGGGCGTTGGTCGCCTGCTCCCAGCGCTCGGGCTCGCCGACGGCTTTGCCCTCATGGGGGCGCGTCGCCAGGTAGATGTCGAAGTCGCGAAACCCAAACGCAGTGAGCATGCTGACCGCGAAGTCGTAGACGCCGCGGATCTCGTGATCCACCTGGTCGGCGCGACAGATGATGTGGCCGTCATCGATCGTGAACCCGCGCACGCGCAAGAGGCCGTGCAAGACGCCAGACCGCTCGTAGCGGTACACGGTGCCTAGCTCGGCCATCCGCATGGGCAGCTCGCGATAGGAGTGGTTCCGCGTTTTGTAGATCAGGATCTGGTACGGGCAGTTCATCGGCTTGATGAAGTAGTCGGCGCCGTCGATGTCCATCGGCGAGTACATGTTGTCGCGATAGAAGCCGAGATGCCCGCTGATCGTCCACAACTCGGCCTTGCCGATGTGCGGCGTGGTCACAATGTCGTACCCGCGTCGGTCGTGCTCGGCGTACCAAAACTCCTCGATCGTCCGCCGCAGGCGAGCGCCCTTCGGATGCCAGCAGATGAGGCCGGCGCCCCCTTCGTCGTGGATGCTGAACAGGTCGAGTTCCTTGCCCAGCTTGCGGTGGTCACGCTTGGCGGCCTCCTCGAGGCGCCACAGGTACTGCTCGAGATCCTTCGCCTTCTCCCACGCCGTCCCGTAGACTCGCTGGAGCATCGCCCGCTTCTCATCGCCGCGCCAGTACGCGCCGGCAATCGACAGGAGCTTGACCGCGTCGGCGCGCAGAGCGCCGGTCGAGCGCAGGTGCGGCCCGCGACAGAGGTCGACGAACTCGCCCTGCTCAAACACGCTGACGGTCTCGCCCTCAATGTCGTCAATCAGCTCAAGCTTGTAGGTCTCGCCGCGCGCTTCGAACAAGGCACGCGCGTCAGCCTTGGACAGCTCCTTGCGCACGATGGACAGATCGGCGGCAATGATCTCGCGCATCGTCGCCGTGATCCTCTCGAGGTCCTCTTGCGCGAGCGGGGTCGGCAGATCGAGGTCGTAGTAGAAGCCGTCGTCGATGGCCGGGCCAATGCCCAGCTTGGCCCCCGGGTGCAGGCGCTTGATCGCCTGGGCCATCACGTGGGAGGCCGTATGGCGCAGCGTCTCGAGCGCGGCCGGCTCACCGGGGCCGACGACGGCGAACGTGCCGTCGCCGGGAACCGTCTCGCGCACGTCGCGCAGCTCGCCGTTCCAGCGAACGCAGACCGCCGCCTTGGCGAGCCGCGCGCTCACTCCCTCGGCGATCTCCAGAAACGAAGCGCCAGGCTTCACGTCGCGCACTGAGCCGTCGGGCAGCGTGATCCGAATCATCCGTCCCTCCTCAAGAACCGACCGACCTAGAGAATGTACCTCGAAAGGTTCGGGTCGGTGGCGATATCGGCCAGTCGTTCGTCGACGTACTTCCTGTCGATGCGCACCGCCTCGCCGCGTCGCCGGTCGGCGTCGAACGAGATCTCTTCCATCAGCTTCTCCATGACCGTGGTCAGCCTGCGCGCGCCGATGTTCTCTGTCGTCTGGTTCAGCTCGTGCGCGATCGTGGCGATGGCGTCGATCGCCTCGGGGTCAAACTCGACCTCGACGCCTTCCGTCCCGAGCAAGGCCTTGTACTGGGCGATGAGCGCGTCCTTCGGCTCTGTGAGGATGCGCCGGAAGTCGGCCGCGGTCAGGCTGTCGAGCTCGACGCGAATCGGCAGACGCCCCTGCAGTTCGGGGATCAGGTCGGACGGCTTCGACATATTGAACGCACCCGCGGCGATGAACAGGACGTTCTCGGTGGTCACAGCCCCGTAGCGTGTCCGGACGGTCGTTCCTTCGAGGAACGGAAGGAGATCGCGCTGAACGCCTTGCCGCGACACGCCCGGCCCGCCCTGCTCTTCGCGTCCGCCAGCCGCGATCTTGTCGATCTCGTCGATGAAGATGATCCCCATCTCCTCGGCCAGCCGTAGGCCCTCCTGCCGAACCTCGTCCATGTTCACGAGGCGGTCGACGACCTGTTCGAACAGGACGTTGCGCGCGTCGCGGATGCGCATCTTCCTCTTCTTGCGCGACGGCGGGAGAAGACCGGACAGCACGTCCCCCATGTCGATGCCCATCTGATCCATGCCGTCTTGGGAGAAGACCTCGATTTGAGGCATCACGGGCTCCTCGACGGTGATCTCGATGAAGCGCTCCTCGAGTTCGCCGGCCACGAGTTTCTCGCGCAGCTTGTCGCGCGTTCGCGCCGTGCTCTCCTCCTTCTCCGCTTCGGCCTCGGCTGGCGGCGGCGGCAAGAGGGCGTTGAGGATCTCCTCCTCGACCATGTGCTCGGCCTCGTCCTCGACGCGGAGGGTCTCGTCCTCGCGGATCATGTCGATAGCCGTGTCGACGAGATCGCGGACCATGGTTTCCACGTCACGGCCGACGTAACCGACCTCAGTGAACTTCGTCGCCTCAACCTTGACGAACGGGCACGTCGTGAGTCGCGCCAAGCGGCGAGAGATCTCGGTCTTGCCGACGCCCGTCGGTCCGATCATCAGGATGTTCTTGGGCTTGATCTCAAACCGCATCTCGTCATCGACGTACTGACAGCGCAGACGGTTCCTCAGGGCAATTGCCACGGCACGTTTGGCCTTCCCCTGACCGACGATGTACTTGTCCAGCTCCTCAACGACTTGGGCCGGCGTCAGGCCGGTGATCTGGTCGTCTGGCGATTCCACAAGTGAGTTCATGTTCTCCCTACCAGGAGAGCTCCTCGAGAGCGATCCGATCGTTGGTGTAGATGTCGATGTCGGCAGCGATGGCGAGCGAGCGGCGGGCGATGTCGGCCATGGGCATTGGACCGGTGGACAGGAACGCCTTCGCCGCAGCAAGCGCGTACGGCCCGCCCGATCCAACGGCCATCACGCGGTCATCCGGCTCGAGCACGTCGCCGGTGCCCGAGATCATCAGCAGGGCCTCCTGGCTCACGGCGAGCATCACGGCCTCGAGATGTCGCAGGATCCTGTCGGTCCGCCACTCTTTCGTCAGTTCGACAGCGGAGCGACGAAGCTGGCCGTCGTGCTTCTTCAGCTTGCCCTCAAACTTGTCGAGTAAGGCGAGGCAGTCCGCCGTCGCTCCGGCAAAGCCCACGATGACCTTGTCGTCGTGAAGTCGATACACCTTGCGCGTCGTCTTCTTGATAATCGTCGTGTCGAACGTGGCCTGACCGTCGCTGGCGATCACGGCATGGCGTTCGTCGGGAGAGTGCAAGGCGACGATGGTCGTGCTCCGAACGCGTTCCATAGCAGCCGATTGTAGATCTCTTGCATGCTTGCTGCAATGTGCTTCCCGTCTAGCAGTACGCTGCGCAGGCGAGCGCCCGGTCTTCATGAGTCCGCACGAGAGGCATGCGCACCGGGCGCTGCCGCCAAGGTTCTGGCGTGCTTGCTTCTCGGCGCGGCAAGCACAACAGAAAGAGAAGGAGAACTTGCCTAAGAGTTGTAGTGGTTGTAGGCCGGTCGTCTCCCTGTGGAGAGTGCTAGACGCGCGTTTCTACTTGTTGTTGCCGCCGGGGAGGAGAGACGACAACCTGGGGACAATCCGCGCGTGCCTGGGGACAAGCAGAGGGTGCCCGGCACCCCTCCCCAACGAGTCCACCGGCCATCCCCAGGTTGTGCCAGACTTCTCCACAGCGATCGCGCAGGTCGACGTAAGGCCGTGATTGTGGGAGAGAACGGAGCGTCAGCGAACGAGCGAATACCGTGCCTCGAGGGCCTCGCGCAGCTCGCTGATGTCGGCGGACAAGAGCGGTGTGTCGGCGAGGAGGGCCTTGATCTTGGAGTACCCGTGCATGATGGTCGTGTGATCGCGGTCGCCGAACTCGCGCCCGATGGAGGGGAACGAGAGCTCGGTCAGCTCGCGAGCGAGGAAGATCGCGACCTGGCGAGCTTGCGCGATCTCCTTCTTCCGGCTGGCGCCATCCAGTTCGGCGAGAGGGATCTGATAGTGAGAGGCCACCTCTTCCTTGATGTGCAGAACCGTCAGGCGCGGGCGGCGTCCCTCTTTGGGTAGGATCCCCTCGATGCTCCGCGGCGTCAGCGGCTGCCGCTCGAGCTCGGCATAGGCGATGGCCTTCACAAGTGCGCCCTCCAGCGCTCGAACGTTCGAGGAGATACGCTTGGCGATCAACTCCAGGACATCGTCCTGGACCTCGAGTTCGCGCACGGCCGCCTTCTCGCGCAGGATCGCCATTCTCGTCTCGAAGTCCGGCGGCTGGATG
This sequence comes from Candidatus Bipolaricaulota bacterium, assembly GCA_041302525.1. Taxonomy (GTDB): domain Bacteria; phylum Bipolaricaulota; class Bipolaricaulia; order UBA7950; family UBA9294; genus CAIOGO01. The sequence goes on along the minus strand of JBFYQX010000018.1, from coordinate 1,513 downwards.
TCGGCCTCCAGTCCCCACTTGAACCGGGAAACCAGACGGTCCTGGAGCCCCGACAAGTCCTCCGGGGGCCGATCGCTCGACAAGACGATCTGCTTGCGGTTGCCGTGCAGGTCGTTGAACGTATGGAACAGCTCCTCCTGCGTCGCTTCCTTGCCCTTGAGGAAGTGGACGTCGTCAATCAGGAGGAGGTCGACCTGTCGATACTTGTCGCGGAACGCGGCCGTCGAGTTGTTGCGGATCGCGTGGATGAGTTCGATGGCGAAGCGTTCCGATGTGGTGTAGACGACAGACCGCGACGGATCCGAGGCGATCACGGCGTTCCCGATGGCCTGCAGGAGGTGGGTCTTGCCCAGGCCGACGCTTCCGTAGACGAAGAGCGGGTTGTACGGCTTTCGCAGGTTGCGGCCCACTGCGTCAGACGTGGCCTCGGAGGCCGCCACAGCGAGGCGGTTGTTCTCGCCGCGGACAAACGCTGCGAACGTGTAGTCGGGATTGAGCGGAAGCGTCACGGCAGCGAACGCCTCCGTCGCGTTGTCTTTCTCGACCGCACGCTCGGCCTCGACGCGCCCGGGGAGCACGCGTACCTCAAGCGAAACCGGTTGCCGGCAGACGGATGCAGCGATCCCCTCGATCGTGTCTCGGAAGCGGCGCTCGATGCCGCCCTTCTTGACCGAGTCCGAGACCCCGATGACCAAGGCCCCGTCCGCGTAGTCGAGGGGTTGCGCGTCCGCGAACCACGTCTCGAAGCTCGTGGACGGAATCTGGGTTCGGAGGCCCGTGAGAACAGAATCCCAAACTCCAACAGAAGAATCGCCCACCGAGCCCTCCTCTCAACAAGCCCTCGCGGAGCGTATCGAAGACCTCGCGTCGGGGTCAAGGGGGGCTGCGACCATGCCGCCGGGCGCGCGCGAGCGGCAAGCCCAACGCGAAGCATGTCCTGTCGTCTGCGGACCCCCGCGCATGCCGATCGGGTGACCTCTGTCCGAACCCGCGCTGGCGGGCGGCGGGGTGCTGTCGCCACGACGGACGCGCTCGCCCTGCGCGCTCGCCCTGTGGATAACGCCGCCTATATAGACACAAAGAAGAGAACCGCGTACGCCGAGTGTGTGGACAACCTGGGGACACAGAGCGCCTTGCGGCCTGTTGAGGGGTTGGCCCCTCTCGGGTTCCCGCGCCGAGAGAGACTTATCCACAGTAGAGTGGCGATACAGAGCCTTTTGGAGGGGGTTCTCCACAGGTTTATCCACAGCCTAGGTCGCTTCGTGTGATCGGTAATATACATGAACACGTCGTTTCATTGATCGTGCACAGAGCGCCGTTCCGTTGCCACATGGCTGCGCAGGGCGCAATGCATCGCACGTTGGAGAACATCTCACACCCGTAGGGAGAATAGATGGTGCCGAGGCCCAGAGTCGAACTGGGGACACCGGCCTTTTCAGGGCCGTGCTCTACCGGCTGAGCTACCTCGGCACTGTGGCGGGGACGACCGGATTTGAACCGGCGATCTCTGGAG
>JBFYQX010000075.1:0-6819 GCA_041302525.1 Candidatus Bipolaricaulota bacterium | reverse complement strand
TTCTCGGACGACAGACGATGGAGATCGGCGTCATGACGGCCGAGAAGCACCGAGGGAACGGGTACGCGACCCTCGTGACGGCGCACGTGATCGACCGTTGCCTCAGGCAAGGCCTGTCCGTCGCCTGGAGCTGCGAGACCGACAATCCCGCGTCGGCCGCCATTGCCCGCCGGCTCGGGTTTACGAGTGAACGAACGTATCCCATGCTCGCCTATCGGTCGACCAAGGCCAAAGCCTGACGCGACCGAGAGATCCCCTCGTGCGGAGCGCCACGCGTGTCTCCCTTGCCGTGCCTTCGACGGCGTGGGTACGATTCAGCCTCTGCACGGTGGTGCGATGGGGCGTTGGGGTCAGATGCTGCGGGACGACGGGACGACGGGGTCAGATCTTGTTTCTTGACATCCTGAGTGAAGGTCTGAACACCCCTCTCAGGCTGTCAGCTACGCGACAACACCTGATATCTCGTCGTCACGTCTGTCGCGGAGCATCGCCCAGATCAGGACGACGGGGTCAGATCTTGTTTCTTGACATCCTGAGTGAAGGTCTGAACATCCCTCTCAGGCTGTCAGCTACGCGACAACACCTGGTATCTCGTCGTCACCTCTGTCGCGGAGCATCGCCCAGATCAGGTCCACCATTACGTCGAGAGCTTGCGTGTCGCGAGGTCGATACCCGGGCGCAGCTCCTTCTCGTACGTTACGGACTGCTGCACGACCCGCATGCCAGCGCTTTCGTAGAGGCAGAGTGCCCCTGTTAGGCTCTCGGAGTCCACGTCGAGTTCGACGGCCGTGCGACCGCGGCGGCGGAACTCGGCGAACGCGTGCTGCAGGAGCGCGAGCGCGATGCCGCGTCTTCGCCACGCCGGGCGGACACCGAGCTGATAGACGTAGGCGCCGGTTGGGTCGTCCATGAGGCCGTCGATGCAGAGCGAGATACCGACGATCTCCGCCTCCGCGATCGCGAGGAACCAGAGCGATGGGTCAATCGGGCCGCAGCGGCTTTCGATCTCGCTCACGAAGGTCGCGAGGACCTCGCCGCGCGGCCGCTCGACAAATCCCCAGTGGTCACGCATCGACTCGAGGTATGTAGCGACGATGTCGCCCACATCGCCGTCCAGGTTGGCGCTACGCACAGAAACGCCTTCGGGCCACTGCGCGATGGGCACGGGTGCGTCGAGGGCAATGCGCATGTGGCTCTCAAGCCGGATGGGGGTGAAGCCGGCGCGCTCGAGCGCCGCGCAGCACGCCCCGTCCTTTGGAAGAGCATCGCAGGTTGCAGCGACGCGCGTCCCCAGGGCTGCGAGGGGCACGAGTTCGGCTGCCCGATGGAGGCCCCAGCCCGTGAGCCAATCCCAGAGAAGGGTGTCCCCCTCGTGCTGCGGGTGGACCCCGGCGGAGCATCCGATGTGCGTGTACGGCTCGCCGTCTGCGAGAATGAATGCCAGGCCGGCAACGGCGTCATCCGAGTCGAGCACGAGGCGCACGTCCGTCTCAAGGGTGAAGCCCGGCTTCTCCCACCAGGACTCGACGCGTGCGCGTGTCGACTGGCTCGTGCCGCGGAACTTCCGCGACCGCGCATTCAGCATCTCCACCACGCGGTCGACATCGGCCATGGTGGGGGCACGCTCCAGCCAACCCGCCGGCCAGGGTCCCCTGCTCATCTTGCTGGACATGGGCGCATTCTACTTGAGGCGTGTCTTTCGCCCACTCGGCTCTGCGGAGTCGCATCCGCCGGGCTAGGCCTGCGCTCAACAACACCAAGAGTGAAGACCTGATCCCGTCGCCCCTGCCTCACGCTTCCGCTATCGATTCGCCGCTCGGGTCTGCTTTCTCGCGAACTCGGTGAACCGCCTCCGCGGACGTGTTGGCGTAGCAGTAGACGCAGAGATGCGGGCACGTGTTGTACTGGCCGATGTCCTTACTGATGGCACACCCGCACTCCTCGCGCTGGCCCTTGTCCTTGATGCTCTTGATCGGGCTGCTGGGAACGCTAAGCAGAGAGCCCTGCACGGCATCAGGCCTGCCGAGGAGTCGGCGCAGATCGGGATCGTTGCTCGTGATCTTGAGGATGAGGTCGTCGTCGACGCACTTGTTGCGGCCGATGCCGTGCTTCTCGAGATCGGCGCGTTCGGCGCAGGTGAAGGCCCGGATGTCCCACCCCTTGCAGAGGCTCGCGATGCCTTCCGCCATCTGAGCCACTTCATCGGGCGCGAACTCGCGGAAGCGGACGCCGGTCCGCGCGAGGTTGCTGCGAACCTTCCGGTACGGGTCGACGTCAGCGAAGCTGAACACGAGGCGCTCGGCGCAGGCGGCGAGCTGGTTTCCGATCCGCTCGATTCGGTCCAGGAGACCGCGGACGGTCAGATCGTTCGCCAGGATCAGAGGATCGAAGCGCCAGATCACGCGCTCACGGCCGACCCGCTCTGCGAGGTTGCGGAACGTCTCGATCCTCTTCGCGAGAGGCGGCACCGCAGGCTCGAGCTTCTCGCGCTCGTAGTCGTTGAGCGAGAACTGGAAGTAGTAGGCAAGGCCGCGTCGGTCGATCTCGGCGAGGTACGGGACGAGAGGCGCCGGGCTCTTGCTCCAGAAGACCAACACGCGCGCCCGTTCGAAGGACACGTACTGCGGCTGTTGGTTGAACGGATTCGTCCACTTCGCGTAGCCGGCGCGCAGCCGATTCATCAGCCAGTCGGCGTAGAACGCCGGGATGTCCGTCGAGCGGCTCGCGGAGATGATCTCAGGAGCGATGGCCTTCATGGGTCCGCTTGGCGTCTGAGCTAGACCCTCTCTCCACTTCATGTCTGCCATCCCATCTCCGCACGCCCGTAGAAGATCGCACGATAGGCACCGCGCGTCGTCCTCAAGATCGGTTCCCTTCCGGAAGCCGTGCAGGCGCCGTCTGCTGCCTCCTCACGGCTGCAGAACGAGACAAGATCCTCTGGTGCGGCGCGCATAGTCTCAGGGTACCGGGGTTCCGGCACGAACGCTGAGACACAGGGCATGGAGTACCCAAGGAGCGCAGTTACGCTCACCTCCTCGTGACCGAGAGCTACTCCCGAGCCAACTCCGGGTGCTTGCGCTGCAGCCATGCCTGGACTCCGGCGCAGACACTGCAGATCAGTCGCAGAGCATCTTCCGCCTCGCGGTCCGAGACGGCGCCGGTCGCTCCGTAGGTGACGTTGTGGCGCTTCTTTCGCAGCACATCCAGCTTGCGAACTGCGTCTTCATCCATTCCGGCTGTGAACGCGAGCGACTGAAGCACCACGTAGTGGTGCCCTTCCTTGCTTGGCGCACGGTAACCGGCGGCTGCCAAGGCTGCGGTCGCTGCGCGGAGGGCTGCGTTGCACGCGATGCTGAGCTTCCACTCGGGGCCGAGGCCGGGAAGCCTGCGCTGCGCGAGGTCCTGCTCTACCAAGGCGAGCAAGTTCAGGATCTCCGTGCGAGTCGCTGCGTGGGTCACGAGGAGGCCGTCAGCCAACCAGTTCTGCAAGTTCACGCTCGCCTCCGATCACGAGGAGCTTCGCCCCGCCGAGCACTTCCGTGAGGAATCGATCTCTTGCCTTGAGCTTCCGACGCGCCTCGGGCAGTGGGAAGACGACGGGGTTCACCTCGCGCCGCAACGTGTCCTGTGCAGGGGAAAGAGCGGACACCACCTCGAAGAACTCCGCCGTCCCGATGACGAGAAGATCTACGTCGCTCGGTGCGGTTTCTGTGCCGCGCGCGATGGAGCCGTAGATCACGGCCAGTTGGACTTTCTTGCCCAGCGGTGTGAGGGCGTCACGCAGAACGCTGACGACGCCGAACGTCTTGACGACGAGGCCGCGGAGTTCTGGATACAGGGGTGAGTCGGCGTTGGCCTGGAAGTAGACCTGCTTGCCGCGTGCAGTTCGCTTGAGGAGGCCCATCGCCGTGAGAAGCGCGAGCTCACGCTGCACGGCGCCAGTCCCCGCGTCGACCGAGCGCACAATCTCGCTCAGGTAGAGTTCCCGATCCGGGTGGCCGAAGAGGAGGGCAAGCACCGCAGCGCGCGTTCGGCCGAACAGAGCAAACCCCGCGGGGGTTACGCCACTCTTTGTACCCATTATAGGTATGATCACACCCATGGTGGGTTCGTTTGCCAGATAGGCCGAAGTTGCGTCAGCAACTCCCTAGCTGCTTGGCCGCGCCAAGCAGCCGGCTCACTCGCTGGGTGGAACGAGCTGGTAGCCGAGATGCCTCAGGTAGGCATCGACATCGGGCAGAGGCCAACTCTCGACGATCTTGCCTTCCGCGACGCGCGCAACCCAGATCTCTCTCCAGATGGCCTCTCGCTTGTAGCTCGCGTGGGTGCCGCGGTACTCCATGAGGCAAGCGACCTTGTCCCCTTCGGCGAGAGTCAGCTTGACGTCGACTCGCAGGTCGGGGATCTCGTTCGTCATGAACTCCAGCATCTCTGACTTGGCTTGGTCATTGCCCGTGTCGAAGCCTCGCATGAGGCCTCGGGTCAACTCAAGCTCGACGGTCTCCTTGCCGCGACGTACCCCCAGCCTGAGTGTGTTGCCCCGGTAGACCTGAAGACCCTTCGAGATGTCCTCGTAAGTAGCCCAGCGTTGACGCTCGTCCTGCACCCAAAGGAGCTCGTCTCCCACCTGGAGCTTCCCCTCGGCAGGACTGCCGGGGGAGATGGCGCTGATGACGTGCTTGTTCTCTGAGGTGTCTCTCGAGAAGCCCATGCCGATGTACGGAGCGCCGTGTGCGATGTAGTCGGGACCGAAATACCGGTCCCAGGCATCGATCTTCTTCTGATTGACGACGACCTCGAGGACCTCGCGGACGATCGCGGCGTTGGGCTTCATCGGATCATGGCCTCCTCTTCCGGAACGAGCATGCGCAGGCCGCGTCTCCGCGGCGTCGCACGGGCGCGCCTGCTGCGCGTCTGTTGGCATCGCACGAACTCCGTGTCGGGGCGTATGGAGTCCGCGCCGCACGCGTGGCGACGACGAAGGACACGCGCGTTGAGCCCGCTACCTAGGCTCCCGATGGCAGCCTGCGCAGCTTCCGAGCGAGATCCGCGGCCTCGGGGTCGACGACGAGCGGCTGCGGAACGAGGCGTGCTGGCGCGTCTTCGACGGTCAGCCGTTTCTCGCGATCAGGCCAGCGCGTGCCCAGGACGCTCTGGGCGCGTCATCCCTTGGGCCTCGTCGACCGATACGCGAGCATGGGGTAGGTCCGCTCGCCCCCGAAGCCGAGCCGGCGGGCGATGGCCGCCGATGCCGGGTTCTCCGTCTCGCAGCTCCAGGCGACGGAGATGCCGCGTTCGAGGCAACGGGCGACCACGTAGGCGGAGACGAGAGTTGCGTATCCCTGCCCGCGATGCGCTTCGGCGGTCACGACGCCGATCTCCATCGTGTTCCGTCCGAGGAGAGGCGCGTAGCCTTCGGCCAGCGTCTCGCCGTCGCGAGCGAGCACGAGGCCGAACCCGTGGCGCAGGAAGGTCTCCGCGGTCCCGCAGAACCCGAGGACCTCGTCTCGCCAGATGCAGCGCTCGAACGACCCTACGTCGATGTCGCGCAGCTCAAGCCCGTCGAGCGGCTTCGAGAGAGCCTGACGGTATCCGGGCGACCGGGAGTCGAAGGAGCGGAACTCGAGGCGCTCGACGGTGAGATCGGGAGGAGGGAGGTCCCAAGAGTTTGGAGCCGCGGGATCCATGATCAGCCCGATCCCCTTTGCTTTTCGCAGGTCGGCCATCGCCTCATCGAGGAAGGCCCGCGAAACGTCGCGGCTGGCGAACGTGAAGCCGATGCCGCTTCGGATCAAGCACTGCGTCGGAGACGCAGCGTCATCCACGCGGATCTCCGCCGGGCAGCGTCCCTCGAGCATCGGGAAGAGCATCGTCGCGGCGGGCGCGTCCCCGTCGAAGAGCTCGATGAGATCCGGCGTGGCCTGCGGCAACGTGTTCATGTGCCTCCTCAAGGGCTGCGAGAGAAAGGCGGCTCGCCCTTCTCCGTAGTGTGTGCTGGCCGCGCCCCGCGAGGTTCACGGCCAGGAGTTCCGGGGAGTTCCGGGGACACAATACTCATCTCTTGGGTTTCGGTCCACGCTTCCGTGGCCGGAGGGTTCGTCCGGTCTGCTCCTCAAGTTGCGTGAGGAACTCCCCGCTGCCAAGTGGGCGTCCCGTGCGCGCGTGCCTCCTGAAGCTGGCGAGCGCGTCATCCTCCTGAAGAAGGAAGGCCCGCCAGTCCGTGATGTCCGCAAGCAAGCCCGACGGCACAGCCAGCGGGTCATCCGCCTGCGCTCCGATGAACCACCTTGCGTTCGACCAACGATAGTCCCACGGCTTCTTGACAAGGCCGGCGCGGACTGGGTTCCTCAGCACGTATCGGACGCCGCTAAGGACGTAGTTGCCTTCGAGGGGGAATGAGTGGAAGCGCCCCTGGAACAAGTACCCGCGCCAGCCTTCGCGGAAGTTGACGAAGCGCGTGTACCGTCGATGTGCTTCTCCGATTCCCTGGGCGAGGCTGTCCTCTTGCCTGGGCACCGCCACAAGATGCACGTGGTTCGTCATCAAGCACCACGCGATGTACTCGACGCCGAAGCGTCTTCCCTGTTCTGAAAGCTGTCTCAGATACTCGGACCGATCGGCGTCGCGGAAGAAGACGTCCATCTTGCGCACGCCACGCTGGACGATGTGATGGGGAATGCCCGGGACGACGATGCGCGCGATGCGAGCCATGATCAGATAGTATCATAGGCGCTCAGTGCGGAGTCACATCTGGCTGCCGCCCTCCGATGCCACGCAACAGGCGTGCCGAGTTGAGTATTGTGTCCCCGGAACTCCCCC
>JBFYQX010000010.1:0-11080 GCA_041302525.1 Candidatus Bipolaricaulota bacterium | reverse complement strand
CGGCGGCGCCTGATCGGCTAGGGCTTCGGCTCCGTCCAGCTCCCGATCTTCACCCACTGCCCGGCGCTCGTGCAGCGATAGAGGTCGTGCTGCACGTAGACCTTCTTGTTGCGCGTGACCTCCTTCTGCACGATGACCTCGCGGCCCGGCACACAGCCGTCTTTGGGCAGCGCGGCCATCTTGTCCACCGTGTGGACGTAGACCTGCGACCAGACATTGTCTGGGTTGCAGTGGTAGAGCGTGTACTTCCCGAAGACGAGCGGCTTCCTATTCTGGTCGAGCATGCTCACCTGCTCGTAGTGCAGCCAGTAGTTACAGGTCTTGCACTCTGCGGGGGGCGGGGTTTTGCGCCGTGGCAGGTCGCCGCGGAACCACTGCTCCCAGCGGCCGTTCTCGCCGCAGTGGATGAGCCGCGCTTTCACGCTCGTCCCGTTGTCCGAGAGGATCTCGAGCTTGACCGTGCAGTAGCGGCACGCGCCCTCGACGAGCGGCTCGAGACAGAGGCTGGGCGCGAGCGGAACGAGCACGGCGAGCGACGCGCCCGAGGCGCAGCCTTGGGTCTGCGCCATCTCCGCGAACACCTCCGCCGCGAAACCGTCGGCGGTCAGGATCACCGTCGCGAGGTCCTGCGGCTCGAAGAATGGCTTCGTCGGCTCGGCAAAGACGAACTCCGCCGTGACGTCCGAGGGGGCGAACGCCGTGCTCGCGGTGCATGCCGCGATCTCATCGACGCGCAGCGCGGTCACTCCGAGGATGAATGGCGTCGGGAACTCGATCGCCCCGTCTAGACCCGGCTGCCCAACGACCAGTTCCGGCGCCGCCGCGGCGGCCAGGTCGTTGTGGCGGCCGGCCCAGTACGCGGCCCAGTATGCGGCCGCTAGGACCTCGGTCTCTGGGCGCGTTGCGCCGCGCAGGTAGGACTCGACGCGATCCTGACAGCCGCGCAGGGGAGCCGAGACGCCCGGGCGGTCGTCGTATGACCCGAGGTCGTACTCCATGCACACCACGCACATCGGCGCCGCGCACTCGACGCACATCTCGCGCGGCGCGTTCTCGGCCACGCTCCACTGTTCGTCGCGGTGCGTGATGTGTCGATACCCAGAGGACCAGGCGAGCGCCTGCGCGCACGACAGCACGTCCTGGGGAAGACCCGACGTGTAGGTTTCCTCGGCGCCCGGACCGGGCGCCAAGACGAGAAGCGACATGAGCACCAAACCGACGACGGCAACCCGGGAACCGGAGCGACACACCCTTCGGACAACCATCGGCCACCTCCTTGAACGTGGGGCCGGACGGAGAGCCTGAATGTGCTGAGTGGCACGAGACTAGAGGAGCGGGGGAGGAAAAGTCAATTGGACGTCGGCGGCGGGAACCCCGCCCCGGCGCGCCGCGTGAAGCGCCGCAGCTTCGAACGGTCCGCTGGGATGGGGATGGGACCGAATGCGACGCGCACGGCGGCCGTGATCCCGAGCGCCGCGAACTCCGCGCGGAACCTCGTCTCGAGGGCGCGGCGGATCGCTTCCTGGTCGGCGCCGGCCAGCGACTCGATCGCCAGGTCGACCGTGCCGTCTGGCTCCTGCGTCGCGCGGAACTCGCGGATCCCGTCGGTGGCCGTGAGCAGCCAGCGACTTATCAGGTCGGGGAAAACCGGGCGGGTACCTGAAGGCGTCTCGAACTCGAACACCTCGTCGTGACGGCCGAGGACCCGGGCGATCGTGCGGAACGAGCTGCCGCACGCGCACGGCTCGCCGAGCTCGACTAGATCGTTCATTTCGTAGCGCAACAGCGGCTGAACGCGGTTCACGAGGTTCGTCACCACCATTCGCCGCGCCACCGCGCCCGGCTCGGTGACTGGCGCGTCGTGGTCGTCGAGGAGCTCGACGTAGACGAGGTCCTCGTTGATGTGGAGCGTCCCGCGAGGACACGCGCTGCCGATCTGCCCCTCGCTCGCCTGGTACAGGTCGACGATGCAGCACCCAAAGGCCTGTTCTAGCCTCGCCTTCTCTTCGGGAGCGAGAACCTCGGCGCAGCTCACGATCCAGCGCGGCATCGTGCGGATGTCGGCCGCGTGCGGCGCGAGGACGCGCAAGAGCGAGGGCGGCGCCATCAGGACGTTGATCCTCTCGGCGGTCATGCGGGCGATGATCTCCGCAGGGTCGGACATCGTGTTCATGTACGTGAGTGAGACGAGCGGCGAGCGCAGGTCGGCGAACCCTTGGCTGAAGACGCGCAGCAGGAAGAGGATTCGCCAGGGCAAGAGCCGCCACGGGATGCCTCCGCGCGCCAGGAACGCACCCGGGAGCCGCGCGGTCAGGGCGCGCGGCGTGACGTACAGGCCCCGCGCGCCGCTCGTTCCGCTCGACAGCCCCACGACAAAGCGGCCGGCGTAGGTGCCCAGGGCCTCGTGCGCCAGCTCCCGAGCGATCGCGTAGTCCAAGAGCGCGTCGCGCCGGAGGCCCTCGGTGTTGAGCGTGTCGAAGTGCTCCATCATCGTCGCCTTGTCGATGGTGGGCAGCCGGCCGTAGTCCTCGAGCGACGCGACGTCCATCCCCTCATAGAGCGCGCGGTAGAACGGGCTCTTTGCGCGCACCCAGGCCAAGAGCCGGCGGATCTCCCGCCACTGCAGCCGCCGGATAGCGTCCGGCCGGAGGTGCGAGAAGCGGTGGCGGAGGATCGCGCAGTCCGCCGCGGCGCGGAAAACGTTCATCGTCGACCCGCCTCGAGCTTCGCGCGCTTGGCCGACCCACCGACTGAGTCCATGACCCGGCAGTAGAGCCGCTCGAGGCCGAACCGGTAGCCCGACCGCTCCCAGAGCACGAGGGCCAAGCCCCACGCCAGGGCGAACAGAACGCCCGCGCCGACCGCGGCGAGCGTGCCGAGCCGCAGGCCCGGCCACACCGCGCGGAGCCCGCGGAAGACGCCTGCCGAGACGAGGCTCTCGAGGAAGTACACCGTGAGGCCCGCCACGCCGAAGCGCGCGAAGAACCGCGAGACCCGTCCCAGCCGTTGCGCCGCCGCGCCCGGGCGCAGGTCGTAGAGCCAGACCGCGAGCGCAACGAAGAGCAGGAACAGCCCCGCCTGCGTCACCATGATCGCGTACCAGGTGAAGTCGATCGATCGCTCGAGCATCGTGCTCGGCAGGACGAAGTACAAGACCAGGCCGGCCCCAAGCAACAGCGCGCCGAGCGCGACCACGCGAACGAGCCCGCCTTTCCCGCGCTGCCGAAGCGTCAACCCGACCCATGAGCCGAACAGACCGAACGCCAGGTACGGCAAGAGCGGGTTGTTCTTGTTGACCAGCCAGTTGAGCCCGATGATCGCGACCCCATCGCCCTGGTCCAGCGCCGTGACGTAGACCTCGTAGAGCGGAATGCGCGCAAGCGAGACCAGGAGCGCGACGAGGGCCGCGCCGCCCGCGAGCCCGGCCGAGACGCCGTGCCTCCGCGCGAGACGCTGTCCGAGCGCGAGGAAGAGCCCGATCAGGATCGCGTTCGACCCGATCATCACCAGGCTGTCGACATACAACAGCCGTTCCGCGCTGAAGCCCGGGAAGCGCCCCGAGCCGATCAGCTCGACCAGGATGCTCTGGTTCCACGATTGCGTCTCGAAGTGCACCAGACCCGGGCCGGTGAACACGAAGTACGCGTAGGCCACGACGAGCACGTACAGCCCGGCCACCGCGCGCGAGGCCAGCGTGCGCGCAAGCCCCTCGCCCGTCGCCTGGCGTTGCGCGAAGCGCACCGTGTGGCCACACCCGCTCACCATGGCGAACAGCCCGGCGAACATCAGCAGGAACCCGATGACCGTGATGACGAGCGGCGGGTGGGCGAAGTCGATGTCCCACACCCCATCGAAGTGAAAGAAGGCCGTGTGCATCAGGACCACGCCGAAGACCCCGATGCCCCGCAGGACGTCCAGTCCCCGCCAGGTCACAATCACGGACACCTCCCATCGGTTGCCGTGCGGTCAACCTAACGCCGGCGCGCCCAGGTCGACAAGCGCCGCGCGAGATCCCTCACTTCCGCCGCACCGTGACCAGGTCTTGCGCCACCTCGTCCTCGAGACGCGCGTCCAACCACGCGAGCGCCTCCGGGTGGCCGGCCAGCGTGCCGAGAAAGAAGGCCGTCACGTAGGCCGCCGCCCCCGCGCGGACCCACTCCCCGCTGACCGTGCCCGGCGCGCAGACAAGCGACAACGGCCCCATCCCCGGGTCGATGTACTGACCGTGCCCCGCGCCGTGCTGCACGATCTCCAGCGCCGGCGGTCGCGCCGCATCGAAGAAGAGCGTGTAGTTCTGGCGTTCCGGCACACAAGGAACCACCAAGAACGGCGTGCTCGCGCGTTCCGAGCCGACGATCAGGAGCGGCACCTCGAGTTCCGCCATCCGTTCCGGGGCCAGACTCGGGTAACGGTCCGGCGAATCCGGCAACATCCCGCCTCCGTCCACCGGATCGATCGCCGCCACTGCGCCGACCCGCGAGTCCACGAGCGCCTGCATCAAGCACAGTTTGCCGCCGAACGAGTGCCCCACCGCGCCGATCGCCGTCCCGTCGACCAGGCCGAAGAGCGCGTCTCCCGGCGTCCGCGCGAGCGCCAGACAACCCTCCGCGACCGCGCAGACATCCGCGACCAGATCCAGGTGCCCCTCCGTGCCCAGCCAGCCCAGCAACGTCGGCAGCGCCACCACGAAGCCGTGCGAGGCAAGGTGTTCCCCGTAGGAGCGATACGAGGCGCCCGCCAAGAAGAAGCCAGGACTGAAGACCAAGAGCGGGAACCCCGAGGACCCCGGCGGCGCGTCCGACCGGGCGACCGGGAAGAAGACCAGGACCGGCAACGTGCCCTCGTTCGCCCCATCCGCGACCCGAACCCTCGACTCCCCGATCCCGTAAGGCCCGCGCGCATCCGGCGCGAACCCCCACGCCGCGCGTTCACCCAGACACAGCGCCATGCACACACACAGCAAGAGCCGAGAGAGCCCAGCCACCGCACCCATATCCCTTTACGATCCCCGCGAGACCACCATAGACCCCCCCCGCCCCCACCGACAACCCCTCTCCGTGGGGGTCAGGTCTTGCAATCGCACATTCTCCCCACGTCCGAGGCGTCACCAGACGGTGGGGAGGAGCGCAGAGATCGCGAGAGCCCGTTGCGGCAACTCAGCGCTGCGCGAACAGGTCCTGGAACCTGCCCACGGGCGGGGAGGAGAAGGTCGCCGTCCACTGCGCGGCGTAGTGGGCCTCGACGCGTTCGAGGAGCCACAGATAGGCGGCATGGTCGGTGGGCTTGCGGCCCATGGCGGCGATGGCCTCGTCCCAGGAGAGCCAGGCGCCCGCTGCGTCTGCGAGGCGAAAGTAGCGGCGCCGGGGCAGCAGGCGTGAACGCGCCGCGGCATCGAAGTCGCCGAGGTTCGAGAACCAATAGAGGATCGCCACGCGAAGCGCGTACACCACCGCTGGGCGACCCGACTCCGCCAGCGCGATGCACGCCAAGAGGGCGGCGACCGCCTGGGCCTCGGAAGCGGCAACGGATGGCGCGAGGCGAAGACCCTCCGTGATATCGCCAACCGCGACCGGCAGCCCGTGGAACAGGCGGTCCCAGCCGCCGGGACAGGCGACATGGCCACCTGCCTCCTGGGTACGGGCGACGAACTGAAGCCCGCCAGCCTCTGCCAGCGCGTGCGGCCGGCGCGTCGCCGCCGCATCGCGTCGCGCGGGACGGTCTGTCGCCATATGACGAGAGAGAGGGGTAGAAACCACACTGGTTGAGTACAGGATGTGGCCCCACCTTGTCAAGTGCGTCCAGCCCAGTTGACCGCGGCCGGGGCGAGCGGTAGGTTGTCCAGGGAGGTTGAGGATGAGCTTCGGAGATCGCCTACGCGAACTGCGCCTCGCAAGAGAGCGGACTCAACAGCAGCTGGCCGATGCCCTCGGGCTGTCGGGAGCCTACATCTCTGCGCTCGAGGGTGGAAGGAAGCCCGCACCGCCGCGGATGGTCGTCGAGCAACTGGCGCGTGCGCTTGGTGTGGACGCCGACGACCTCTGGGGCACAGCGCGCACCGAGCGGGAGCTACGACTCAGCCTGCGTGTTGACGGGGTTCCGACATCCCTGCGCGTCGAGGAGCCGCCGAGCGGCGGCCGGGCCACCGTTGAGGAGGGCCGGGTACTGCAGGCCATCGCGCGGCACCCGGAGCTCGGGCAGGTCGTCGACGCGCTGAGCGCTGCGCTGGACGACCCGCGGACGCGCGCACACGCCACCGCCGCCATGCAGCTCCTCGTGCGCGGCCTCACGCCTCCCTCAGCCTGACTACGGGGGGCAGAGAGGATTCACGCATCTCCTTGCCGCTCGCTCTGCGCGCGTTCCCATGCACGGACGCGGCGACTGATCGTGACGTAGTGGACGCCGACGTGCGCGCCGATCTGGGCCAGCGTGTACCCGTAGTCGCGGTAGGCGAGGGCAATCCCGGCGTTGTCGTGAGCACCTGTGACGACGTCGCCGAGCGCCGGCCGATCGGCGAGCCACTGGGCGCGCGGCACCTCGGCAGCCCCCCGGTTCGAAGTGGCGTGCTCCTCCACGAACGCTTCGTCGCCCAGGTAGATCTGGCCGCGCAGGTTCTCCCAGATCGTCGCGCCGCGGCCGGCAGAGACGAACGCGCGGTACGCGTCCCTGGCTCGTGGCGTCGACGTATGGAACTGGTCAAGCAGCCATGCCGTGGTGAGAAAGGGCGCGGCCGGCTCCAGGCCCGCCGTGGCGCGGTAGCTTGACCACGGCCAGTCACGGGCCGTGCGCGCGAGCTGCGCGCGCACCGGGTTCAGGACGACATACCGGCTCAGTTCCAGCAGGTACGCGTCGCGCTGAACGAGGATCGCCTTGAACCGTCCCTGGAACACGTGCCCCGTTCGCAGGTGCCGCCGGTTGAACTCCTGCGTGTACACGCCGTTCAGCTGCCGCATGCCGCGCGAGAGGCTTGGCTCCAGGGTTTCGACCACGAGGTGGTAATGATTCGGCATCAGGCAGTAGGCGTGACAGCGCCACGTGTAGCGATCGACCACCTGCCCAAGGGTCGCGAGAAACAGGCTGCGGTCTGGATCGACCCGATAGATCCTCTCCCGCGCGTTGCCGCGGCACGTGACGTGGTACACGGCGCCGGAGTACTCGATGCGAAGCGGGCGAGCCATGACGAGAGTGTACACACAGGGCTATGTAATGGTAAGACCTTACCTCGGCAGAGCAATGATGTAGGGCGACGAGAACATGGGGTCCGGAGCGATGTGTGATTGTAAGACCTGACCCCCACGGGGGTTGTGAAGAGGGGCGAGATTGCGATTGAGTTCTCGCTGCCTCAACAAGCAAGGTCCCCCGACTGCGCGGGGACCCAGTTCTGTCTACGGTCACACCTGGTACGCCCGAGAGGACTCGAACCTCTGGCCTTCGGAGCCGCAGTCCGACGCTCTAATCCACTGAGCTACGGGCGCATGGCGACTGCTCTGCAGTCGCTTGGGAGTTTCACACGCTGGGTTCCTGTGAAACTCCTGGCGTCTCTTAGCAGCCCACCATGGTGCGGCTGCGGGTCTGCTGCCTCATCGTACACAATGGGTGCGAATCCGTCATCACGGGAGCTTGCCTATTGCGCAAGCCTGGATGCCGCTCATCCCATCATCAGGAGTTCCGTAACCAGCGGAACTCCCAAGCTGCTCTGCGACGACCGGGCGACAGAGCAGCCGTGGCGGAGGGACGGGGATTCGAACCCCGAGGGCGTTGCCGCCGTGCCGCTTTTCGAGAGCGGTTCCTTGCCGTTCGGTCATCCCTCCGTTCGACCTATATGGTAGGGGGCGCGGTCGGGGTGGCGCAAGCGGGCGGCGGCGAATGCGGCTGCGGGCCTCACGAGGCGGGGCTGAGCTCGAGCGTGTAGCGGCCGCTCGGGGTCTCGCCGCGGGTGAGCACGACGCGGACCTCGTCGTAGCGGTTGGGCTGGGACACGGTGATCTCGAGCGGCCCGATGCCGAGGAGGTCGAGGCGCTCGCCGCGTCGCCCGACCCACGCGACGCGCAGGCCGGCGCTCGCTGCGGCGCGGACTGTGATGCGCAGGGCGTCCGAGGCGTGGACGCGGATGGCGACGGCGTCGATGCCGTACGGGGTCTCGACGCGCAGGGGCTCGGCGCGCTCGTCTTCGGTGGTGCGCTCGATCTTCACGGCCTGGCCGTCCCAGCGCGCGACGGCGCAGGGGGGCGGCGTCACGAACCCGGGCCCGCCGTTCTGGGCGCGCCAGGCGTGCGAGGTCTCGGCGAGCGCTGCGGGGTCGGGCAGGTTGCCGCTCGCCCACGCGGCGGCGAACTTGGCCCACACGTCGAGGAAGGTCAGCCCGAACGGGGCGAACGCACGGTCGATGGCCCGCGCGCCGTCGGCAACCGCGCTCTCGGTCATGACGCGGCGCACGGCGTCGAGGCCGTAGCGATCGAGGACGTACACCCAGAAGAGCCCGGCGTCGTAGCCGCGGTCGAGAAAGGGCATCGCATCGGGCGCGGCGAGGAAGTCGACGGCCGCATCGAGGTAGTCGTCGGCGCGGGGCGCGACGATCTCCTGCACGGCGGTCGCGTGCGGCTCGACGAATGCGACCTCCTCGATGTCGCCGTGCCCGTAGAGCGACGCGTAGTCCTGCACGACGTGGAAGAACTCGTGCGCTGTCGTCGACAGCACGGCGTCCTCGAGCGACACGGCGAGCCACATCGACTCCGCCGCGGCGAGCATCGCCTGGCGCGAGGCAATCTCGATCACCGGAAACAACTGGCCGTCCTCATCCTCGTCGAGGTACTCGGCACCCATGCCGTCCATCTCGCCGGGCAGGATGCGGACGTCGACGCGGGCAGGGAACGTGGCGAACCCCGCCTGCGTCACGAAGGTCTCGTAGGCTGTCTCGAGCCCGCGCGTCACGAGCGCGACATAGCCCGGCGAGGCCTCGCTTTCGTGCGTGATGACGAAGTGCGTCGACTCCGCGCGCAACGTGTCCGACGCCGCGGCGGGAGCGAGGAGCGCGATCAGGAGTGAGGCGAAGAGCGCGCCGGCGACGAGCCGCGCGCCCCGGGTCACGAGCCTCCGCCCGTCGGCACCAGCAAGAACACGCCGAACAGGACAGCGACGCCGACGAGGAGGACCCACCACGGCAGCTCGCCGCTCGACGTCGACGGCGCCGGCTCGGCAGGCACCGCGCCGTTCCAGACGACCGTCTCGCTCGGCAGCGTCGACGTTCCCGCGAGCGCCTCGTTCCACGCCGTGCCCGTCGACGACGCGCTCGGGGAGGTCGTCGTCGCGCTCGCCGCCTGGAGGACAGCCGCCGCGGCGGCCACTTCTTGGACCGTCTTCTGAATCACGCGGCCGCGCTGGTCGAGCCAGCCTTGGCCCAGCCACTCGCGCGGCAGCTCGTGGAAGCCCACATCGCCGAAGGCGATCTGGCGAATCGCCGCGAAGGGGATATCGCGGAAGCCGCCGAGCTGTTCCACGCGCAGTGTCTGGGCGATGCCCGAGAACGACGAGAACGGGCCGATGATCACGTGGCTCACCGTCTCGATGACCACGCGCGGGAAGTCCACCCAGACCTGTTGGATTGCCGCGAGAGGCATGTCGAACTGCGCCGCGGGACCGACCGCGGGCGTCGGCTCGACCAGCCGCAAGACTGCGGCGAGCCCCGAGAGCGTTCCCTGGATGACGTCGCCGCCCGTCGTCTTCACCGCGACCGGCGTCGCCGCCGCACCGAGCGAGCCCGCGAGCAGGACAGCCGTTCCCAGCACGGCCACGACGATGCCTCTGTGGATAGCGCGCATGATCCGTTCCCTCCCCGCTGCGCCGCCGCGCGCCCCCGCGCGAGGGCCGCAGGCGCAACGCCGCCAGTATACCCATCCCGACCGTGCGCCGACGATCCGCGCGTTGCCGCCACGGATTGGGTTACTCCGGGACGCATCGATGCCTCGAAGGGGCAAGACCGAGAGCGCGGCCCCACGTCATGACGCGGAACGCGTGCGGCGACTCCCTCGCCTCTGCCCGCCCCTTGCAGCCCATGGGGAGGTGGGAGAGCGACGAGCGCCGGGAGCGTGCTCACCCATCCCGCACGACGTCCACGCCGTGCCGGCCAGCGCTGGGCGGCACCGCCGCACTTGGTTGGGGATGGCCGACGCGACCTGGCGAGGGCGCGTGCCTCACGGGCCCCGGCGGCACTCCCGAGAAGCGAAGCGACAAGAGCCCTCGCCGGCCGTGGCAGCGCGTCCGTCAAGCGGTTCATGCGACATCGGGGCGGCCGAGGCGACCGCCTCTTCTGCGACATCGCGAGCCGCCGCGGGCTGTCGGACGGCGATCCGCCCGTTTGTCGTAGCGGGTGTTACGGACGCATGTCCCGCCCGGCGTGGACGCCGCGCCCCGGCGCGCGGGAAGGAAAAGCAGTAGCCTACGCCGGAAGCTGTTGAGTGCGGACCAGGGGGTGGTCGCCACATGATGAGTCCTGGAGTCTGCGCGCCGAACGCAGTTCCGCGGGCCGTGCCGCCCGCCGCCGCCGACGCCGGGCGGCGAGGCGCAGGCGCAGATCTGATCCAGCTTGACAGAGGTTGCGGGCGTGCTGTAAGATCGGGCGACTCACGAAATGAGGGGGTGGGCAGCCACTCCCCTTGGTCATTGAGAATGAGCTTTGGCGCCGCGCAATCCGGCGGCGCAGGTTCCTCGGGCCCGGCAGCGTGCCGGGCGGAAGCCCACACGGTGTGGCTTCTCTCTGGAGGTGGTGGGGCGGAACGTTGCGGAACCGTGTGTCCCAACAAGCGGGATGGAGGCCAAGAGGAGCACAGGGGGTGCCTCCAATGACCGGAAGAGATGAACTCTGGAACAAAGGAACACAAGCGAGATCCTCGAATCATGAAGGAGGTAGGACGTTGAAGAAGAGACTGGGAGTACTGAGTGTCGTAACGATGCTCGTTATGGCGCTCTTCGCCCTGTCCGCCGTGGCGTCGAACGCAGAGATGTACTTCTCGAGCGACAAGAACGGTCAGAACAGGGTCACGAACATTCAGGAAGGAACTGAGGTCTGGATCGTCGTCTACGATCC
>JBFYQX010000117.1:0-9283 GCA_041302525.1 Candidatus Bipolaricaulota bacterium | reverse complement strand
AGACCACGTGGTCGACGACGGCAGAGCGCACGCCCCGTGGGGGTCAAGTCTTGCAATCACACATCTCCGCCAATGTCATAGCCTCGTCGATCACGCTCCCCGGCGGTTGCCGGCCAGGTATGCTGCGAGGCGTTGGGATCCCCAGCCGGCCGGGGGACCGGCAGTCAGGAACGCCGGAATCAACGCTCGCGCAGACGGCGGGGGTGCATGGGACTGCGGAGAAGCGCCTGGGCCAGCGACCGCTTTCTGGAACTCAGGGCTGAATGCAGATGTGTGATTGCAAGACTTGACCCCCACGGGGTTGCCGCGTCGGGCGGCGGTAGGCTAGAGTGCTGCAGGGAGTCTGTGCGGGTCGGCAGCCGGCTGCCGGGTTAGGAGGAACGGGGTGAATCTGCGCTGGCGGAGGCACTCGGCTCTGGCTTGGATTCTTGGAGCCGCAGTCGCGCTTTCGGGTTGGGTGATGGCGTCGGCCGAGGATCTCGGGACGGCCGCGGTTACGGAGACCCTGGAGTCTTTCCGGCAGCTCGCGGTGCTCGATCTCGACGTCGCTGGGGCTGTCTGGATGAGCGATGGTGTTTACGACGCGTGGCACGACGCTACGAACAGCCTCCGCAGCGTGGACTGCGGCTCGTTCTGGCTCGTTCACGTACTGCCACTTGCCGGCAGGGCAAACGGGGCACCGTACGGCGCGCTGTACAGCCCGTGGCTGGGCGGGCTCTTCTCTTTCGGCATGGACCAGAACGCGGCCACGGTGACGAGCATGGCGCTTGAGTTTGCGGCCAACGCAGTGGTGACAGCATCCGACCCGACGGCGCTTGCTCGGGCCTTGATGGACTCTATTCGTCTGGGCGCGGCGGCCTTCGACGGGCTGGGCGGAGCGCCGACGGGAACCGAGATCGCCAAGGCGACGCGGACGGAGCTCACGTCGCGAGCGAAGAAGTACGCCTCGACCCTGACCTCCGCGTATGACAACTCGCGCACGGGCCGCGCTGTGGAGTCGACGCTCCTTGACCTGGCGGAGGGCGAGTTCCCTGGTGCGTTGTCCCTGCTCGAAGATGAGGCCGAGCCATGGATCGCGTCGCTCACGCCGGTGTGGCTGTCAAGCAGCGGCGGACGGACGATCGTCGTTCTCGGCTCGTCGTACCAGCCACTCAACCTTGCATGGATCGAGTTCGACGACGTGGCCAAAGCCCACGTGGCGTCCGTCTCGCTCATCAAGCTGTTCGACCGGGTTGTGACGAGAGGAGGCGAGGAGACATGACCGCACGACATCTCTGGACGCGCGCCGCGCTCTCCCTGGCCATCGTCTCGCTCGGCTGGATTCTCGCACCGGGCGTGACGACCTGGGCCCAGGACGCCACCGGGGAGTTGACGCAGGACGTGCCGACCGCCGTCTCTCTCACGGCCGAGGGGCTCATCGAAGGCGACGCGCCGTACACGATGGATGAGTTCACGCAGTACGGGAACTGGTATGGCCCCGGATGGTGGGGCGGTCAGGAAGAGGGAGACAGCCCCGGAGCGAGCCAACCGCTCGACGCCCTCGATGCCGTGGCCATGGAACACGATTTCGCCTACCAGATTGCCGAGGAGATGGGGAAGAAGCACGGGTCGGAGTGGACGAACGGCATGAAGGCCATCGCCGACCAGATCGCTGTCCGCAACGTCAAGCTTCTGCCCAAAGACCCGCGCACGTGGAACCCGCCGCCGGTCGATCCGGAGAAGGCTGGCCGGTACCGAGACCGGCTCCAGTTTGGGTTCGTCTACTATGGCGGTTACAACAAGGCCAAGTCAGACTTCAAGACGGCGTTCTCCGGTCTCAAGTACATCTTCAATCCTCAGAGTTTCCCCAAGTTCGACGCGGGGAAGCTCGAAGCCGACGCAAAGCAGCGCGTGCAGGACTGGTTCAAGCGCCCCGACGTGCGGCCCCTGTTCCGCCTCGACCTCTCCGCGACGCAGAACTACCTCGCCGAAGGCGAGCCTATCTGGATTCAGGCGACGCTCGTGAAACTCGGGTACACCGTGCTGATGGGCGACCGTGGCGTCAGCGAAGCGTCAGCCGCTCTCGATGTCGACGGCCCGGCCAAACTATCGGCCTCGCGCATCACGCCGACATCGCCCGTACACATCACGGCCACCCGGCGCCTGTTCGGGCTCTTCTCCAGCGTGGGCAAGACGATCACGGTAACCGCGAGCCACAGTGGTGGAACGTTCGACCTGATCCCGTCATCGATTCACTTCACGGTCGTCGAGAAGTGCAGACTCACCTTGAAGGCGACGCCGCCAACGGTTGCCTGGACACCTGGCCCCTACGCCTCCGTGTTTCCCACCGACCTCCCGTGCGTCGACGTCACGCTCACGGCCGAGCTCACGACCGAAGATGGCGAGGCCGTCGTCAACATGCCCCTGCAGCTTGCTCGCGAGGATGGTGCCACGGCCGACGACCGCACCGATGCCAACGGGATGGTGCAGTGGGTGGTCCCGATGTGCACGTCAGATCTCGGAGGCGAGCTGACCAAAGCGCTCACGTTCACCGTGAGGCTGACCACCATGCTTGCGCTGGACGGAAGTGCCTACACTGCCCCGGCGGCCACCGCGAAAGTCAACCTCACCAAAGAAGACATCGTGATCGTCACCGGGCGCGTTGTCGACAGCCGGCACGGCCTTGTCCTTGCGGGGGCGAGTGTCACCCTCACGGGCGCCGGCGCGCCGAAGATGGAGACCACAGATGTGATCGGCCAGTTCCGCTTCAGCGTCACGCGGCCGAAGGACGCCGATGCCGCGCTCGCAGGGTCAGCAAGGATGGAGGGGTTCGAGACCACGTCCTTCACCGTCTCTCTGGATGGGCAGGCGCATGAGGTCAGCCTCTCGCCCCTTCCGGCAACCATGACCGGGCAGGTTGTCGACCAGAAGACAGGAGAGCCCCTCGACGGGGCCACCGTGCGCGTGACAGAACCGTTTGAGCGACTCATCTTCACGACGGCCGGGTCGTTCACGCTCAGCGGACTGTTCGTTGGAGACAAGGTGACCCTGACCGCGGGAGCGATCAATCACAAGGCGTATACGAAGAGCGGGAAGATCACGACCGAGGCGCCCAGCGTCACGTTCCGCCTCCCGCCGGGCACAGGCGAGGTATCGAGCGGCCTCGATGTTGACGTCGACGCTGACCTGATCAACCACAGCCTCCTCGTCTGGGCGTCGCCCGCCGATCCCGGAGTCGGACAGAGCGTGACCGTGACAGCCCAGGTCTTCCCACCCGAAGCTGGCGTCCTCGTGGAGATCTCGATGTCCGGAACCGACGGGTACACGTCTTCGATCACATCGATGACCAATGCGATGGGCAAAGTCTTCCTACGCATCCCCGGAGCCGAAGCTGGCGTCGTTGACGCCGTCTCGGCGAGGATCCTTGGCGAACGCGTTCGGACCGCGCGCGAACTCAAGTACTCGTTCTAGGAGGCGACACATGCAAGCGCAGAAGACATTCAAGTTCCTTGGGTGGGCCTTCCTCGCCCTGCTGGGTGTCGCCCTCGCCGCCGGCGGTCAGGACCAAGGGTTCGAGATCCTCTACGAGGGAGTTGTCGAGTCGGAAGACGACGTCGGGGACACCCAGCCCGGCCCGATTGAGATGGCGCTCTACGGCCTTGCCGGGTACAGCGCGAGTGGGACCCTCTGGGCGTCGGGCGGGCTCCGCGCGGGCCTCACCATCGAGGGATTCGCCCTGGACGCCGACGTCGGATACGGGACCCAGGGACTTGACGTCCAAGCCGGAGCGTCTGGCGAGATCTCGGGTTTCGGCGTATCCGGCGATGTGAGCTGGGTTCTCGGGGGCCCTCCACTGATCAACCTCGCGGCGTGGGGCCAAGTGGAGACGTTCCGCGTGACCGGCAACGTCAGCCTGGCCGGGCCGAACACCAGCGTGACGCTCAGCGGGAGCACGCGCCTCGAGGGACTCGGCCTTTCTGGCACCGTGGGCCTCGCTGGCGGCAAGCTAAGTCAAGCCTCCCTGGGGGCGAGCATGGAACTCGGCGACCTCGCGATCTCCGGCAGCGCGGGCCTTGCGAACGGGCAGCTCAGCGTTGGATGCGGCCTCGGCCTCGGACTCGGACCCGTGGACCTGATCGCCAACGCCGGTTACGACGGGGCCGTCGGCATCAACGCCACCGTGGGGGCGAACCTCAATGCCAAGGGACTCGAGTTTAGTGCCGTCGGGCTGTTTGACGACACCGGACTCGGCATCGAGCTCCTCGTGCGCCTGGCCATCGAGGGAGGGCAGGTCGGGCTCACCGGGCGGATGAGCGGCGGATCGATCAACGGCGAGGTCAGCGGCAGCCTGGCACTCGGGGCGACGACGGTCACGTTCTCCGTTGCCCTCGACACGACGCGCGGCTTCGCCTGGGCCGAAGCCGGCATCGAGCTGCCCCTGTAACCCGGCGGGGTCAGGTCTTGCGATCATACATCTCGGCCGGATTCGGGGCGAGTTCATGCCCCGCGCCTTAGCCACTGGCCGCTCTATCGATGGGCCAGGTACTCGCGCGCCATGCTCCGGAAGTCGTCGCGTGGCGTCCTGTAGTCGAGGTAGGACATCGGTGTACCGTTGACGTAGGTCGACGCGTCGTACGGTGACACCTCGTCCAGGACGAGCCGGAACCGAGCTTGGATGATGAGGTCATTCATCGATCCAATCACGCTGCGGTTCTCGCGCTTCGCGATGGCCGTCGGGTAGAAGCGAGGTGCAATCGCTTGCTCGAAAACGGGGAGCAGGCCATCGGCTCTCAGGACGTCGCGCATCGCGGCGATGGCGTCACCGAAGAGCGGCGTCTCGCTGGTCACGCCTCTCCCGAATGTCACCATGGAGTAGAGAGTGGCTGTGTTTGTGAACAGGATGTACTGCGTGCGGTCCGCGGTGAACAGGTCGGCCGACCAGTCTAGGAATGGGTTAGGGCTCGGCGGCAGCCTCTGCTCGTAGTCAAGACGGATCTTCTTCGCCAGCTTCGTCGAGACGCGAAGGATCAAGCCGGCAGGCGTATCCATGGCTCACGCTCCCCTCTCCGAGACGCGCTCCCCTCTCCCCCAGGGCTTGCCGACGGTGTCCATCCTCCTCCAGAGCTGCTCATGATGAATCGTGACGCCCCGCCGCCCCTCCTCGCGCACTTGTCAGCGCCCTGTGGACCGCCGCACGGCCTTCATTCCCAGGGCAGTCTCGGCAGCGCGGCCAGATGCCTGACATAGCGCTCCCTGTCGAATCCCCGCTTCTCCTTCCCGAACTCGTAGATCTCAGCGGCCAGCACGCAACCCAACAGCCGATACGCCTCTTGTGCCGAGTGCCCTTCCTGGCACAGACGGTCGAAGGTCGCCTTCGTCTCCGGCGGGTCACCGTCCTGGATCTGCTGGCGGATGACTTGGGCGATGGTCTCTTTGAGGACGGGATCCACTGTGCCCATGAGGCCATAATACACGCGGTCGCAGGAGCAGTCGGACGCCCGCCCGAGCGGTCGAGCGCTTGAGGGCAGCTGCCTGTGTGGCAAGCGTTGCCAAGCGCGAGGCCTGACAGAAACGCGGCCAAGGGAGGGGAATCATGTCGGTCGCCAAGATCGATGGTGCACCGGTCATCCAGGGACTTGGGTTTCGCACCTTCGCTGGGTCGGCCGACGTGATACGCCTTGCGGAGGTCCGGGAGGCGTGCCGCGCTCGTGACAGAGTCGACCGCCTCTCGTCGATGGAGATCGTTCCCACGTGAGAGGAGATCGCGGAGTCCTATGTCTCGAGTGCCGGGCTCGATCCCGCTGCCGACGTCCTCCTGGCTGAGGTCTTTGGTCGCGCGGTGGGCTACAGCGCAACAAAGTGGTGGCGCGAGACCGACGGCACGCGCGTCTACCTGACGCGTGGTTGGGTAGTGCCCGAGTGGCGCGGGCGAGGGATCGGCAGGGCGATGCTCCGTTGGGCCGAGAGTCGGCTGCGCGCGATCGCGGCGACCCATCCCCGCGACGGCCAGCCATTCCTCGCCGCCCATGCGAGGTCGTCCGAGACCGACACCGCAGCGCTTCTCGCGGATGCGGGGTACCGCGTTGCGTTCACCGTGCTTGAGTACGAGATGGCGGACCTCTCGCACGTCGCTGCGCTCCCGTCGCCGGACGGCCTTGCCACGCGTCCGCTCTCTACCCGCGATCTGCCCGACCTCTTCCGATCGATCCGCGATGCGTACGCTCAGGATCCCTTCTCCGAGGAGGAGAGCCACGAGAGATGGGTCGCCGGGTTGACAAGCCTCGAGGATTGGCACGTGCCCCTGGGACGGTCGCACCGGCGAGATCGCTGGGCAGGTCCGTGCGTCGCGCACAAAGGCCGTGGCGAGATCTGCGAGGCCAGCGTGAGACAGCCCCACCGCAGCCTCGGCCTCGGGCGCGCGCTCCTGTCCCGCGGACTTGACGACCTGAGCGCGCGCGGTCTAACGTCCGCGCGCGTCCACACGCTTGCCGAGAACCCGTACAGCCCGCCGCTCTTCTACGAGGCGGTCGGCTTTCGGCTGGCCAAGAGCTTCCCGCGATACCGCAAGCCCCTCGACGTTCCGCCGGCCGCATCACCCTAGCGTAGGCCACTGCATCTCTCGGACGTTCGGGAACCGCGCTGGGTCCTGAGCCTGCTGCTCAGGCGCTCGGCTTCTGGTCCCTCAAGACGATGTCCCGCACTCTGTCAACGGCAAGCGAGGCGTGCATTTGGACAATGACCCAGCGGCCGTCGCGCTTCTCAAGCACGCCCGTCCACCGAAGTCCCTCGCCGTACTTGCTCGCCTTCCCCTCCCACGAGACGACGTCGTCGAGGTCGGCGAAGTACCACGCAACGTCGCCCGAACGGGAGATGTGGACCTCAAGGTTGCGGACTTCGGTACGGACGGCCTCGAAGCGCGGGTCGAGCCACTCCTCGAACGACGTCTCGTGCTGCTTCCATCCCCTCGTGATGTGCGTCGAGCCGGTCCAGACGATCAGGAGGTCCTCATCTTGGGCCATCGAGTCCCTCTGCATTTGGACGTCCTTCGTGAGCGCCCACAGAATGCTGTCGCGGATGACTTTCTCGATGACGGCCTTCTCGTCTGTCTGGGTCTTCTTGCTCATCTCTGTCACCTTGCCCCGTCGACGTCGACGGCTAGGATGGCGTGCAGTGTGCGGAGCGAGAGTCTCGCGAGCGTCGCGTGGGCCAGTATCCTCGCCCGTCGCGCTACGAAGACGAAGCGGAGGCGGACACCATCGTCCACCTCCGCCGCCGAACGTCTCCGACTAGCTGCAGGTGCCCGCGCAGGATCGTTGCTCTGTCGCGCAGGCGCCCTTTCCCGAACGCTGGCCGTCCCGTGGGCCGGTCGTCTGGCCGCCATGGTATCCCGTGCCGTCGAGCGGTCGCGCCGCCGAAAGGTGCTGGCCATAGCCCGCGCAGGTTCCGCTGCCGGTGCCGTCTTTGGTCTGTTCGCAATCTCCGCTGCACGCGGCCGAGTCCCCGCTCGTCCCTTGGCGCGACGCGCGTGTTGCACCCTGCCCGAATCCGTTGCCTGCGATGGCCACGATGCCGACTCCAAGCAGCGCCACGATAGTCAGTCCGACGATCCAACCTCTCATTCTTTTCATGGGACACTCCTTTCGCATCCGACGATGAGCCAATCATGCAGCCGTCTCGTGTTCCCGAGAGGGCGGGCCCATGGCAGCTTCGTGAGGAAAGAAGGGACAGCTCATGGACTCCGTGTGGCAGAGCTGTGAGCGGGCACGGTGGGCTGTTGAGGCCGCCGTGCTTGCAGGCTCTCGCAGCCAGAGCGACTGACATCAAGATAGTGAGGCGGCCGTACTCGGCCGCCTCACTCAACTTAACGGGCAACGTCAGGAGCTTATGCCTAGCGTCCCGATCTCGGTTGCTCGGCCGCTCCCTGCGCGTCGCCTCCCAGGATCGTTGTGCCGAGCCCAGTCTCCCCCTGGTTCTGGCCTCCGCCCGCCAGGACGGCCACGGAACCGAGCAGGAGGGACACTCCTAGAGCCACGACAAGCAAGATCTTTCTCATCTCACTCCTCTGGACATGTACTGGTCATCGTCGCCCAGGACGACCCCGGGTGGCGTTGAGGGCAGTGTACAGGGTGCGGCGCGGCTTGACTACGACCTCACGCGCGCTGGCGTGTGCCAAGAGCGGGGACTGTGGAGACACCCCTCGCCCACAGTCCGGTCGCGTTAGCGGATCGTCGAGTAGTCCGCGCCGAGGGGATCGGCGATCTCCTGCTGGGGCGCACCCGCGCTCGAGATGCGCGCGCGATCCCCCGGCCCCCCTTCGCGTGCGTAACGCCGACTGAGAGCGTCGGACGGCATGTCAGTTCGTGCGGACTCTCGCGCTCGACAGGCAGAGATGCGCCCGGCGCTCCTGAGGGCGTGGGGGCGCCGTGCCGTCGCGGCTACTTGTCTCGCAGGGACAGCGGATAGAGCGGTGGTCGACCTACAGAAGGGCTTTCGGAGCCTCCTCAGCTGGGGAGAGTGGGCGCGTGCTCCTCGGCAGATGCATCGCTGTCGAGAACGCCCACAATGCGGATCTGGCCCCAGCGCCGCAGGGCAGCCCCTAACGGAGGGGAGGCACGCTCTCGTCACATGGGGCTGGGAGTGCATGGAGATGGTCCCGTTGATCCCCGAGGTCACACGCGCTACTCTGGTGTATGCATCAAGACGAATAGGAGAGATGCAGAAAGGAGGTGAGGTGCGGTGAAGAAGGTCATCGTAGCGATGGTTCTGCTCGCATCTGTGCTCATCGGCGGGACAGCCACAGCTCTCACCTGGGAGTGGAAGGACGCTGATGGACTGGGGATCGCTGACCGCGTCGCCATCTATGTGGCATACGCGGGCCGCGGATGCACTGACATCCAGGGCGCTTTCAGAATCAGATGAGCCGGGTCGCAGGGTCGACGGCGGGCGGTGGCTTGCCGCCTGTCGCCACTCACTTCTCGAGGGGGCACGTGTCGCTCGCCGCGGCGGACCTGGCCTCGAGCCCGCCGGCCTTGCTCCGAACGGATCAACTTCGAACGAGCGTCAATCGCCTCTTGCCCGTGGTGCCGGGTCACCTCCTGCCATGCCGCATCATGCTGCGGTGGCGTTGTGGACCGCCCGCTCGGTTGCGGCAACGGGTCGTCGAGTCGTGGACGGCGAGGTGATCAGCGATGTCTTGCCGTGCGTAGCGGAGATCGGCGAATGCGCGATGTCCGAGGGCAGGCGGTGGCGTAGAGGATAAGAAGGCCCATCAGATGCCAAGAAGCAAGATCTGACCCCGCCGCCT
>JBFYQX010000104.1:0-30078 GCA_041302525.1 Candidatus Bipolaricaulota bacterium | reverse complement strand
CGGCGGGCCCACGCCGACCGTCAGCCCGCCGAATCACAACGACCGGCGGGCCGTGTAACGCCACCGGCACACGAGGCGCTCGATGAGGTCGATGAGGAAGTACAAGAGCAGGCCGAGCAGGGCCATCGAGACGATCCCGGCGAAGGCGACAGCTGGGCTGTAGAGCATCTTCTGCTTGATGAACGCGCCGAGCCCTCCGCGGTCGGGGGACACGACGCCGCTGTTCTCGGCGATGTACAAGAATGCCATCCCTAACCCGATGCTCACGCGCAGGCTCGTCAGGATGGACGGCAGGGTCGCGGGCACGATAACGTGTCGGTAGACCTGCCACCGCGTCGCCCCGGCGGAAAGCACGCTCGTGATGTGCTCGGGGTCGATCTGCTTCGCCGCGCCGCGCGCGCTCACGAGGAGCTGGAAGAAGACGGCAATGGCCACGATCGCAACCTTGACGGGGTTTCCGAAGCCGAGGAGCAGGAAGAGCAGGAGAACGAAGGACACCTGCGGGATCGGGTAGAGAAGGTAGATCATCGGCGAGGCGAGCGAGTCGAGGAGTCGCTCTCGCCCGATCATCAGGCCGAGGGGATAGGCGGTCGTAAACGCAAGCAGGATCGCCAGGACGAGCCGCCATGCGCTGACCCAGAAGTTGCGGAACAGGAGCGGCCCGAGACGGATCATCTCCGAGACGGCCTGCACGGGGTTGGGGAGGAGCTGCGCCCCCTTGATCCACAGGATGAGGGCGCTCGCGGCCCACCAGATGCCGAACAGGAGAGCAACGCTCGCCACGTAGATCGCGACGCGGCTCCCAACGGAACGGCCGCGCACGTGGTCGGAAAGGTAGAGGAATGCCCGCTTGGCCCGCCGCGCGTTCATCCTCGCTCCAGTCCGGCGCGCAGACGCTGGATGGTGTCGGCGAACGCCGCGGTGTCTCGGTAGGTCACTTCGCCCATCGTCGGATTCTCGATGATCTCGACAACGCGAGCCGGGCGTTCGCTCAGCACGGCGACGCGCTGGCCGAGAAACGCCGCCTCCTCGATGTCGTGGGTGACGAGCACCAGCGCGAAGGCGTGGCGCTTCCACAGCTTCAGGAAGAGGTCCTGAATCCGCTCTTTGGTGATCGTGTCCAGCGACGCGAGGGGTTCGTCCATGAGCATCACGTTCGGCGACGTCGACAGGGCACGCGCCACGCCGACGCGCCGCTTCATGCCCTCAGACAACTCGGCCGGATAGCGTTGCCTGACGTCGCCAAGTCCGAGTTCGTCGAGCACGGCCTGCGCCGTGACGCGGGGGTAGTCGCGCTGGAGGAGCAGGCTCAGGTTCGCATTCTGCCACACGGTCTTCCACGGCAAGAGGCCGGCGTTCTGCAGGATGAGCGCGATCTCGCGCCGCGGGCCGACAAGCGGGTCGCCGTTCACAACGATGGTCCCGCCGACGGGCCGAATCAGGCCGGCCATCGCGAACAGGAGCGACGACTTGCCGCACCCAGACGGGCCGACGAGCGCCAGGCTCTCGCCGGGCGCGACCCGGAGCGACACCTTGTCGACAGCCCGTACTGCGGCGGTCTTCTTGCCGTACTCGACGACCACCTCGCACACGTCGATCATGGCAGGAGGCTGAAGTCGGAGAACTCCTCAAGCGTCACGTCGCGGCCGAGATACCCCTTGTCTCGCATCCAACGGGTGAGCGAGTTGAACAGGTCGGGCGCCAAGGGTTCGGGACGGACAAAGACGGGGATGGACAGGGCGTCGAGCGTCTGCTGCTGAATGAGGTCCTTGTTGGCGCCCTGGAAGAACAGGCCCAGCACGACGTCGAGGCCGACGTTGATGATCTCGTCTCGCGGCGTGGCGTTCACGCGATCGACGGCCGCGGCGCACACGTTGAGGAAGGCCGTCACGTCGTCGCGGTGGCGGGCCACGTAGTCGTCGCGAAACAGGACCACGCGCGGCGGGGCCGCGCACTCCGCGAAGTCAGACAGCAGGGCGAGGTTCGCCGGCACGCCGTTGATCGGGACGAGGTTGGCGATGTACGAGTAGTACGGCTCGGGCAGGACGGCGATGGGGATGGCCTTCGCTCCGAACCACGTGGCGAGTTGGAGCATGTCGCTGAAGTACGTGTAGCGGCTCATCCACGCTCGCCGCACGCCGTTCGCGGTGAAGAACTGGTCGAGGAGGTACTCCTCGTCGGTGCGGTAGGTCACGCCGACGATCTGATTGCTCGCCAACAGGCCGGGCACGTCGATCGGCCCGAAGCCGACGTGCGAGAGGAGCGCGAGGCGCAGCGCGCCGGGTTGCGGCGTCGAGCCGCACGCCGCGACGCAGACGACCGATTGGTTGGTGCCGTAGTCGAGGACGGCCGAGGTGACGTCTGACATCAGTGCGTCGAGGTTGCTGGTCAAGAGGGCCGTGGAGCGCTCCTGGTTGTCGGTGATCCCGACCACCTCGACGTCGACGCCCGCCTCATCGAACATGCCCCACGCCTCAGCAAATGCGATTGGCAGCGCTTCGAGAACGGGCGGCAGACTGATTCGCAGGGGCGTCGCGCCGGCCGCCACCGCGGTCACGCACGCGATGAGGACGCCCAGGAGTACGACTCGTCGGAGACTGGACATCGGTTTCCCCCTCCCTGGCACAAACTCCCGCGGATTATACCAGCCGCCGGAAGAGCGGCCAACGCGCGAGGCTTTCGGCCGCCCCGCGGACCGGTTACGATCGCGGGTCTATGGATCGGATCTCAACATGGCTGTGGCGACACCGGGGGCGCGTGTTCCTCGGGTTTGTCACCCTGGTCGTCGTCGACGGAGTTGGACTCGTCATGCCCCTGGTCATCGGCCGGGCAATCGACGACATCACGATCGGGAGGGCCAACCTCCTGGTCTACGCCCTGTGGATCCTCGGCCTTGCCTTCGTCGCGCTCGTCTTGCGCTTCGCGTGGCGGCTGCTGTTGATCGGGACGGCCCGGCGCATCGAACGCGAGCTGCGCGCCAAGCTCTACGGACACCTGCTGTCGATGCCTGCCTCGTTCTACAACGAGACAAGAACGGGCGATCTGATGGCCCACGCGACGAACGACGTGGAGGCGGTCACGCGCGCCTGCGGGTTCGGGCTGATCACGATCATCGATCCGCTCGTCATGATCCCCGTGTCGCTCGCCGTCATGCTGTCGATCGACGCACGGATGACGCTGTACGCGGCCATCCCGCTTCCGATCCTGACCGTGGTGATGCTCGCCTTCGGCCGAGTGATCCACCGGCGGTTCGAACGGGCGCAGGAGGCGTTCGCGGCGGTCATGGAGAAGGTGCGAGAGAACGTCTCGGGCGTGCGCGTGCTCAAGTCGTTCGCCCAGGAGCCGGGCGCGGAGCGCGACTTCGTGGCGACGAACCGCCGACTCGTAGACGAGAACATGAGTCTTGTGCGCGTGCACGGCGTGTTCCACCCGCTGATCGAGCTGCTCGGCGGCGCAACGCTGGCCATCATCCTGTGGGTCGGCGGAGCGAGCGTCGTGCGGGAACGGGTCAGCCTCGGCGACTTCGTCGCTTTCGCCCAGTACCTGTCGATGCTCATCTGGCCGATGATCGCCGTAGGCCAGGCAGTGAGCCTCATCCAGCGCGGCTCGGCGTCGCTCCAGCGCATCAACGCCCTTCTCGCGCTGCGTGCCGACATTGCCGAGCCCGCGGCGCCGAAGGCGCTCGCAGGCGCGTCGATCGAGGTCCGCGACCTCACCTTCGTCTACCCCAACGCCGGCGACCGAGCGAACGAGAAAGCCTTGGCCAACGTCCGCCTCGACGTGCCCGAGGGCGCGACGCTCGGCGTCGTCGGCCTGACGGGCTCGGGGAAGAGCACGCTCGCGCACGTCATCCCGCGCGTGTTTGACCCGCCGGCCGGCACGGTGTTCGTCGGCGGCGTCGACGTGCGCGACCTCTCGCTCGCCGAGCTGCGCGCGGCGATCGGCTTTGTGCCTCAAGATCCGTTCCTCTTCTCAGCGACGATCGCCGAGAACATCGCCTTCGGGCGGCCCGACGCGCCGCGCGACGCGATCGAGCACGCCGCGCGCCTCGCCGGCATCCACGACGAGATCGTCGCGTTCCCCGACGGGTACGAAACGCGCGTCGGCGAGCGAGGTCTGTCACTGTCCGGCGGGCAGAAGCAACGGGTCGCGATCGCACGGGCGCTCCTCGGCGACCCGCGCATCGTCCTGTTTGACGATCCGCTCTCGGCCGTCGACGCCGAGCGCGAGGAGGTCATCCTGGCGAACCTGCGGCAGTTCTTCCGCGGGCGCACGTGCGTGCTCATCGCCCATCGCCTGTCGGCGGTGAGAGACGCCGACGAGATCGTCGTCCTCGACGCAGGCCGGATCGTCGAGCGCGGCCAACACGACGATCTCGTCGCCCTCGGCGGGATCTACGCGCGCGTCTGGACGCTGCAGCAGGCGGAGAGGGAGGCGAAGACACGATGACCGCCACGTTCCACGACGACGAGATCGTTGGGAAGGCGTTCGACGCACGCCTGACGCGGCGCATGCTTCGCTTCCTCAAGCCCTACCGCGGCATCTTTGCCGTCTGCGTCGCCCTCACGATGGTGTTGGCGGGGATTGAGCTGTCGCTGCCGTACATCACCAAGTCGGCCATCGACCGGTTCATGACGCTGCCGCACGCGATCGTGACACTCGACCGCGCGCCGGCGGTGGGTGACCCGATCGCGCTCGGAGACGGCCGGTACCTCGTCCGCACAGCGGCCGTCGACGGGGATACCCTCCGCGCGTGGACGAGCGCCGGTGCCCTGGCCTCCGAGCGAGCGTTCTTCGTGGCCGCCGACGCCTCGGCGGCGCCGATCGCGGCAGCGCACCCCGAGGCGTTCGTCGCTGTGCCGGGCGGCTTCTATGCTCCCGAGCCCGCCCTGCGCGCGCTGCCAGCGCGCGACGTCGAGACCCTGCGCGGCGGTGCACTCGCCAGCATCCTGCAACTGGCCGTCCTCTACGGGTTCGCCCTGCTCGTGCGCTTCCTGTTCGCCGTCGCCCAGACGTACCGGCTCGAGTACGTGGGCCAACGCGTGATGTACGACATGCGTCGCGAGATCTTTGGCCACGTCCTGCGCTTGCCCGCGGCGTTCTTCGACCGCGCGCCGGTCGGACGCCTCGTGACGCGCGCGACCAACGACGTGGCGGCGATCAACGAGTTCTTCACCTCGATGCTCGTGAGCCTGTTCCGCGATGGGTTCCTGGTCATCGGGATCATCGTCGTGATGCTCCGCTTCGACTGGCGCCTCGCGCTCGTCGTGTTCGCCCTGTTCCCGCTCATCGCTGTGGCCGCGTGGCAGTTCCGCAACCGTGTGCGCGCGGCGTTCCGCGAGGTGCGCCGGCAGATCGCGCGCCTGAACGCGTACGTGCAGGAATCCATCTCGGGCATTCGCATCATCCAGGTCTTCGTGCAGGAGTCGGCGGCCAACCGGCGGTTCCTCGAGATCAACAAGGCCAAGTACGACGCCGACTACCGCCAGATCGTGACCTTCGCCGTGTTCCGCCCGCTCATGAGCTTCCTGAGCTCGCTCGCCGTCGCGCTCGTCCTCTGGTACGGCGGGCTGCGCGCCCTGGGTGGGGGACTCACGCTCGGCGCGCTCGTGGCGTTCCTGCAGTACGTGCGGATGCTGTTCGAGCCCGTCATCAACCTGTCGGAGGGCTACAACGTCCTCCAGGCCGCGATGGCGTCGGCCGAGCGCATCTTCGGGCTCCTCGACGAGCCGCAAGAGCCTGCGGGCGGTGGAAGAACGCTGGCGCGCGTCGCGGGGAAGATCGAGTTCCGCAACGTCTGGTTCGCCTATGGAGGCGAGGAGTGGATCCTGAAGAACGTCTCGTTCACCGTCCGACCGGGCGAGCGCATCGCGATCGTCGGCCCCACCGGTTCGGGCAAGACAACCATCATTCGCCTCTTGTTGGCCATGTACCCGATCCAGAAGGGCGAGATCCTCGTCGATGACGTTCCGGTCCAGGATTATGACGTGGCCTTCCTGCGCTCGCAGATGGCCGTCGTGCTGCAGGATGTGTTCCTCTTCTCCGGCACGGTCATGGACAACATCCGCCTGCGTTCGGACATCCCACCCGAGAAGGCCATCGCCGCCGCGCGCGTGGTGAGCGCCGACTTCGTGGAAGCGCTTCCAGGCGGGTACGAGACCGAGGTGAAGGAGCGCGGTGCCACGCTCTCCGTCGGGGAACGACAGCTTCTGTCCTACGCGCGCGCCCTGGCCTTCGACCCCAAGATCCTCGTCCTCGACGAGGCGACCGCAAGCATCGACTCGCAGACCGAGAGCGTCATTCAGGCGTCCTTACGGCGACTCCTGGCGGGAAGGACGTCGATCGCGATCGCCCACCGGCTGTCGACGATCCGCGAGTCGGACCGCATCCTGGTTGTGAACCACGGCGAGATCGTCGAGGAGGGGACGCACGACGCGCTTCTCGAGCAGGCCGGCCTCTACGCGGCGCTCTACAACCTGCAGTTCGCCGACGGCCCTCGCGCCGGTTGACGCGCAGCGGGCGTTCGGTACGCTGAGGGGACGATGGACCTTACAATCGCGCGCCTCGGCGCCGCTCGCCGCTTCTCTCCGTTGCGGCTGTCAACGGTGGAGGGAGACCGTCTCTGCAACTTCGTCGTCGACGAAGAACGCGTCCTGGCTTCGCCGCGCGCCGGCGGCCGCGAGGCCGAGGCGCCCGCGCTCTCGTTTGAGCGCGCCGGTCCGCGCGAGCGGATCTTCTTCGATCCAACGGAGCTGCGCGTCGGGATCGTGACCTGCGGTGGCCTTTGCCCAGGCACGAACAACGTGATCCGCGCTGCGGTCATGGAACTCTGGTTCCACTACGGAGTCCGCCGGCTCACGGGGTTCCGTTACGGGTTCGCCGGGCTTGTCCCCGCATCAGGTTTTGAGCCAGTTGAGCTGACGCCCGAATGGGTCGATGACATCCACCACAACGGCGGATCGATGCTTGGGTCGTCGCGGGGAGCGCAGAGCGAGGTCGCCATGGCCGACACGCTGGAGCGCCTCGGCATCGGGCTTCTCATCGTCGTGGGCGGCGATGGGACCATGCGCGGTGCCCACGCGCTGTTCGAGGAGGTGTCCCGCCGCGGGCTCGCAACCAGCGTCGTCGCCGTGCCGAAGACGATCGACAACGACATCTACCTCGTCGAGAAGACGTTTGGGTTCGAGACTGCGTTCTCCATCGCCACCGAGGCGATCCGTTCGGCGCATGTGGAGTCAAAGGGGTACGTGAACGGGATCGGCCTCGTCAAGCTGATGGGACGCTACTCGGGAGCCATCGCCGCCCACGCCGCGCTCGCGGAGCCCGACGTCAATCTCGTGCTCATCCCCGAGGTCCCGTTCCGCCTCGACGGCGCAAGAGGCCTCCTCGGCTGGCTGGTCGATCGTCTCGCCCGCCGACGGCACGCGGTCATCGTCGTCGCAGAGGGTGCTGGCCAGGACTTGGTGGAAGGGGAGAATCATGCCCTGGAGCGCGACGCATCGGGCAACGTCAAGCTGCGCGACATCGGCGCGTTCCTCCGCGAGCGCATCGAGCGCGAACTGGCCGAGCGCAGCATCCCGCACGCCTTCAAGTACATCGACCCGGGCTACATGATTCGCTCCGCGCCGGCGAATCCGAACGATTCAATCTACAGCGCGAACTTGGCGCGGCACGCGGTGCACGCGGCGATGAGCGGGCGCACGGGACTCCTTGTCGGCTCGTGGAACGGGCAGTTTACGCACGTCCCGCTCCGCGCCGCCATCGCCGAGCGCAACACGGTCGACCCGGAAGGCGATCTCTGGTTGGCCGTTCTCGAGTCCACGGGCCAACCGGCGCAATGGTCTTAGCGGGCGTCGTTCGCAAGGCGTTCGCCTACGCCGTCCGCCGATCCGCGGCGGGGGCCGAGCTTCTCGTCTTCCGCAGCCACGCGGAGACGGGGTTCGAAGTCCCGAAGGGCGTCGTCGAACCCGGCGAGACGTTCGAAGACGCCGCCGCTCGCGAGCTTCACGAGGAGTCGGGCCTGGTTGCCGCCGCCCCGGCCGAGCTGGGCGTGACGTGCTGGTGTGGCGAGGAGCAGCGCTTCTTCGTCTTCGAGCTCCCGCGCGACACGCCGGACCGGTTCCGCCACCGCGTGACCGGCCAGGGCGGCGATGCTGGATGCGTCTACGCGTTTGAGTTCCTCGCGATCGACGACGCCCCGGCCGCTCGCCTGGTCCAGGGCTCGGGCGCGTTCGTCGACGCCCTGCGCCGTCTCGTCGCCCCGCCGTCCTGAGGTTCGGAGGGACGGCGCTTGAGACCCAGGACCCACCATTCACACGCCGGACATAGACCTCAAGCGGTCTGCCCCACGACCCACGAGAACGACGGGTCCGGCCCGGGGCCAGACCCGTCACAGCGGAGATCGATAGACCTCGACAGCGCCTTACGGCGCGACGGCGCGGGCCGCGTTGACGCGCCCGTAGCCGTAGAGGATGTCCTGTCCCGGCTTCCCGAGGTCGTCCGCCGAGTGGCGAAGCGCCGCCTCGAGCTGCGCCGGCTTCACGTCGCGCCCGAGCTTCTCCACGAGCAACGCCGCGACGCCGCACACGTGCGGCGAGGCCTGGCTCGTGCCGGCGTACCAGGCGTAGCCGCCATTCACGCAGTTCAACACCATGTCGAAGTACCAGGTGCCGTTCGGATAGAGCTGGAAGTCGCCGCCGGGCGCGGCGAAGTCGACCTGCGGCCCGTAGTTGCTGTACGAGGAGAACCCATCGAGATCCACGCTCGAGCCAGGCGTCCATCCCACCGGCCCGGTCGCTGACACGACGAGCCCGTTTCCGACGTCGCCGGGGATGTGCAGGAGGCCCGCGTCGCCGGTCCCGTCGAGCGCGTCGTTGCCCGCCGAGCACACGACAAGCACGCGCTCTTGCACGGCGTAGTTGATCGTGTCGCGCAAGAGGTTGAGGAACGCGGCGACCTCGCTGGCCGGGGCTTCGGAGTGTGCCACGTACGCGCCAAGGCTCATGTTGATGATGTCGGCGTCGACCGAGACCGCGTGCACGATGCCCTCCAGCACCCAGCTGAAGTAACCGTTCCCGGCGGCATCGAAGACCTTGATCGCGATGATCGTCGCGCCGGGGGCCACGCCGATGACGCCGCGCCCGTTGTCGGCCGCCGCGACGATGCCGGCGACGTTCGACCCGTGCCCGTCGTAGTCCTCAATGGTCTCGCCGGCAACCATCGAGGCACTCGCCGCGAAGTCGATGTTCGCCGCGAGGTCGGGGTGGTCGGTGTCGATGCCCGTGTCGATGATCGCCACGCGTGCGCCTACGCCCGTGTACCCGCTGTCCCACGCGCCAGGGGCGTCAATGGCGAGCATGTCCCACTGGTAGCCGAAGTAGCGCTCGTCGGACCCGATGTGCTCGGGCGTCACGAGCTCGACCTTCGGCGTGGGAGCCTTCTCGATCCGCAGATCGCGCAGAACGTCGGCAACGCCGCTTTTGGCGCGCGCGCGCTCGGCAAACGCCGCGTCGCCATACACGACCGCGGTCTTGATGCCGGGAAGCACCGTCTTCAGCGTCCCACCGAGCGCCGCGACGTCGGCCGCCACGTCCTTTGGCAGCTGGCGGTAGACAACGAGGTACCCGTCCTGCGGGACGACCGACTTGGAACCGACGAGGCTCGCCGGGCCGATGACGTCGCACCCCGCGAGCGCGAGCGCCGCAAGCGCCAAGGCCGCGACGCCCACGAGAGCCTTTGTCTTCACATTGCCTCCCTTTCTTGTGCGTCCATGAATCACTCCACGTGACGCTGGCATCTTACTCTATGTCGAATCGGATGAATGGACAAGCGCCTGACCGCGCCGCCGCATGCCGCACTGCGCCAACACCATCGCCGCAAGCATCAGACCGCAGCCGAGGAGGGCGCGCGCAGACAGGGTCTCGCCGAGGACGACCCAGCCGCCGAGGGCGGCAAACACGCCCTCGAGGCTCAGCACGACGCCAGCGAGCGCCGGCTCGATGCGGCGTTGGCCGACGACCTGCAGCGTGTACGCCACGCCGACCGAGAGGACGCCCGCGTACGCAATGGCGCCCCACGTGGCCGCGATCCCGTCGAGCGTCGTGGTTTCGCGAACAAGCGATACGGTGAGGCTCAACAGGCCGCAGATCGTGAACTGCACGAGCGCGATGACGAGCGCTTCGGCCCGCGCAACGAGCCAGTCGATGAGGTGGACGTGGACGGCCCACACGAGCGCGCCAAGCAAGACCCAGCCGTCGCCCGGCGCGAGGCGGAACGGGCCGACGACGCTCAGCAAGTACAGGCCGAACGCCGACAGCGGCACGGCCAGCGCCATCGCCCAACGCAGACCCTGGCCGCGGGCGATGCCGAAGAGCGGCACGAGCACCACGTAGAGCCCGGTCAGGAACCCCGCCTTGCCGGCGCTCGTCGAGACGAGCCCGACCTGCTGGAGGTTGGCGGCGACGGTCAGCACGAGCCCGGCACATGCCAGTCCGAGCGCGGTCGCCGTTCCGCCCCGCGGCCGCTCGATCGCCGGGCGCCGTCGCCGCGATCGGATGACGAAGGGGACAAGGACGAGCGCGCCGAGCAGGAAGCGCACTCCGTTGAACAAGAACGGGCCGACGTGTTCCATGCCGGCACGTTGCGCGACAAAGGCGAAGCCCCAGATCGCCGCCGCCAGCAACAGGAGCGCGCTCGCCCCAGTCCGACCCGTCCTGAACCCAGCGTCCATGGGCGCGATTCTACCGCGACCGCCACGCGTCGCCTCGTTGGGTCCGGCGATTGCCCGCCCGCGAGGGGACAGACGGCCTCGCCGCGCGCCTGATCTCGTCTAGGGTGAGGGCAGGAACGGAGGTGGCGCGTGGTGCTCGATGCGGATGTCCTATTGAAGTTGTGCGTCTCGATCGCGCTCGGGGGTCTCGTCGGCCTCGAGCGGCAGGCGCACGGGCGCGCGGCGGGGCTGAGGACGCACATCCTCGTCAGCCTCGGATCGACGCTGACGATGATCGTCACGTCGTCGTTCACCCAGACGATCGACCCGGGGCGCGCTGTGGCTGGCATCCTGACCGGCATCGGCTTCCTCGGCGCCGGTGTCATCGTCAAGTCCAACGAGATCGTGCGCGGCCTGACCACGGCGGCCTGCATCTGGTTCGCCGCCACGCTCGGCGTGCTCGTCGGCCAGGGCCTCTTCTCGGTGGCGGCCGTCGGCACGGGGATCGTCCTCGTCGTACTGACCCTGCTCTCCTGGTTCTCGCACAAGGTGCCCACCGTGAGCTACCACACGGTCGTCGTGCAGGCGAAGACGCTGGACGCGGCGACGCTCGACACGCAGTGCCGCGATCTCTTCCGGCAGGACGGGTTCCGGATCATCGCCGTGTCCAGCCGGATCAGCAAAGAGCCGGCCCTTGCGGAGCTCACGTTCCGCGTCCGCACGCGAAAGGCGCCGAGGATCGTGCAGCTGACCGGACCGCTGTTGGCCCTACCGCACGTGGTTCAGGCGAGCTGGGACTAGCCGCTCGCCGCACGCCTCGGACGCGACGACTTGCCCCCCGCGGGTTTCGTCGGACTCGGGCGGCCGACGCCGCCCGGAAGACAATACGCCCAGTAGCGGATCCCGCTCGGGCGCCCCCTCGCAACCAGCTCGGACGGCGTCCCGAGCCCGTGGATCTCGTGCTCGAACCCGGGGAACCGGTCGTCAAACGCTTCGAGCCCCTGCAGGTAAGCGCACACGGCGGCGTTCGCCTCTTCGCCCGGCATCAGGACAGGGATTCCCGGCGGGTACGGGACGAGCCCCACGGCGACGACGCGGCCCTCGAGTTCGTCCATCGTGACCCGCTCGACGCGGTTCTTGACCAGCGCGCGATAGGCCTCGCGGGCCGTGGCCCGTTGGGCGGGCTGGTTGTCCGGGTGCCGGAGCGCTTTCTCCTTCTGGACGAGTTGGCTCTCGCGCAGGAAGCGGTGCATCTCCTGGCAGAGGTCGTAGAGGGTCAGGTTCCCGCCGTAGCGCTCGGGGTAGTACTCAACGAGGTAGGGGATCGCCTCGGACAGCGGGGCCCGCGTGTCGTAGAGGTGTTTGAACTCGAACAGCGCGCTCACCAGAGTTCCCCACTTGCCCTTCGTGATGCCAAGCGAGAACAGGAAAAGGACCGTGTAGTGTCCGGTCTTCTCGGCGACGATGCCCTCCGAGTCGAGGAAGGCCGAGACCACCGGCGCCGGGATGAACGCCTGCGTCGGGAGATCCGGCACGGCCGGCTCAGCGTTGGGATCAAACAACGAGCCATTGGGCGCAATGCCGGGCGTGATGAGCGTCACCTTGATGGGATCGAGCAGGCAGTAGCCCGAGGTCAGGCCCTTGAACCCGTGCCAGGCCGCGCCGGGCTCGAGTGTCCAGCACTCGGCGCGGGTCGCCAGGGTCTCGGACTCTGCGTCCTCGAACCGCACGACGCCGCGCTTGGTTCGGACCTTGTCGGGCTGCCAGACGCGGAACCACCAGTCTCGCTTCTCTTTTCGGTCTCGCTCCAGGCGGGCCATGACCTGGCGGAATGCCACGGCCTCGTCGATCGACTGCTGCGTCAGGACTCCCCCCGCGCCTCCGGCCATCATCGCCGCAGCCACGTCGTTGGACGCGATGATCGCGTACTGCGGCGACGTCGAGGAGTGCATCATGTACGACTCGTTGAACCGGTCGTGCTCGACCGGAGCGCGCGGGCTCGACTTGATGTGGATCATGGACGCCTGGGAGAGGGCCGCCAGGAGCTTGTGGGTCGACTGGGTGGAGAAGATGGTCGGCGCGCCCTCATCGTCGACGTTGATCGCCATCGCGTAGCGGTCCGCGTACAGCGGGTTGAACTTGGCGTACGAGTACCAGGCCTCGTCGAAGTGGATGCGCTTCGCGCCCCCGTCGATCTGCGCCAGGATCTGGCGCACGTCGTAGCACAGGCCGTCGTAGGTCGAGTTCGTGATCACCAACAGCTCGGCGTCAGTCGGCTTGGGTCCCGCCGGGTCGAGCAACGGGTGGTTCTGGATGCGCTCGATGATCTCCGGCCAGGCCAGCCTCGCCGGCGGCACCGGCCCGATGATCCCGTAGTTGTTGGAGTCGGGCAGGAGGTACGTCGGGATCGCGCCCGAGAGGCGGATCGCCTGCTCCACGGACTTGTGGCAGTTGCGGTCGATCACCACGCTGTCCCCGCCGATGACGGCGGACTGGAACACAATGCGGTTCGACGCCGATGACCCATTGGTGACGAAGTAGGTCATCTCCGCGCCAAACACGGCGGCCGCGTTCCGCTCCGCTTTGCCAACCGGGCCGGAGTGCTTGAGGAGCGATCCCAGCTCGCCGACCGATACGGACAGGTCAGAACGGAACAGCTGCTCCCCAAAGAAGCGAACGAACTCCTGGCCAACCGCGGACTTGAGAAATGCGGTGCCGCCGCAGTGGCCGGGCGTGTGCCACGAGTACTCGTACTCCTCCGCAAACCGCACCATCGCGCCGAAGAAGGGCGGCAAGAGGATGTTCGCGTACTTCTCGATCGCGCTCGAGACGCGGCCGGCGACGAACGTGGCCGGATCCTCAAGCTTCCAGATGTACTCGTCGATCTGCTCGACAATCAAGAGGTCGATGTCGCGCACTTCCGTGCGGTCGGCCAACAAGAAGACTGGAAGGTACTCGCCGTGGCTGCGCGCGGCGCGGATCAGCTGGCGCACTTCTTCCGGCTCGCTGGGATCCCACGCCACGAGCAGGCACCCCAGGTTTGGGTTCGCCTCGATCAGCGCTTTGCCGTCATCAACGTCATGCGTGGCGTGCGTGGGATAGCCGAGCTGCTGAAGCTTCTCCGCAATCGCGCGGATCCGTTGGCTTGAGAACGAACTCTCGTCCCACGTGGGATCGACGATGACAACCGGGTATTTCGGACGTGTGTACATCGAGCCAGAGGTCACCTCCGAGCGCCGTCCCGTGGAAACGCCCCGCGAGTCGGACGCTCACTGGATAAAGAGACACGAACCCTCCGCAGCCCCATTCCCCCTCAAGCGTGGTTCGACGGTCGTTGACGCAATGATCGTAGGGCGCCGACGCGCGCGGGTCAACCGTCAACTGGCGGGGCCGCTCGGCCCTCGTCGGGGTGGATCGCCCAGGTCCTCTCGCTGTTGCGCGCCTCCTTGGCCCGGAACGCGGCCTCGAGGTCGACACCGTAGCGGTTAGCGATGGCGCACAGGTAGATCAGAAGGTCGGCCAGCTCCTCGCCAATCTCGGCGCGTCGCGACGCCGGGTCGACGCGCAGGCCCTCGACGCGCCGTACAGCGCGAAACAGCTCGCCCACCTCCTCGCCAAGGAGCAGACACTTGTCACGCGCGGTCTGGTCGGAGAAGCCGCGCCGGCGCTCCAGGTCCCGGACGTACGCTTGAAGCTCCGCGAGGGTCGGGCGCGGACCAAGGATCATGCCGTCCTGCCTCGTCCCGCCCGCGCGCTGCGCGGGTGGTAGTGAACGTGGACCTCCCGCACGAGGTGCATCCGCCGAACGAGTTCGTTCTCGACCTGGCTTGCGATCCCGTCACCGGCCGCAACGCTGATCGACGCGTCAACGACGATCGTCAGGTTCAGGACGAGGTACGGTCCGAAGCGGTGGGCGCGAATCTGGTCCACCGCCTCCACGCCAGGCACGCTCTCGGTGATCGTCGCGATCTCCGTGCGGAAGGAGCGCTCGAGCGTCGTGTCCATCAGTTCAGTGGCCGTATCGCGCACGATGTCGATGCCCGTGCGTAGGACAAACAACGCCACGAGCGCTCCAGCCAGCGGATCGACCCACGCGTAGCCGAGTCGCCCGACAAGGATGCCGAGCGCCGCGGCCGACGCGGACAGAATGTCGTTGCGGTGATCGGCTGCCAGCGCGTACATCGCGATGTTCTTGGTCCTCCGTCCGACGCCCGACGTGTACAGCCACAGGCCGATCTTCGCCGCCACCGTGCCGAGCGCCACGTAGAGCGTGACCCACGCGACCGCGGGCGCCGTCTCGGCGCCGGACAAGATGTCAAACGCCCCGTTGATCGAGTCCCAGAAGATCGCAATTCCGGTCGTGATCACGAACGCCCCGACAACCAGGGCGGCGATGTTCTCCAGCTGGCGGTGCCCGTACGGGTGCTCTTCGTCCGGCGGTTTGCGCGCGGCGCGCATGAAGATGGCAACGACGGTGTAGTAGATGACGTCCGACGTCGAGTTGATGCCGTCCGCCAGGAGCGCTTGGCTGTGCCCGAGGATGCCGATCGCCGTCTTCAGCGCGGCGAGGATTGCATTCGCCACCAGGCCGAGCCCCACCGCCACGCCGAACGCGCGCGGCTGCTCGTGCCCGCGACCCTCGCTCTCTTCCGCCCCCATGCGGCCCTCCCGCCATCGTGTGACGAGACGATCTTCGGACAATCTCCGGACCCCAGCAAGCGGCGCTACAGCTTCCGCTCCATGGCGCAGGACGTCGCACCTTCTCGGTAGGGAGCGATCGGCCGGAACCCGAGGCGGCGATACATGGCGATGGCGGCCTGCTGAAGCTCGGGGGTCGCCACCTCGAGGCACACGCGGCGGTAGTCGCGATACCGCGCGAACACGAGCAGGCCCTCGACGAGGCGGCGCCCCAACCCGCGTCCGCGATAGGCCGCGAGAAGCCACAGGCGCTTCAGCTCCGCCGCCTCGGGGCCCAGGCGCGCGATCCCGCCGGTCCCGACGACCTTGCCCGCATCCGCCAGAACGAGGAACGCGCCGCCGTGCGCGGGGTAGTAGGCGGCCGGCTCATCGTAATCCTCGAGCGGATCGTACTTCGCGCGGACGTCGGCTACGGAGAGCCCCCAGAGCTCGCGGAAGCAGGCCTCCGCAACGGACAGGGCGTCGGCGCCTTCGCTCGGCTCGATCGGCCGCAGCTCGATCATCGGGCCTCCCATCTACAGCGACTCCACGGCGACCCTCGCGG
This sequence comes from Candidatus Bipolaricaulota bacterium, assembly GCA_041302525.1. Lineage (GTDB taxonomy): Bacteria > Bipolaricaulota > Bipolaricaulia > UBA7950 > UBA9294 > CAIOGO01. The sequence continues at coordinate 14,128 of JBFYQX010000104.1, read as the reverse complement.
CGCGCACGGGCTCCAGGGTCGCGGCGGCGACGCCTGCCGCCTCACCGTGGTGAACCAGGCCGCGAAGGAAGTTGCGCGCGTTGACGTAGCGATGCAGGACAAACGGCAGGTCGTCGCTGAAGTGAACGGGCGGGACGAGCGACGCCGCCCACGCCGCGACGCGCGCGCCCGACACGATGCCGAGCTTGAGAATCTCGACGGCCGCGGCCGCCAGCCGCGCGTCTTCCTCAAACACGAAGGCAACGCGGTCCGTCGTCGCCTTGCGCCCGAGACCTTCCAGCGCCGACGCAAGGTCATCGGCCGCAAGTTCTCGGCACGGCGCGAGCTGCCCGATGGTGTCGGCCGCGTGGGCGCACGCGTGCGCCCAGAGCTTCTCCTTCGAGACAAAGCCGCGCAGGTCGACTTCTTTTCCCAGGTACCGGACGACCGTCTCGAGGAGGCGACGGACTTCCTCGGCAGCGAGAAACGCCCGCTCGCGGTGCGCTTCAGCGAACGCCCCCAGGAGAAGAACGGCGAACGATCGCATGAAGACAGAGTCCGTGCCCGACTCGCCGATCCCATGGAAGAGGTGCCGCTCGTCGGCGACCGTCCACAGGAGGTCACGGATCTCGTCGTCGGACATCACGCGCCGGCCGACCCAAAGCGCCAGGATCCCCCACACGCGCCACTCGCGCAGCTTCCCGTCGGTCGTGCCGAGGAGCGGCAGGATCTCCTTCGCGAACGCATGCGGACTGCACCCTTCGGGCACCTCGCCCCCGGTCTTCACGATCTCGGCAATCCGCTCGAGCGTCGTCCCCACATCGTCCTCCTCCCCCGCTACAAGCGTATCGCGTGGCGCACAGCCAGGCCAACGCCTTTGCGCGGCGTTCTGCAGGCGGCATACTCACGCTGCGTCCGGGCTGGGACGTCTGAGGAGGGCTCATGTCGAAGTGGCTCATCGTGCTGCTGGCGCTGGCAAGTCTGCTCGGTGTCGTCTGGCTGGAGCGCACGGAGCCTCCGAAGCCTGCAGCGGCCGCGCCCAGCACGCGGACCGCGACAACCTCGAGCACGCCGGCGGCACGCGTGACGCCGGCTCCGACGACCCCGGTCGCTGTCGCTTCCCAGACGCCATCGCGCGTCGTCGAGACGCCGGCCGCGCCGATCACTCAGACCCCGCCTGAGCTTCCCGCCCGAGTTGCCCCTGCGGTGCAGACGGCATCGCAAGACACCGCGCTCGTAGTCCCGATGTCCGACGCGCGCTGGGTGGGCCTTCCCGTGGACCGGTTCCTGCTTCAGGCATCGGGCGACCTGGTGCGGCTCTCGCCGGAGACCATGACGTACCTGGGGCTGTCCAAGGAGCTCGGCGTGCGCGACGACCAACTCGATCCGCTGACGGCTGCGGCCGAGGCCGATTACTACAACCTCGCCCAAGCCATCGCCAACCACCTCGCAACCTACGACCTGACGCGCGAGCCGCCGGCCGACCGACTGAACGCGGAGATCTACGGCGCGTGGCTCGAGGACGTGCTCGCCGGGCGCCCGTTCGCCGACAACGGCTACGCCGTCAGCTCGTACATGGACAGCTACCCGACCTACATCGCCTGGTTCCTGACGAGCCTGCACCCGCTCGACACGCCGACGCACGCCGACGACTACCTCGCGCGCCTCCGTCAGATTCCCGCGCGGTTCCGCGAGCTCCAGGCTCGCCTCGTGCGGAGCGAGGCAGTGGGCGCGGTCCCGCCGCGGTTCATCCTCGAGCAGGCCGTTGCGCAACTGCAGAGCGTCGGCGCGACGCCGGCGCGCGCGTCCGACCTCTACGGAGCGCTCGCCGCAGCGCTGGACGAGATGGCGGACGTCGAGCCGGCAGCTCTGCTCGCCCGTGCCGAGGAACTGCTCGATCAGGACGTGCTGCCGGCGTACCGCGAGCTGGCCGAGTTTGTGTCCGGCATGGCGCGCCGGGCGACCGACGACGCCGGCGTGTGGAAGCAAGACAACGGCGACGCGTACTACGCGTACTGCCTCGCGAGCCTGACGACGACCGACCTCACGCCGGACGAGATCCACGAACTCGGGGTCAGTGAGGTCGCGCGGATCGAGCGCGAGATCCGCTCCGCGGCGGCCGACGTCGGCCTCAACGCCACGCTCCCGATCCCCGACCTGTTCGCGGCGCTCACCGAGCTCACCGGGGAATCGATCGGCGAGGAGACCCTGACGCGCTGCCAGGCACTGCTTGACGACATCGTCCCGCGCGTCGCTCCGGCGTTCCGTCGGATGCCGACGCGCGACCTGGTCGTCGTCGACGGCGGGTTCGACACCTACTTCTCCGCCGGGACGCTTGACGGCTCGCGCCCCGGCCAGTTCTTCATGCCAACCCAGATGCCTCAACCGATCTACGGTCTGGCGACGGTCACCTACCACGAGGCCGTGCCGGGGCACGGACTACAGGCTGCCTACGCCTACGACGCGGGGATCCCGCCCTATCTTGCTGGGCTCTCGTTCACCGCGTACGCAGAGGGCTGGGCCCTCTACGCCGAACGTCTCGCCTGGGAGATGGGCGCGTACGATGAGAACCCCTACGGGAACCTGGGACGCCTGCAAGACGAGCTGTTCCGCGCCGCCCGGCTCGTGCTCGACACGGGCCTCCACGCCAAGCGGTGGACGTACGAAGAGGCAGTCAGCTACATGCTCGACCACACGGGGTTCACGGAGCCGTACGTGCGCGCCGAGGTCGAACGCTACATCGTCCTCCCGGCGCAGGCCGTGACGTACAAAGTCGGCATGCAGAAGATGCTCGAACTGCGCGACGAGGCCCGCCAGGCGCTCGGCGATCGCTTCGAGCTGTCCAGCTTCCACGAGGCCGTGCTCGGGCACGGGGAACTGCCCTTCTGGCTCCTCGAGCAACGCGTCGACGCGTACATCGCCGACACGCTCCGAGACGCCGCCGAGACGGCCGTGCCGTAGGCAAGAGCCATGTCCAGCTCCACGGCGCTCTTGCTGATCGATCTGCTCGCCGGCGCGTTCAATGCGGACCCTCCGCGCACGTGTCAGGGTGGGTCGGTGCTGGCCAGTGGAGCGCGCCTCCTCGGCCGAGCCCGCGCCGCAGGCGCGCTCGTGGTCCACGTCGTGGAGACACTCGATCAGGGCAAGCATCCGCCGGGCTCGCCGGTCTGGAAGGCGTATCAGATCCACAGAGACGTCGCCCCGCGCGAAGGCGAGATCGTCTCCCCGCAACAGCGCTACGACGCCTTCTGCGGCAGCGGCCTGGACGCGCGGCTTCGCGCGGAGGGGATCGACACGGTCGTCATCGCCGGCTTGTCATCACCTTGGTGCGTCGACACCGCCGTCCGGCGGGCATTCGGGCTCGGGTATCGCGTGCTTCTCGCGGCCGACGGCCACGGGTGCTCCGACAGCGCCTCGTTGCGCGCAGAGACGATCGCCCAGCATCACAACGAGATCCTCGCCGCCTGCTTCGCCGAGGTACGCCCCGTCGACGAGATCGTCTTCTAGGTGCGACGGGGCCGAACCGCGCTCAACGTCTACGCGCCGCCTCCGCGCCGTGTCCCGGGCTCGTCGGCGGCCGTCGGACGGCGTGCACGCTGAGTGACACGCCGCAATCGGCACGCGAAGACCGTCTCGCTTCCGTCTGCGCACCCGCAGGGCGTTCCGTCGTGCGTCGGGTCGGAGCCGAGATCCGGGCCGCTAGCCCGCGGCCGCCTGCGCCTCCTCGTGGGCCGCAGGAGTCCACAGATCGGGCCAGTAGTCGCCGGCGCTCGAGCGTCTCAAGCGGACGACCTCTGTGCCATCGGCGGCCATCGAGTAGATCTCGAAGTTCCCGTCGCGGTTGGACTGGAACACGATGCGTCCTCCGTCGGACGACCACTGCGCGTTCTCGTTCACGACGCGCGACGCCGTCGTCAGCGCGGCGAGACCCGCCCCGTCCTGCCCAACGACGTAGATCGTCTGCCTGACCGTCGGCCAGTTCGCAGCGAAGAAGAGGATCTGGCTCCCGTCCGGCGACCAGTCGGGCGAGTAGTCATGGAGCCCGGTGTCGACGACCTTGCGCAGTCCGCTGCCGTCAACGTTCACGACGAAGATGTCCAGGTTCCCGTCTCGATCCGAACTGAACGCGATCGAAGTCCCATCCGGCGACCAGTCGGGGGCCGTGTTGTCGAACGCGTCGCCGACGACGAGACGTGGCGCGCCCCCGTCGACGGGCGCGATGTAGATCTCGCTCTTCCCGTCTGCATCGCGGTCGGCCTGAAAGGCAATCTCCCTCCCGTCGGGCGACCAGTCGGGGTGGCCCTCGACGCTGTCGAGGTCTGTGAGCCGTCGCTCGTCGCTTCCGTCGGCGTTCATGATGTAGATCCTGAACTGACAACTCGGGAAGCAGGCCACGGGACGACGGTCGTCGCGATCCGACTCGTAGGCGATCTTCGTCCCGTCCGGCGACCAGTCAGGGCAGAACTCGTTCGACGCGTTCGTCGTCAGGCGAAGCAGGCCCGTCCCGTCAGCGTTCATCGCGAACAGCTCGGCGTTGGAGCCGGCTTCGGAGTAGAAGACGATCCTGCCCGCAGTCTGCGTCTGGGCGCACGACGTCGCGAGGCACCACGAGGCCAGTACGACGCTCACGATCACCAGGTGCCGCATCTCCTTCAAGTCCTCCGTTTCCAGGAACGCGTGCTGTGGCTTCCCGATCGCCGCACGCTGCCTCGCCCGCGCCGACCTGCGGGCCCGTGCCGTGCCCGGCGACGGGCGCTATCATGGTCCGCGCGACGGATGGATCGGGCAAGCCGAAGGGAGAGCGCATGACCACGTGGAGGACGAAACACGACGTCCTGTGGGCCTCCGGCCCTGTTGAGGTGCGTCGCTATCGGCGGCGAACCATCGCCCGGACGCTCGTCCGTGGGCCGCAGCGCGCCGCGCTCGACGAGGGCTTCTCGCTTCTGGCCGGCTACCTCTTCGGACGCAACGAGGCCGGAAGGGTCATGGACCTCGTTGTTCCCCTCCTGCAGCAGCGGATGGGCGGCGAGGCCGGCGCCACGTGGTCCGTGTTCTACACGCTTCCCGACGAGTTTGAGACCACGGGCCTGCCGCAGCCGCTCGGGGGACGCGTCGAGCTCGTCGAAGCGCCGGAGGCCACGCTCGCGACGCTGCGCTTCACGTTCTACGCCTCATCGCGCAAGCTCGCGCGGAAGGAGCACGAGCTCCGCTCGGCGCTCGCCGCCCGCACCGCCACGGCCGTCGGCGAACCGATCTACGCCTTCTACAGCTCGCCGCTGGTTCCGCCGTTCATGCGCAGAAACGAGATCTGGCTGGAGATGCCGCCCGGAGAGGAGGCCGCGAGATGACACGGGCCAGGATCGCGCGCCGGGGCCTGCGGCGGCCGACCCTGTCCATCGTGGCTGCCGCGGCCGGCTGCGGCCTGACGGCCGCGGCGATTCCGAACCTCGCCAGAACCTGAGCCGGGCAGCTCACCCTGGAGGCGTTGCTCCAACGAGCATCTGAGAAGCCCAATGCGCCATGACGCGCCACGGATAGGCGGCTCCCTCGCCGGTGTTCCGACCCTGGCCCGTGAGGCGCCGGGTTCGCGCCTCGGATCTGACCGAGAGGGGCTCCAGGAGACTAGCAGAGTGCCCTGAATGCTCCTGGACGATGCGGCGCCACACCCTAGGACAAGAGCCCGGTGGAGCTTCTCGTAGCTAGAATCCGCGCATGATCGATCCCGGCGACCTCGTAGCCTACTGCGGCCTCTACTGCAGCACCTGCAGCTTCAAGCTCGCAATCAACGAGGACGTGAGGGCGCATGTCCTCTACTTGCCGTCTCGCTACGACAAGGCCGAAGACGCCGGGCTCGCAGCCTGTCTGGGATGCCGCGGCGAGCTCGATGACGGCAACGACCTATGCACGATCCCCTCCTGCGGTCACTCTCGTGGGCTCGAGCACTGCGGTGCGTGCGCCGAGTTCCCGTGCCGCATCGTCGAGGGGGCCGCCGGCGACGGCGTCCCGCATCACGCGCAGACGCTCTGGAACCTTCGTCGCCTTGGCGATGTCGGGACGTCCGCCGGGCTCTCCGAGCAAGCGACGAAGTGGACGTGCGCTTGCGACGCCAGGCGTTCCTGCTACCTCAAGACGTGCCCAAAGCGTGGCGTCCGGCTCCCAGCCCTCCTCTGATTGCGAGCGAGAGAAACCACCCACACTGCGTTCAGCCAGCCCCGCTTCACGTTCACGCCGTTGCATGGTAGGCTGAGAGCATGATGACGACGCGTAGCGAGTCTGGGAGACGAGCCGCGGCGACAATGTGGCGCCGCGGCCTTGTGTTGTGCGTCTTGGCCATCGCAGTCGCGGGTGCTCGTGCGCAGAGGGCTTCATCCGTCGGTCTCGACCTCTCGGGAACGTGGGTCGAGTGGCAGGTGCTGTCCGAGTTCGCAACCCTGCCCCTGGTCGGCGAGGTCGTTCGGACGAGCACCGTGACGATGCGCGTCACTTTGGATCAGGTCGGGGATGCGCTCGACGTCCGCTGGACGTACTGCGCGTCAGAAATCGATAATGGGTCAGCCATTGCGTCCACTCTGATCCCAGAGGCGTTTCTGGCATCGCTTGGCGAGGTGAGGACGGTGGCGCGGCTTGACCTTGGCGTCTCGCCGGTCCGATTCGCGCAGCCGTGGACGACCGAGGCGCGCGGCTGTCGCCTCGAGGATCCCGAGACAGACCCTCTGCCGACGTCGCTCGATGATCCGCGGGTCATCGACCAAGACGGGGACGGCAAGCCAGGTCTCACCGTCCAAGTGAGCGCGCTCGGACTTGTCGAGGGCGAGGTCTACGTCGTGCAGCGCGTCCGGACGCGGCTGACCGGGACCGTGATCTCCGCTGACCGGATCGAAGGCCTGGTCGAGTGGACGACCGAGCAGGTCACTCTCGCGGCAAGCAACCCGGTTTTCCTCGGCACGATCCCGAGCCGGCCGGACCCCGTTCTCGAGAACAGCGCGTTCGTCTTGGTCAGGATCGATCCCGCCTGGACGTGCGCCGAGATCGTCGACAGGCGGACCGAGTTGCTGTTCGGCGGGTTGTAGATGGACAAGGAGACGCGCGAATGACGCGATGGCGGCCGTGGGTCCTCGTCTTGTCCCTCTGCGGGATCGGAGTCGGTGTCTGGGCCGCGTCTCCGGACGAGCTCGGCTCGTATGCGGTCGGTGAGTGGAGCGAGCGTCTCGTCGACCCGGCCACTGGGCGGAGCGTGGGACTCCTCGTTCTCTACCCGGCCTTGCCTGCGTCCGCGTCGCCTCCCGCGGCTGGATTCCCCCTGATCCTCTTCAACCACGGCTTCATGCTGTGGGGCGACATCTATCGCTCGTACGGAGAGCACCTGGCATCACACGGCTTCGTCGTGGCGCTCCCGACCTATCCCATGTCGTTCTCCAGCGCGAACCACACCGCAGTGGCCGGCGACGCGCGGTTCGTCATCGACCATTGCCTCGCGCTCAACGCACAGCCAGGCACGGCACTCTCGGGGCTCGTCGATGCGATCAAGATCGGCGCGGCCGGGCACTCATTCGGAGGGAAACTAAGCCTGCTCGTCGCGTCGATGGATGCTCGCGTTCGCGCGGTCGGCGCGCTCGATCCCGTCGATGGAGGAGGGCCGGCACCCGACGACCCGGTCCTCTTCCCTAGCGTGACCCCCGAGCGCATGGGGGCAATCCAGATCCCGCTCCTCTTGATCGGCGCCGAGCTGGGCGGAGTCTCGTGGTTTCTCATCCCCTGCGCGCCACCTGCCGAGAACTACCAGCGGTTCTACGAAGCCGCGAACCCGCCGGCGATCGAAGTCACGCAGCGCGGCGCGGGACACGGCCAGTACGTCGGCCCGGGCGCCGAGGCGATGCTGGCCGCGTGCGCTCCTGGGACGGCGGACACGGCGTGGGTGCGAGCGTCGTCGGCCTCGTACCTGACAGCCTTTTTCCTCGGGCGCCTCGGGGGAGACGAGGCCGCGCTCGCCTGGTTCGACGCCCGCCTCGCCGACGACGAGGCCGCGGGGCTCATCGCGGTGCGAAGGAAGTAGGCCGCGCGAGCGGATGGGGCGAGCCTAGAACAGACGTTGGCCGAGCACGTCGTACGCAGCCAGCGCCGTTCGCGCGGCAGGGCTGGTCGGGTACTCACGTCCAAGCATCGTCCAGATCATCGCGTCGTGCGCCGTGCCCTCCGCGTCTCGCGTCATCTCCCGCCGGATGGCCTCGTGCGTGAAGCCGAGCTTGCGCGGGATCGACGCGCTCGCGGCGTTGTCCGGCCGGCAGTGGATCTCAATCCGCGCCGCGCGAGCCAGCTCGAATCCGACCTTCGTCAGCGCCGCCGCCGTCTCGGTGCCAAGACCCTGTCCAACGTGCGACGCGCGGATCCAATAGCCGACCTCGAGCCCCCCGTCCCCAGGGCGCGTGTGCAGTCCGCTCGATCCGAGCGCCAGGCGCTCGTCGCGCGAGAAGATCCCGAACACGTAGTCGCGGTCCAGGTCGAACTCGCCGCGGAAGACCCGCAGTCGCTCGGCCTTCGCCTCGACGGACTGCGGCTCGTGGGCCGCCCACGGCATCCACGGTCGTAGGTGATCGAGACTCGCATCGACGGCCTCCTTGAGGAGGCGCGCGTCGTGCGGCTGCCAGCAGCGCAGGACGAGGCGGTCCGTCTCGATGCGGTATGGCATCATCCTCTTCACGCAGTCCATCGCCTCGCCTCCGTCGCCCGCCGCGGCCTCCGAGGATACCGCACGCTGCGGCCTCTTGCCGCGGCAGCACAGGTTGCGGAACATCCTCCTCGTGCTCCCCTACCCCGCGCCAGACACCGTGAACATCCCAGACCTTCGCTTTCGCCCGTTCCGCGGCCCGTCCGACTACCCAGCGATGGTCGCGATCATGAACGCGACCGCGCGCGTCGACGGGCTCGAATACAACGAGACCGTCGATGACGTCGCCCGTCTGTTCGCCCAGCTTGCGAACTGCCACCCGCCCGACGACATGATCATCGCCGAGGCCGACGGGCGCCCGATCGCCTACGGGCGCGTCTTCTGGCGCGACGAGATCACGGGGCTCCGTCTCTACACGTCGCTCGGGTTCATCGACCCGGAGTTCCGTCGACGCGGGCTCGGGCGCGCGATGCTCAGCTGGAACCAAGCACGGCTCGCCGAGATCGCGGCAACACACAGCCCGGAGATCGAGAAGGCGTACAACGCCTACGCCGTCGATACCTCGCCGGGCGTCGTGGCCCTGTTGGAGAGCGCTGGATACGTCATGGCGCGACGGTTCGCCGAGGTCGTCCGACTGCTCGACCCACCGCCACCACCGGCGCCTCTCCCCGACGGGCTACGCGTCATGCCGGCGGAGCCGTCTCACTATCCAGCCGTCTGGACAGCGCGCGCCGAGGCCCACGCCGACCACTGGGGGTTCATCCCGCCGGCGGAAGGCGACTACGAGCGATGGCTTCGCGAGCGCCGCTTCCAGCCCCACTTGTGGAAGGTCGCCTGGGACGGCGGCGAGGTGGCGGGCGCGGTCCTCAACCACGTCGACGTCCAGCGCAACGCCTGGGCAGGGAAGGAGCGAGGCTACACGCAAGACGTCTTCGTGCGCCGTCCGTGGCGCAGACACGGGGTCGCTCGCGCGCTCCTCACACAGAGCCTCGTCATGTTCCGCGAGATGGGGCTAGAGGAAACCCTTCTCGGCGTCGACACGACGAACCCGTCCGGCGCGCACATCTTGTACGCAGACGTAGGCTATCGGCCCGTCATCTGCCACCTGCACTACCGCAAGCCGCTCTCGGTCTAGCGCAGCCGCGTGCCCGAGCTTCGCTCCCCCGCAAGGCCGCCGAGCGCGGTCTCTCGGTAGCGCGCGTCGAGGTCGCGGCCCGTGCGCCACATCGCGTCGACGACGTCGTCGAACGACACGTGGTCTGCGCCGCCCGAGATCAAGGCCAGACTCGCCGCGTTGAGAGCCGACACGGCCCCCGCGGCGTTTCGCTCGATGCACGGGATCTGGACGAGTCCTGCGACCGGATCGCACGTGAGGCCAAGGTAGTGTTCGAGCGCGCTTTCCGCCGCGCGGTCGACCTGATCGTGCACGCTCGCCCCGAGCAGGTGGGCAACGGCCGCTGCGGCCATCGCGCTCGCCGCCCCGATCTCGCCCTGACAGCCGACCTCGGCCCCCGAGATCGAGGCGTTCGTCGCGATGACGGCGCCGATCCATCCCGCGACGAGGAGGGCGCCGCGGATCGCGTCCGGCCGGAGGTCCTTGCGCTCCTGAAGCAAGCGCAGGCAGGCCGGGACCACGCCGCACGCTCCGCATGTGGGCGCGGTGACGACGGACCCGCCCGCCGCGTTCTCCTCGGCGACAGCGATCGCGTAGATGGAGGCCAGCGATGCTTCGGGGGACAAGACGTGGAAGTGCGGAAGCCTCTCGGTGAAACGGCCGTAGAGGCCCCGCGCCCGTCGCTCGACGCGCAGCGATCCGGGCAGGACGCCCTCCGCGGTGAGGCCGCGCTCGATGGCGCGCGCCATCAGCGACCACATGAGGTCGAGATGCGCATCGACCTCGGCGCGCGTGTGCCCGTGATCGGTCCCTTCGATCCGATACGCGTGCTCGACGAGATCGATGCCTTGGGCCTCACACAGCGCGATCGCCGCCGACGCCGAGACGCGCGGCGCCCGCCCCGTTCCCGACGGAAGCGGGCCGAACGATCCGCCCGCCAGGCGCCCCCCACCGATGGAGGCATAGGTCTCGGCAACGATCTCGCCTCCCTTCGGCCCCAGGAGCGCGAAACGCATCGTGTTGGGGTGCGGCAGCGCTCCGCGCGTTGCGTCGAACGAAACGTCGCGATCGAGGTCGAAGAGAAGCTCGCGGTCGTCCGCGCGGACGTGTCCCGCCGTGCGCACGGTCTCCGCAACGTCGGCCAGGCTCGCCGCCCCGAGGTCGCGCGGTCCGAGGCCCGCGAGCCCCGCCGCGATCGCGACATCGGTCAGGTGCCCGCGCCCGGTGAGGGCGAGGCTGCCGTAGAGCTCAATGCGAATCCGGCCGCCCGAGATGCCGGTGCGTGCCGCGGCGCGCACGGCCTCGCCCACAAAGGCTCGTGCCGCCAGCATCGGCCCGAGCGTGTGGGAGGAACTCGGGCCGACCGCCGGCTTCAGGATCTCGAACACGCTGGGCAAGACGCCTCGATCCAGGCTCACGGGCGCCCTCCAGGTCTGACGACCGCCTTGCGCCGCGCGTAGTTCCGGCGGGCCTTGGCGCGGTTCCCGCACGAGGCCATGTCGCACCAGCGGCGGCTGTGGTTGCGGCTGTCGTCGAGGAACAGCCAGTCGCAGCGGTCGCCCGAGCACTCGCGGACCCGCACGAGGTCCGGCGCGACGAGAAGCTCCGCCGCCGAATGGGCGATGCGCCAGGCCGGCAGGTCGAGTTCGCCTTCGACGGCTCGCCACGTCCATTGGTAGCCGCCCTGGACAGGTGCGAGCGCCAGGTGGAGGGCTGCCACGTCGACGTGCCTGTTGAGGAGCTCGAGATCGGAGGGGTCCGCGTCCCGGCCGGCAGCCGCGGCGGAGAGCGTCCGGTACAGCGCTTCCCGCAGCGCGACCGCCCGCCGATGGGCGGCCGCGGCTCGTGCCGGTGAGGACGCAGCCGCGCGCGCCAAGGTGCGAGCCTCGGGCCTCGTGACCGCGCCGGCATGCTCAGACCAGGAGACAAGGTCTTCGTAGTCGCGCAGCGCTTCTTCGCCTTGGGGATCGATCCGCCGGCCGGTCGTGTTGGCGAAGTCCAGACAGAGGGCGCCGCCAATCAACTTCAGGTGCGGGATCCATTCCTTCGACGATGACATGGCGCCCCAGTCTATCCTCCACACGGCCCTTGACAAGTTAGACCGCCCGAGTACGATCCCGTCGTTTCTACTTTTGATGGTTAGGTGGCTGACTCTGCCGTCAGGAGGACACATGCTTGGCTACTGCGGAATCCACTGTGCGGAGTGCCCTGCGTATCAGGGAACGGTGGGCTCGAAGATCGAACTGCTCGAGAAGGCGTCGCAGGTCTTCTCGAATGGCGCGCACAGCGCAAAGGAATGGGTCTGCCTCGGGTGCACGCCAGCCGACCAAGCCTTCCTCGCCAAACCGTGCGCGGCGTGCGAGATGCGGAAGTGTGCAGTCGCCAGGGGTGTCCAGAACTGCGCGGCATGCACCGACTACGAGTCGTGCCAGAGAATCCAGAAGATCCTCGGACCTTGGGGACTGGCCGAGCGCATGGGCTGGCTGCGCGTGCGATTCCTCGCGCGGCGCGGAGATGGCGATTAGGTCGCGTCTTGCGTGCCGAGGCGCGCGGTGCGGTGCCCGCCAGGAACCAGAAAGCCCGGTAGGAGGCGCTTGAGAAGGAGGAGGCATGCTCGGCTACTGCGGCATCAGTTGCGCGGAGTGCGCGGCGTACAAGGGGACGGTCGGCACCGACACAGCGCAGCTCGAGAAGGCGGCTGGCAGCTTCTGGGATGGCGCGCACAGCGCCGCCGAGTGGGTCTGCCTGGGCTGCACGCCCGCGGACCAGGGCTTCTTGGCCGAGTTCTGCGCCACGTGCAGGATCCGCGGCTGCGCCATCGCGAAAGGGGTCGCGAACTGCGCCGCCTGCGACGGCTACGCGGCCTGCAGCCTGCTCCACGACTACATCAAGGGCGAGAACGAGGCCCTCTGCAGGAGGATGGAGTGGCTGCGCGGGCGATTCGTCGCATACAGAGGGGAGCGCGCGGCTCGCGGCGAGGCGAAGCTATGAGCGCATTGGGGTATTGCGGCGCCGACTGCACGCCGTGCCCGTCGTACACGACGGTGCATCCGGACATCGAGATCCTGCGGAAGGTGGAGGCCGGACAGCCAGGCGGCCGGCGGCCTGCACTGGGTGTGTCTCGGCTGCACGCCCATGGACCAGCCGATCCTCGCCAAGTACTGCGCCACGTGCGACATCCGCGACTGCGCAATTGCCAAGGGCGTTCAGAACTGCGCTGCCTGCGACGACTTCGCGTCGTGCCCGCGGCTCCGCGACTTCCCCAAGCCGGAGAACGCGAAGGCCATCGCCAAGCGGATGGACCGGCTGCGACAGCGTGTCCTTGCGCTCAGACAGGAGCGCGGGGCCTAGTCCGCCCGCGCTCTCCTCGCCGCCACGTGTCGATCGAGCAGGGCCACCAGTTCGTCGCGCGCGTAGTTGTGCTTCGGGTTGTCGTTCTCGTCGAGCAGCTTCGCCATGAGAGCGTTCAGGACGCGATCGCCTTCCCACTTCGTGCCGACGAGATAGCGAAGCTTCGGCGCTGGGGAGAAGAGCGCCTCGTACACCACCTCGGCCACGGTCTGCGGCGGCGACGGCTTGCGGTTCGTCTCCGACTCGGCAGCGTCGTTGGTGGCAGCCGCCTCGGCGACCGAAGCCTCCTCGGCCGTCGATGGCTCGGGAGCGGGCGCGGTGAAGAAGGCAAGGACTTGGTCCGCCTCCTCGCGGAAGGGTTCCTTGGCCCGCCGGAAGCGCGCCACCGTGCCGTCGAGCAGCGCCGCGCCGATGTTCGTCGCCACGCCGCCCGGCTGGACGATGCTCGCGAGAACACCGTAAGGCTCGAGTTCGATCCGCAGCGTCTCGGTGTACGACTCGAGCGCGTGCTTCGTCATCGTGTAGGGCCCGTAGTAGTTCTTCGACAGCATCCCGCCCTGCGAGCCGATGTTGACGACGCGGCCTTTCGCCTCAAGCAAAAGCGGCAGGAAGGCGTTCGTCATCCGGAACGGGCCGAAGACGTTGACATCGAAGATGTGGAGGAGTTCCTCATCCATCCATGTCGAGACCATGCCCAACTCGCCGAGCCCGGCGTTGTTGACGAGACCGTAGAGGCCGTGGCCGGCTTCGGTGACCGTACGCACGGCCTCGGCGATCTCGTCAGGCTTCGTGACATCGCAGCGGACTGGCACAACGTTGGGAATCGCACGCAGCTCATCCGCCGCCTTCTCGTTCCGTACCGTGCCGTAGACGAGACATCCTCGCTCCGCGAGGTACTTCGCCGTCGCATTCCCAATTCCGCTCGAAGCTCCCGTGACCAACACCGCACGCATCGTGCCATCGTTCATGCCTCGTCCTCCGACGTAGTGGATGCCGCACCCCGCTCGTGAGTCGCCGCG
>JBFYQX010000091.1:0-7813 GCA_041302525.1 Candidatus Bipolaricaulota bacterium | reverse complement strand
GCAGAGCGCGTATAATCGGCGATTGCGCCGCCGGGCCGCGTCGGGCTCCGTGGGTCACGGGCGCGTCGGAGGACGTCATGCAGAAAGACGCATCAACCATGGAGAAGGTCGTCGCCCTGTGCAAGCGGCGTGGGTTCATCTTTCCGTCGAGCGAGATCTACGGCGGGATCGGCGGCTTCTGGGACTACGGCCCCCTCGGCGTTGAGTTCAAGCGAAACGTCAAAGAGGCGTGGTGGCGCGACATGGTGTCCGGCCACGACGACACGCAGCCTCCAACGGGCGCGCCCTCGTCCTACGAGATGGTCGGGATCGACTCGACGATCATCACCCACCCGCAGGTGTGGAAGGCAAGTGGCCACTTCGACCTGTTCTACGACCTGTTCGTCGACTGCAAGACCTGCAAGGCGCGCTTCCGGGCCGATCAGGTGAAGGACAGCCAGTGCCCGAAGAAGCCGAGCAAGCATCCGGGCGCGGGCGGCGAGTGCGCGCTCACCGATCCGCGCGAGTTCAACCTGATGTTCAAGACGTACGTCGGCGCGTTGATCGATCCGACGGCCGAAGCCTACCTGCGGCCCGAGACCGCGCAGGGCATCTTCCTCAACTTCAAGAACGTCGTCTCGACCTCTCGCGTGAAGATCCCGTTCGGGATCGCCCAGATCGGAAAGTCGTTCCGCAACGAGATCACTCCGCGCAACTTCACGTTCCGTTCGCGCGAGTTCGAGCAGATGGAAATCGAGTTCTTCTGTGCCCCGGAGGAGTCCCAGGCATGGTACCAATACTGGCGCGATCGCCGAATGGCCTGGTACGTGTCGCTCGGCCTGGCGAGCGACCGGCTGCGCCTGCGCGAGCACTCGGCCGAGGAGCGCGCCCACTACTCGTGCGGCACGGCCGACATCGAGTACGCGTTCCCGTTCTGCGCCGAGGGCGACTACGGCGAGCTTGAGGGCGTCTCGCACCGCAGCGACTTCGACCTGCGCAGCCACATGGAGGGCAAGCTCGTGAAGGATGGCGCCGAGCTCGTCGTCGAGCGTGACGAGTCCGGCGCGCCACGGCGCCCAGGCAGCGGCAAGGATCTTTCGTACTTCGACGAAGCCACGCAGCGCAAGTTCGTGCCGCACGTCATCGAGCCATCGGCCGGCGCCGACCGCGCCGCGCTCGCCTTCCTGTGCGAGGCCTACGACGAGGACTCGATCCCCGACGAGAACGGCGTCCCGCAAGAGCGCGTCGTCCTGCACCTCCATCCCCGCCTGGCCCCGGTCAAGGTCGCCGTGTTCCCGCTGGTCAAGAAGGACGGCCAGCCGGAGACGGCCGCCGACATCTATCGCACCCTCAAGCAACGCTGGAACGTCTTCTACGACGAGAAAGGGTCGATCGGCAAGCGCTACCGCCGTCAAGACGAGTCGGGAACGCCGTTCTGCGTCACGGTAGATCACCAGACCGCGCAGGATGGGACCGTGACCGTGCGCGAGCGCGACACGACGACCCAGACGCGCGTCGCGATGCGCGAGCTCGAGGCGCTCGTCGCCGAGCGGTTGCGCGCCGCGTAGCGCTCGCGAGGAGGCGGCGTGTCAGGAGAGCGCGGCGTCGGCGTGGCGGCCACCCTCTACTTCGCTGCCTACGTCTTGATTGGAACCCTCGGCGGCTCGGTCGGACCGACGCTCGGTCCGTTCGCGGCGCAGGTCGGGATCGGGCTGTCCTCGATCGGCGTCATGCTGACAATCCGTTCGCTCGGGTACCTCGCCGGGGCGCTCGCCAGCACGCGCATCGTCGACAGGGTGCGCATCCACCGCGGCCTCGCCGTCGCCGCCGCGATCGTCGCCGGCGCGCTCGCGTTCCTGCCCCTGCCGCGCACGCTGGGGCTCCTGCTCGTCCTCGTCGTCCCGCTGGGCTTCGCGACCGCGGCGCTCGACATCGGGGTGAGCACGATGATCGTGCGCGGCTTCCGCGACCGCGCGGCGCCGTACGTCAGCGCGCTGCACTTCTTCTACGGTGCGGGCGGACTCGTCGCGCCGTTTCTGATCGCCGCGTTCGCCGTTGGGCAGGAGACATCGGCCTACCGAGTCCTCGCCGTGGGCTTCGCCGCCCTGGCGCTCGCCTTCCTGGCAGTGCCCGCAACGGGACGTCTGCAAGAGCCCGTCGCTCCGCGCGAACCGGGTGTGCCGACCGTCGGACGCCGCTTCATCGCCGCGACGTCGGTGATCCTCCTCTATGTCGGCGCCGAGATCGGGTTCGCGAGCTGGCTCTACGAGTTCGTCAACCTGCGATTCGCCGCGAGGACGGCAACCGCCGTCACCGGAACCTTCTGGGCCGCGTTCACCGTGTCGCGCCTGGCGGGCGTTCTGGCCGCACGGCGCTGGTCGGCGCACCAGATCCTCGCCGCGACCCTCGTCGCCGGCTTGGCATTCACGCTCGTCCTCGTCTTGGCCCCCGACGTGCGGCTTGCCGTGTGGATCGGGGCCGTCGGCTTCGGCGCCGCCGTCGGGCCGATCTACCCGAACGTCATCACCTCGTACGCGCAGCGCTTTCCGCTCACGGGTCGACGGTTCGGCGCGATTGCAGTTGCTTCCTGTACGGGCAGCATGATCTTCCCGTGGCTCATTGGGCGCCTGCTCGATCTGGGCGGGACGACCGTCGTGCCGGCGGTGACGGCCGGCCTGCTCGCCGCGACTGCCCTGGCCGCGTGGGTGGTGTTCCGGACGCGACCGTGCGGGAGGTCCAGCGAGCGCGGGCAGGCGGAGGCCCGCTAGGCCGGCTTCTGCCCCCTCCTGCTTCAGGAAGCAGCGGAGAAACGTCGGCGCACCCAAAGCTCGGCTTGCGCGAGGCCCACGCGGCCATAGGCGTGCCGCGCTGCCCGGCAGCGAATTCGGTGCGCTCCGTCGGCTAGACTCTGGCGATCGAAGGAGGTCGACATGAGCTGCGTTCTCGTGCTCTATCACTCGCAGGAGCATGGCAACACAGAGCAGATGGCCCGCGAGGTGGCGGAAGGCGCGCGAGCGGCTGGCGCCGAGGTCACGTTGGTGAACACCCACGTGCAGCGTCTCAGCCCGGACGCGTACCGTCGCTTCGACGCCGCCGCGTTCGGAACCCCCGACTACTTCGGCTACATCGCCGGCGGGCTCAAGACCTTTGCCGATGACTGGTACATCGCGAAGGGAAGCGATCGCGCCGGTCTCGAAGGCAAGCCTTACGCCCTCTTCTACTCCCACGGCGGCGGCGGCAAGGTCCGCGACCCATTCGAGAAGCTGTTCAAGCACATTGGCGGCACGAAGGTCGGGGAGACGGTCGAGTCCAAGGGCACGCCGAGCGTGGCCGTCCTGCGCGCCTGCCGCGAGCTGGGAGCGGAACTCGCTGACGCTGCCACGTAGTGTCCCAGGGAAGCCCGCACGGACGCCCGGACTGCGCCGCGACGGCCGCCTGATGCACCGCGGCAAGGCCCCCCCCGGCCCGGACTCAGGCGGGCCGCGTTCCAGCGCTGGACCGCGTCACCCCAGGAGTGCGAGCAGCACGCCGGCGACCACCGCCGACCCGAGCACGCCGGCAACGTTCGGCCCCATCGCGTGCATGAGGAGCATGTTGCTCGGGTCGGTCTCGAGCCCAACGCGATGCACGACGCGCGCCGCCATGGGGACTGCGGAGACGCCGGCTGCCCCGATCAACGGATTGACCGGCTCGCGCGAGAACCTGCACATCAGCTTGCCCATCAGGACGCCGCCCGCGGTCCCGATCGAGAACGCCACGAAACCAAGCGCCAGAATGACGAGGGTCTCGACGCGCAGGAAGAGGTCGGCCGACAGCTTGGAGCCGACGCCGAGGCCGAGAAAGACGGTGACGATGTTGATGAGCTCGTTCTGAACGCCCTTCGACAGCCGGTCCACGACGCCGGACTCTCGCAGGACATTGCCCAGCATGAACATCCCAACGAGTGGGATCGCGGCCGGCAAGACCAGGGCGCACAGGCCGGTCACGAGGAAGGGGAAGAGGATCCGTTCAAGTCTCGACACCTCGCGCAGCTGGCGCATGACGATAGCACGTTCCTTACGTGTCGTAAGGGCGCGCATGATCGGAGGCTGAATGAGCGGGACCATGGCCATGTACGAGTAGGCCGCCACCGCGATCGCGCCGAGGAAGCGCGGGGACAGGCGCGAAGCGAGGAAGATCGCTGTGGGTCCGTCGGCGCCACCGATGATGCCAATGGCCGCAGCGTCCTTGAGTCCGACGTCGAGGCCCACGTACTGACCGAGCGCCAGCGCGCCGAGGAGCGTTGCGAAGATGCCGAGTTGGGCCGCAGCCCCCAAGAGGAGCGTTTTCGGGTGAGCGAGCATCGGGCCGAAGTCGGTCATCGCCCCGATGCTGAGAAAGATGAGGAGCGGGAACACGCCGGTCTGGATGCCCACTGCGTAGATGAGCCCGAGGATGCCTTCCGCGCCGCCGATGCCCGCAAGTGGGATGTTGACGAGGATCCCCGCGAACCCGATGGGCAAGAGAAGCGATGGCTCGTACTTCTTATGGATGGCAAACCAGACCAGGAGGCTGCTGACGGCGATCATCACGAGCTGGCCCCACGTGAGGTGCGCGATGCCCGTCGATTGCAGGATGTTTTGGAGCCCAGACAGGATGTCCATGGTCGTCACCGAATGCGCGCGAGGGTCTGCCCCGCCTTCACTTGACTGCCTACGGCCACGGCGATCTCCTCAATGACTCCGGAGACGGCGGCCTTCACCTCGACCTCCATCTTCATCGCCTCGAGGACGACCACCACATCACCGGCTCGCACCGACTTTCCCGCCGTCGTCGGGATGCGCAGGACGCTCCCTGGCATCGGCGCGGTGATCGAGGCGCCTCCCCCGGGGGCTGCCGAGCTTGCGGCCGGGCGCGCCTCGTCTTCGGCGACCGTGAACGTGTACGGAGTACCGTTCACGGTGACCTGGCCGTCGTCGAGAACGACCCGGTATTCGCGTTCCCCCAATTGAATCCGAAGCTCGCCAGCCTCCGCGGCCGGCTTGCCAACCGGCTTGCCGGTCGGCTCGCCGGCGGGCGCGGCCTTCTTGCGAATCATGACGCGGGCTTGGCCCTTGAGGAACTCCACGCCCTTGCCGCCACAGGTCGCCACAATGAAGACGTTCTCGTCCGTGACGGCGAGCTTCTCGCGTTCCAGCATGGCCCGCGCCGCGGCGACACCCTTCTTAGGGTCCGCATCGTTGAGCGCGAGCGGGCTCTCGGTCGTCGGCGGTAAGCCGAGCTGCTCCGAGGCGAGACGCACGACCTCCGGATCGGGCGCCACGGGCGTTCGCCCAAAGTAGCCGAGAACCATCTTGGCGTACCCGTCGGCCAGCTTCGTCCACGGGCCGAGGAAGACGTTGTTGTAAGCCTGCTGGAAGTAGAACTGCGACACGGGCGTCACGGATGTGCCGAAACCGCCGCGGCGCACGGCCTCGCCCATGGCGGCGATGACCTCGGGCAGTCGATGCAGCGTCCCGTTGTCGCGCATCATCTGCGTATTCGCCGTCAGCGCGCCGCCAGGCATCGGCGAGAACGGGATGAGCGGTTCGACCGCCTTGGCCTCGGGAGGCACGTCGTAGTCCTGCATGCACTCCTTGAGCACTTCCTCGGCCTCGAGAACCTTGTTGATGTCGAACCCGAGGTCCACGTCGCGCCCGCGCAGCGCGTGCCACAGCGTGGCGATGTCCGGCTGGCACGTTCCGCCGGACACGGGCGCCAGCGAGACATCGAGGGCGTCGGCTCCAGCGTCGATGGCGCTGAGGTAGCACGCAAGGCCGATGCCGGCTGTCTCGTGCGTGTGGAACCGCAGCTGAATCTTAGAACCCAAGAGCTCGCGCGAACGGCGGATCGTCTCGCCGACCACAAACGGCGTGGCAGTTCCCGAAGCATCCTTGAAGCAGACGGAGTGGTAGGGGATGTCGGCGTCGAGGATTTGCCGGAGCACGTCGAGGTAGAACTCCGGCGTGTGGGCGCCGTCACAGCCCGGCGGCAGGCCCATCATGGTGACGACCACCTCGTGGTGCACGCCGGCTTCGACGATGCATTGCCCGCTGTGCACCAGGTTCTGCACGTCGTTCAGAGCGTCGAAGTTGCGGATCGTGCTGATGCCATGCTTGGCGAAGAGCTGCGCGTGGAGGCGAATCACGTCGCTGGGCTGAGACTCAAGGCCCACGACGTTGATTCCGCGCGCCAGCGTCTGCAGGTTGGCATCCGGCCCCGCGGCCGCTCGAAACGCGTCCATCACGTCGAACGCGTTCTCGTTTGCGTAGAAGAACGCGGACTGGAACGACGCGCCCCCTCCCGCCTCGAAGTGGAGGATCCCGGCTCTTCGCGCCGCCTCGACCGCCGGGAGGTAGTCGCGCGATAGGACGCGGGAACCGTACACCGACTGAAACCCATCCCGGAACGCCGTCACCATCAGGTGGATCTTCTTGGTCATCGTCTTCCCTTGTCTCTGCGCCCACGGGCGATCGCGATCACGGCCGCTACCTCGGCGAGGTCGTCCCCACTGCGGGCTGCGTGGCGCGCGACCCGGCGCGCCACACGCCCGAGCAACACCACGAAGAAGACGAGAAGCGCCAAGAAGAGGAACGTGAACGTGATGCCCACGATCGACACGGTCAACCCATCGCGCATACGTCACCACCCGAGACCAGATGCATGCATCCACGGCCGTCGCAGACCTGGAGGCGCAGGTCCTCCGCCAGGTCGACGGCCGTTCCCAAGAGCGTCCCCTGGGGGCCCACGACCTGAATAGGATGGCCGATTCCTGTCATCTTTTCGAGAACCTCACGGCGCAGCGCGCCGAGCCGCGTTGTCGCGAGCCGATCGAGAAACCGCGCCGCAACGTCCTGTGCAATGGCTGCGACGTCGAACGATCGCCCCGTAGAGACCGCGAGCGACGTCGCCGGACGGTCGATAGCCGCAAGCTCGGTAGCCGTCATGCTGACGTTGATTCCCACGCCGACGATGGCCGCTACCGCCCGAGAGCCCGCGTAGGTCGCCTGGGCGAGGACTCCGGCGACCTTCCGCCCGTCCACCAGGACGTCGTTCGGCCACTTGAGCCTCGGCTCAACGCCTGCGCGTTCTATGGCGTCACAGGCCGCAAGCGCCATCGTCAACGTGAGCGCGCCGGGAAGCGCCGCGGAAGGCACGGCGGGAAACGCCTTGACGACGACGCTCATGTACACGTTGCCGCCAGAGGGCGAGTGCCAGCGCCTATCGAGACGCCCTCGCCCCGCCGTCTGAGCGGCCGCCGTCACGAACGTGCCGTGAGGCATCTCGGGCAAGTGGCGCGCCGCGTAGGCGTTTGTGGAGTCGACCTCATCGAGAGAGATCCATTGTGGGATTGAGCCACCGTCGTGGCGCGCGCGGGCGCCATCAACGCAGTTGGAAGAAGAAGAGCCCGCGTGTCGTATCGTCTCCCGACTCGGGTGATCGCCGCTCGTCACGCTCCTTCGACCTCCTGTTGAAGGGAGTGTACCCGTCTCCTAGGGATGCTCAATTCGGAGCTTGGTGTGTGCCACCCGCTCCGTGGGGGACCGCGGTAGGCATTGCCCGCGCGGTAGAGCCTCCCAGAACGCTTCCGTGCCCGCTTCTCCACCGGCCAGAGTGACTCCGTAGCGACCTGTACGTCCACGCTTCACGGCGAGCCTCCCGCTGGGAAGAGACTTTGAATAGCGCCGCACGTTGTTAAGACTTCCGCCCCGAAGTTTGAATAGCGCGTGGCCCGGCAACGAGTGCTTGCGGCTTCGACCGTCGCGTTCGGTACGCCGCCGTGGACTCGAACCTAGAAGGCGCACCGCACGAGCGA
>JBFYQX010000076.1:0-9957 GCA_041302525.1 Candidatus Bipolaricaulota bacterium | reverse complement strand
GTGGCGGGAGGGCCGCCGCTCTTGTGGAACGCCGTCTGGGCGAGACAGCTCGCTCGCCGCACCCGGCCTCAACCAACCCGCCAAACCTCCTTCCCCCGCTCAGCTGACGCCCCGCAGCCGGCCGGGTACACTGCGTCGCGTGGACGGGCAATCGCCGGAAGGGGACGCAGGGAGTCCGCAGGACGTTGGCGCCGGCTGACGGCGCTGGGGGTGTGCAGATGGACAAGACGACGCGCGGCTGGGTCGGCTCAAGGATCGTTCTGGCTCTGGTTCTCGCCTGTGTGGCTCTCGCTGGAGGCAGCGAGGTCGCGGACGCGGACGCTCTCCCTCCGGCCGGCATGGCGCTGATCCCAGCCGGCCCTTTCCAGATGGGCGACGCCGTCGGCGAGGGCTGCTACGACGAACTCCCCGTTCACACCGTCACGGTGAGCGCCTTCTACATGGGCACGCACGAGGTCACGAACGACGAGATGCTCACGGTCTTGCAGTGGGCGCTGAGGAATGAGCGGATCGAGGCCACCGCGGACGGCGTCTACAACCTGGTCGGCGATCGCCAGAGGCTCCTGCACCTCGAGACAGAGCAGTGTCGGATCGCCTGGGACGGGACCCAGCTCCTGCTCAAGGCGGAGAAGGCGTCGGGATACCCGTGCGTCGAGGTCTCCTGGTACGGCGCGCTCGCCTACTGCAACTACCGCAGCGAGATGGAGGAGCGCACGCCCTGCTACGACCTCAAGGACTGGAGTTGCGACTGGACCGCCACCGGATACCGGCTGCCGACCGACGCGGAGTGGGAGAAGTCGGCGCGCGGCGGGCTGGTGGGGCGTCGCTTCACGTGGGGAGACGCGGACACCATCGATCACTCCCGCGCCAACTACAAGAGCACGGGCGAGCAGAGCTACGACGTCAGCCCGACGCGCGGGCTACATCCGGACTACGACGAGGGCGAGGCCCCGTACACAAGTCCCGTGGGCAGTTTCCCTCCTAACGGGTACGGGCTCTACGACATGGAGGGGAACGTCTGGGAGTGGATCTGGGACTTCTGGGCCTCGGACTACTACCAGGTGTCGCCGGACACGGACCCGCGCGGACCCGACACTGGCGGGTATCACGTCGTGCGCAGCGGCCGCTGGGGGTACGACGCCAGCGCTTGCCGAGTGTCTGCGCGCCGCCACGGCTGGCCCGGCGGGCGGCGGCAGATGGGCTTTCGCGTCGCCATGGTCGCCGGCCTGTAGCGGCACGCTCCAAGGGCAGGCGCGTTGGCAAGCGGCGGCCGAACTGCTAGACTGCGCCAGACAGGAGACGAAGGGTCGGGGTTTCGGATGGGCCACGCAGGACGAGGAGACGAGGCGCTCGCGCGCGATGCCGGCAGCTGTCCGGCCCGGCGCGACATCGCCCGGTGGTTTTCTCTCGCGGTCTGTCTTGTCGTGACCGTGAGCCTGTCGTGGGGAGTCTTGGCCTCCGCTGGCGAGGAGCCCGTCTTGGCGCCGCTCTTCACGCTGCGAAGCCTCGATGGGTGCGACGTCTCTCTCGTCGACTACCGCGGCCAGGTCGTGATCCTCGACTTCTGGGCGTCATGGTGCCATCCCTGTCTAGAGGCCTTCCCGGCGTTGCACGCGCTGCAGGAAACCTACGCGAACCAGGGCGTGGTCTTGCTCGTCGTGTGCTTCGACAAGACGGAAGAGGACGCGCGCAACTACCTCCTGGAGCATGGCTATGCGACGAGCAACGTCTTGTGGGGATCTCTTGAGGAAGCGCGGGCTGTCAAGGAATCTCTCGGAGCGGATGCGGTGACCCACGCCTTTCTCATTGATCGGCGCGGATTCATCCGCTACTCCGGGCATCCAGCGATGCTGACCGCCGAGATCCTCGAGCCCTGGCTCCAGTGAGGCTGCATCTGCCCGGAGCGGTCTCGGGCAGACACGACATGCGCCGCCGGGCGGACCAGCGCTCGAACGAACCGGATGCGCCTTCACACCGGCTCCACATGGGCTCCATGGCCCGTTGACAGCGCGGGGCTACCGTACGCGCTGTACGAGAGACGGACGCAGTGAGAGGCTCCGCGAGGAGCCTCAACACTTGATGGGGTGTGGTGCGCTCATGAAGAGGCTTCTTGGACTCCTGGCCCTGGGGGCCGCGCTTCTGGCCGTCGGAGGCTGTCTCAGCCGAAACCAAGCGCCTCTGGCATCGTTCACGCGCTCGCCGGCGTCGGGAGTTGCGCCGCTCGCTGTCTTCTTCGACGCAGCGGCGTCCGAGGACGCTGACGGGGTTCTGGTCAGCTACGCTTGGGATTTTGGCGACGGGGCGAAGGCAGAGGGGATCACGGCGACGCACACGTTCGCCACACCGGCCACTTACACGGTGACGCTCCGCATCACCGACGACGGCGGCGGGACGGGGGAGACGACGCGCGCCGTCGATGTCGCGTCGTCCGACGCGCTGCCGCCCGAGGGCACGGAGCTTGGTCAGCGGGCGCCGGGGTTCACGCTCGCGGACGTGCGAACGGGAGAACCGAGGTCGCTCGAGGACTTCCGCGGCTCGGTCGTGCTCCTCGAATTCTGGCGCAGCACCTGCACGTCCTGCCGCTCGTCGATGCCGGCAGTCGAAGCGCTGCGCACGCGGTTCGCCAACCAGGGCGTCGTCGTCGTGCTGGTGAGCCAGGATGCGACGGCCGAAGAGGCTCGCGCGCTCCTGGACGGGCAGGGATATCGCGACTTCATCGGTCTGTTCGACGCGGGAGCTTCGGTGCGCACGCGGTACGACGTGGATCTCGTCCCGAGGATGTACGTCCTCGACCGGCAGGGCATCGTGCGCCACGTCGACCATCCAGTCCGCATCCGCGATCGGCACATCACGCCGTGGTTGTAAGGCCGAAGCCAGACCGCAGAGCGCGCAAAGACGACAGAGAGCCGAGAGTCAAGAGTGTAGCCCTGGTGCCCGGCACGCGGACTGCTGTCGGGACCCCTGATCCACGAGCGACCGGGAGATAGTTCACATCCTTGGCCCGCATCCGCTTCGCGCCCCGTCGATGCCGCGGCGCGCACCTGCGATCGACACACCCACCGCTGGTGTATCGGCCCACGACTCAACGCAGAGCGCTCAGAGCGAACAGAGAGGGCGCAGAGGCATCAAGAGACGGAGAGCTGTTGGGTGCATAGAGCCTCGAGATGTCTTGGCCCCGACGCGACCGAACGCGGGGCTGGGTCTCTTCCGCGGGCTTCCTCTGCGATCCCGGCGCCTCTGCGGTGAATCCTTCTCGTTAGGGGCGAAGAAGGACATCCTGTTGCCACGGAGACTCTGGCCAATGGCGCCCGCGAAGCTTGCTCGCGGCTTGGATGCGAGCCACCGCGTCGGCGGGCGGGATCCCGAGCCTGATGAGCGTCGCACCCAGCACGGTCCCCGTCCGCCCGGTTCCCCCGGCGCAGTGGACGACCACGCCCTCTCCACGCCGAAGCGCGGCCACGACCGCGTCCGCGGCAAGGTCGATCCTCCGCTTCTCGCCTGGAGGATCACTGGGCGTGATCCCACCGTAGAGATCCTGAAGGCCAACGGAGTGGGCGACGGTCAATGGCGCCGGATCGTAGGGGGGGACGTCGTCGGTGAGGCAGACGACGCAGCGCACGCCGGCGTCGCACAGCGCGTTCCACGGCGTGCCGGCAGATGGCCGGATCATGCCCAGGAGAGGCGCCGGACGGACGAGGATCCAGTATCCGTCCCCGGGGACGACAAGTCCGGCGATCGGCGGCATCTTCTCAAGGGGAGCAAACGCGATCTCCCTGTCCATCCCTCCGTCTCCTGCCGCAGCGGGCGGCGCGCAACCTCGGCGCGGCGCCTTGTCCCGCGCGCGTTGGCACGCGTATAGTCGCACGTCATGAAGCTCGTTGCGAACCCGAAGCCATTTATTGGAATGATCCATCTCCTGCCGCTGGCCGGCAGCCCAGCCTACGCTCGCCAGGGATCAAGACCGATCCTCGACGCCGCGCTGCGCGACCTGCGGGCGCTCGAGGATGGCGGCGTCGACGCTGTGCTCGTCGAGAACTTCGGCGACACGCCATTCGCCAGGGAAGCCCCGCGCGCGACGATCGCGATGATGACGGTCATCGCGCTTCGTCTGGCCGAGAAGGCTCGCGTGCCGCTGGGCGTCAACGTCCTGCGCAACGACGGCGCGGCCGCGATCGCCATCGCCGCGGCGACGGGCGCTTCGTTCGTCCGCATCAACGTCTTTGCCGGCGTGGCATTCACAGACCAGGGGCTGGTTGAGGGGGACGCGCGCGCGCTGCACGTCTTGCGGCGCGACCTCGGCACCGAGATCGAGATTCTGGCCGACGTGCATGTCAAGCACGCCGCGCACCTGACCACGCTCGAACAGGCAGCCGTGGACGTCGACCGCAACCGCCCCGATGGACTCATCGTGAGCGGCCTGGGCACAGGGCTTCCGGCGACGGCCGCCGACATCGAGACGGTCAAGCGCGCAAGCCACCGCCCGGTGTTCGTCGGCTCCGGGGTCACGGCCGACACGCTGGCCCAGTTTCGGTTTGCCGACGGGTTCATCGTCGGCACGGCGCTGAAAGAGGCGGGGCGCGTTGATGCGCCAGTCAATATCGCCCGGGTGCGCGCTGTGGCCGCGGCGATCGCTGCGCTCCGGGGCGGTCGATGATCCGCCTGCTCGTCCTTGGAGACCTCAACCTCGACATCCATGCCGAGGAACCCTCGCCGACCGCGCCGGGGCAGGAGACGCGAGCCGCTGTCCGCGTGGTGCCCGGCGGTTCGGCCGGCACCTTCGCCCGCACGGCGGCGGAACTCGGCGCGTGGGTGCGCTTCCTCGGGGCCGTGGGCCGAGACGCCGCGGGCGACCTCCTGGCGCGGGACCTCGCGTCGGCCGGCGTGCGTGCGCATCTGAAGAGGATCGACCTTCCCACAGGGGCCGTGCTCGCGTTGCATCGCGCGGGGGATCGTTCGATGATCTGCGCGCGCGGCGCGAACGAGGGGCTCGATGAGACCGACGTCTCCCCAGCGCTGCTCAGAAGGATCCACCACGTCCACATCGCGGGGTACGCCTTTCTCTCTGCGCCCCAGGCGCGTGCAGCAAGGCGAGCGATCCAGCTGGCTCGCGCCGCAGGGGCGTCGGTCTCGGTCAACGCACCGCCCGCCAGTCTGCTCAAGGCATCGGGCGTTGACGAGTTCGTGGCCGACGTCCGAGCCGTCGACATCCTGATCGTCAACCGCGACGAGGGTCGCTGCCTGACGGGCGCGAGCGACGATGCTGCGATCGTCGTCGCGCTCGCCGCGAGGCACGCCGCGGGCGCCTTGACCCTCGGCGCCGACGGCGCGCTGGCCTGGTGCGGGACCGAGCGCTGCGCGGCGCAGCCGCCAACCCGCCTCGACGTGGATCCGACCGGGGCGGGCGATGTCTTTGCCGCGACGTTCGTCGTGCGACGCCTCGCCGGCAGCCGACTCGAGACCGCCTCTCGAGAGGCCTGTTCGCGGGCCCACGCGCACCTCGCCGCGCGGGACGCCTGATCGCTCGGCGCTTGATCTCGTGCGTGCCTCGCACTACCGTTGTAACAGCCCATCGTCGTCGCGAGGAGGGTTCGCATGAGTGACCAGACCGGTATCTTGATCGCTATCCTGGTCGGCGTCGCCGTGATCGCCGGCCTCTTCCTGCTCGTCGTCCCCGAGCCTTCCGAACGGGCCGTCATCGCCACCGAGCGCCTCGACGTGGCGGTCTTGGCCTTCCGCAACAGCGCGAGCTGGCGCGGGGCCGAAGAGACGCTCCGCGGCCGGGTCGAAGCGCGACTGGTTCGAGAAGACGCCATCAGCGTTTACTCCCGGGCGCAGCTCGATGCGCTGTTGATGGAGCGCGCCCTCGCGACCAGCGGCATCATCGATCCAGCCACGGCCGTCGAGATCGGAACCCTGACCGGCGTGAGCAAGCTCGTGACCGGCACGGTCTACGCCGCGGATACCCTGTCCGAGCCCACAACCTTGTGCGTGAAGTGGGATGGCGGCAACTGCGTTGAAGAAGTGGCCGGGACGAAGTACACCGTGCGCGTGATGGCTCAGGTCGAGGTCACCGACACGCGGACGGGCCGCATCGAGCAGTCCACAGACAAGACGGGGACCGGGGAGACCACGGTGCGTCAGGACGCGAAGTTCGGCGGGTACGACTCTCTCGTGGCCTCGGCGTGCGACAGCATTGCCGACCAAGTCGCCGATCAGCTGACGTCCACGTACACGCGCGAGCTGCGCTACGGCCTGTACGAGAGCGCCAAGACCAAGGGATCGGGCTACGTCGGCAAGGGCGAGACGCGGCGTTTCTCGACGGAGGACGACGTGCAGCTCATCGTGCACTTCACGCGCGTGCGAGACGGTGACCTGTTCGACGTGCAGTGGGTGGATCCCTCGGGCGCCGTCGTCGACAGGACCGAGGACGTCGTGTCCGACGGCGAGTGGCAGCTCTACGCGTGGGACCTATCGGGACGAGCGCCCGGTCGGTACCACGTGCGCGGCTGGATCTCGGGGCTCCAGGCCTTCGACGCGCCGTTCACGGTCGGACCGTAGGCGGCCGTTGGCCATCGGGCTGCACCCCGACCTCTCAGGGCCGGCCGGCGCGCGGCTGGCGCCTAGGACGGAGTGGCTCCAATTCACACCCGGTGGAGGGCAGATCATGCGAAGCTACCGTGCCGAGGTGACCCTCGAGGTGCCGAGCCGTCGCGCGTTCGTCAACATCACGCGTGAGGTTGAGGACGCCGTTGCAGCAAGCGGGGTTCGCGACGGGCTCTGTCTCGTCAACGCCATGCACATCACCGCGAGCGTGTTCGTCAACGACGACGAGTCCGGTCTGCACTGGGACTTCGACCACTGGCTCGAGACGCTCGCGCCGCACGAGCCCGTGTCAGCCTACGCGCACAACGAAACCGGCGAAGACAACGCCGACGCCCATCTGAAGCGCCAGATCATGGGCCGCGAGGTCGTCGTCGCCGTGACCGACGGCCGGCTTGACCTCGGCACGTGGGAACAGATCTTCTACGGCGAGTTTGACGGGAGGCGCCGCAAGAGAGTCCTCGTCAAGATCATCGGCGCGTAGGTCGGGAACCGGCGAGCGCGCCTGCCCCTCCGAAGCGCTCGCCCCTTCGACCCAAGCGCCGCAAGAGGATCTTCGTCATGGCCATCGGGCATAGACGCGGGAGCGCTTCTCAGGCATTGTGCCTGCCAGAGAGACCTGGCGGGCAGGACCCCGCTCTGCGCGAAAGGCGCGTGCTCGTCAACACCGCGGACAGCGTGTCCCGACGCCAGCCTCTGGTTTCGAGCCGGGTTGTTGCCCGACCCTTCCCAGCCCGTACGGGAGCGCCTTCCGTCGTGCCCTCGCTCCCGAGTACGGGGGGGCGGAGCCTCATGCTCCCCCGCCCCCCGCGCATCGGGCGGCTCTCGTACAGCTTGCCTCTACCCTGGTTGAATGAACAGCCTCACGACATAGAACACGCGGTCACCCGCCGTGATGAGGACGGAGTACTCCCCCACGGATAGGAGATCCGTACGCACGTGGAGCGTGGCCGATGGATAACCCACATCGCCTGGCAGGTCGCGAACGACGGCGAGGAGCGGCGACTCGCCATCAAGCGGCCACGTGCCACCGGCTCCTTCAATGGTCCACACCTCGCTTGACACGAGCACAACTCCCTCCGGGTCGCACCATGCGATCAGGACGGCCTCGGTCAAGTCAAAGCCCGACAGGAGGCCGACGCGTGGCAGGTGCGGGCAGAGAATCGCTTCGCCCGTCAACTGGAGCGTCAGCGTCAGCGGCTCTCCTTGGACAAGATAGAGCAGACCCAGGTCCGCCGTGGAGCTCTCGAGGTCCACTTCGTCCTCGTTCCCGACGCGGGCTGTCGCCCTCAGCGGTTCCCTGATCGCATCCAGGCCGTTGATCAGGTATCCCTCGTTCGAGTCCCACTGACCGTCTAGGTCGAGCGGCTCAATCGCGTCCGCCGCATCCTCATCGAGACGCTCCATGCTGGCAAACGTGACGCAGCAACCGCTGGGCCACGGGATCCCTGTCTGGTAGCGCGCAGCACCAGCTTCTGACCGGCCGTAGTCCGTGTTCGCCGAGCTCACGAGATGACCCTGGGCGTTGAACAGGTAGACCTCCTCTCCTGGCTCGTCGCACATCCTGTACGCTTCAGGCGTGTACTTGACATCGTGGCCATAGACGAGGTCGGCCTTGAGGTCGCTCACCACGTCGTCCGTGTAGCGTTCGAGGAGGAAGTACTCGCCCTGTGCGAGACTGCCCTTGAGCGGCACTTCCCAGGTCTCTTCGCCCATCGACGCATCGCGGAATTGGGCCAGCGTCAGGATGACATCGGGCTCCTGGTCGGGCGTGCGCCGCTCGCGCCAAGCCAACGTCCATCCCTTGAGCGCCTGGTCCTGGCTCGATGCGTTCACGAGCTCGATCCACTCGTGCTCAGGGTTCGTCTCCGTGCCGGCCCAGGCAACTTCGCTGATCACAACACGGCCGACCTCGCCACCCTCGCCAACTACGCAGGGGTTGGTCGTCGTCAACCTTGTGGTGCCCAGCCCAACGACGTTCGTTCCGCAGGCGTCTCGCCCCGTGACGCGGACCGTGTTGGTCACAACGCACGCCGACTCCTCCGATGGCGTCCACGTCGCGCGGTACACCCACAGCTCGCCGGGTTCGAGGACCGCTGGCGTTCCGAGGTCGCCTTCGGGTCCCACCAGGTTGCTGGCCAAGGCATCCTCTAAGACCAGATCGTAGATGTTCGCGCCGCCGGCGCTGCGCACCGTGATCTCGCAGATGACAGGTTCACCAGGGCTTGCGGGCTCCGCATCGTGTGGCGGCAGGGCCCTCTTGGTCGCGACGATCTCCGGCGGCGGCGCAACGACGGTCACGAGATGTAGGCTCCTCTGTTCTTTGCCACAGCGGTCCTTGGCGACCCAACTCACCAGGTTGACTCCGATCGGGTAGAAGCCCGACGCGTTGCCCGTGCCCGTGTGGTTGTTGACGAGGCTCACGACACCGCAGTCGTCGGTCACCACCGGAGTCGGGACGACAACGTACGCACCACAGAGGTCCGGATCGCGATTCACAGTGATGTTGCCGTACCAGTCGATGATCGGCGCGCTGAAGTCCCCCATCATGAGCGTCTGGACAACATCAACTGAGTTGCCACACTCGTCCGTCGCCCGGTATGTCCGCTCCAGAACGTGTGAGCAGTCACCCTCGCTCTCCACATCTCCGACCCAGGAGATGACGACTTCGCCGCAGGAGTCCTGCGCAACAACGCTGGCCGGGTCAGGACTCGGCCAGCTGGGAACCGGCGAACCGGGGCACCAGGGAATCCTGACATCGATCGGCGCCTCGAGAATCACAGGCGGCCGGGTGTCCCGCACCGTTACCGTCTGGATGCACTGCGCCCAGTTACGGCAGTCGTCAGTTGCCGTCCACGTGCGCTTCAGCACGAAGGCGTTCGGGCACCCTCCGTCCGTCCTCACCTCGTCGAGCTTGACGTCCACGAGGGCGTCGCACCTATCGGTCGCCGTCAACTGCTGCGGCGGCGGCACACTGTCGCACTCAGCGAACACATTGCTCGGGCATGTGTCGAAGACCGGAGGCGCCGTATCGATCAGCAAGACCTTCTTCGCGCACCACGCTTGGTTCCCGCATGCATCGGTGGCAATGAACAACGCAACGCTTCCCGCTGGGCTGCCGTCACATTCAACGCTCAGCCCGAGAGACTCAAATGCCGGGTACGTGAAGGAGACGATGCGGCTGCAGGCATCAGCGGCTCGAGCTTCGCCAGCCCAGGCGTCATACACTTGCTTGGCGTCAGGGTCATTGCACTCAAGCACCAGATCCCCAAGAGGACATGTCACGACCGGACTTGTCCGATCCTCGCGCCACGTGTACGTCACCGTCGCGCTCGTCGCGTTCCCGCACGAGTCCGT
>JBFYQX010000065.1:0-10584 GCA_041302525.1 Candidatus Bipolaricaulota bacterium | reverse complement strand
GCGCTGGCTTCGGTCGCGATCGGTGGGTGGTAGCTCACGGTCTCGAGCGTGAAGTGCCCGCCGGCCGCCGCGGCGATGCGCCCTCCTGCGGCATCGAGGGCGCTTCTCACTCTCTGGGCATGCTCGTCGGCCACGACGCGGACGTCCATCTCGAGCGTCGCGAGGCCGGGCACGATGTTGACCTGGCGCCCGCCCTGGAACCGCCCGACGTTGAGCGTGGTGCGCCCGCGCCCGGGGACGCTGGGCAGCGCCGCGACGGTCCCTTCGGCAACCTCGATGAAGCGCGCCGCGAGAGCGACGGCGTTCACGCCGCTCTCCGGAATCGACCCGTGCGCCTCGCGACCCTCGAACTCGGCCTTGAGCCACAGCTCGCCCTTCTGCCCGGCGTAGATCTCGCCGCCGGTGGGCTCGAGGATGATCAGCGCGCGCGCGTCGGCGAGGAGTCCCGACTCAGCCACGCTCGCCGCGCCGCGGTAGCCGACCTCTTCGTCGACGGTAAGCAGGAGTACGAGATCGTGCGGTGGCACGTAACGGCTCGCGGCGAACTCGGTGAGTAGCGCTAGGAGAAGGGCAACGCCCGACTTCATGTCGGCGGCGCCGAGGCCGAATAGGCGGCCGGACTCAACGCGCGGCTCGAGCGGCGGGCTCGCCCAGTCGGCCGCTTCAGCCCGAACGGTGTCGAGGTGGCCACACAGGATGACGCTGCCCGGCTCGCGCCCCGGCAGCCGAGCGACGACTGTCGGGCGTCCTTCCTCGAGGGGCACGAGAAGGGGCTCGATGCCCGCACTGCGCAAGACGTCGCAAGCCCTCTCGGCGATCGCCTGCTCGGCGCCCGGTGGGTTGTAGCTGGGAATACGGATCAGCTCGCGGGCCAGTTCGATCGCGCGCGCCGCCACCTGCTCGGGTCCCCGTGTCGCGTGCCCGTCCATGTCCGCGCGAGTCTCGCCGCTTGGGCCCGCGCGGGCAAGGCCATGGACCCACGTGGGACGAGTCGCCACTCCATCAGGAGTCACGCGGGCTGCGTCCTGGGTGGAGCCTCGGCCCTGGAGGCGAGGACCCTGCGTCGCAGATAGCGAGCGAGGCGAAGTCCCACAGGTCGCCGCCTGCGCCTGGATCACTCGATCCGCCGTCGGGGGCAGCAGGCTGCGCACAACGCGCGCGACGAGACGTCAGGCCATGGACCTGCCTTCAGCGGGCGTGCCCCGGCACGGGCCTGTCAGGGAAGGCTCGAGATCTGCCCCGGGCGACGCCCTACTCGAAGCGCCGCGTCTTCTCGTACAGCTTGGCCTTCCAGATGAACAAGCCGAATCCGATGACGAGGAGCGCGCTCACGAGGTGCGGAGCCTTGATCGGTCCGAGATAGAGGTCGTCGCCGCGGGTGAGGCTGACGATCGATCGCGCGACGGCATAAAGGATGAAGTACATGGCAGTCGAGAAGCCGTCTTTGTAGCCCCTCTTCCGGATGGCCCACAGGTACGCGAAGATGGCAAGGTTGAGGATCATCTCGTAGATCATCGACGGGTGGGTGACCTGGCCGGGGTACGCCATCCCGGCGGGGGAGTCGGCGGGAAACCGGAGGCCCCACGGGAGTGTGGTCGGCGTGCCGTAGGCGTCGCCGTTCATGAGGTTCCCGATCCGCCCGATCGCTTGGCCGAGGATCAGGCTCGGCGCCATGGCGTCGGCCAGGCTCCAGAACTTGACGCGCTTCCAACGCGAGAACAGGTAGACGGCGAGGATGCCGCCGAGGACGCCGCCGTGGATGGCAAGCCCGCCCTCCCACATCTTGAAGATGTCGAGCGGATAGCGGCCGTAGTGATCGAGACGGAAGACGACGTAGTAGAGACGGGCGCCGATGATGGCGGCCGGGACGGTGATCAGGAGGAGGTCGAGCAGGGACTCGGTCGGGAGCGGGATGCGCTTGCGCTTGACCTCGCGCCACAAGAGGTAGAACCCCAGCGCGATGGCGATGATGTACATGAGCCCGTAGTAGCGAACCGTGATCGGCCCCACCTGGAACAGGATCGGATGCATGACGCCCCCTTCGTCTCCCCGTATGATGGGCAAGTATATGGCGCAGATGAGATGGGGCCAATGGGTGGTGCTTCTGGCGTCCGGGGCGCTGGCGGCGGCGGCAATGCCGGGCGTGGGGGGAAGCTTCGTCCTGCTCGTCGCGCTCTTGCCCCTGTGGCATGCGGTCGCCGAGGGGCGCGGATTCCGCGCGGGGCTCGTCTTCGGGCTCGCGTTCTTCGCCATCGACCTGCGGTGGGTGATGACGCTCTACCGTTTCACGCCGCTCGTCCTGCCGGGCTTCGTGGCGATGGTGGTCTACCTGGCCGCGCAGTTGGGGCTTCTCGGCCTCCTCCTCGCCTGGCTGCGCCGCCGGACGGGCGACGTGCGCTGGCTGCTCGCGGTGGCCGCGGGGTTCGCGCTCCTGGAGTTCCTGCGATCGCTCGGCCCTCTCGGCTTCTCGTTCTCGTCGCTGTACCTTGCGGTCAGCCGTATCCCGAGCTTGTTGCAGCTCGCCGCGGTCCTTGGCCCATACGCCATCACGGCGGCCCTCGCGGGCGCCAGCGCGAGCCTCTACCTTCTCTGGCGTCGGCGCAAGGCGCGGTTCGCTGTCGGGGTGGCCATTGCGCTGGGCGCGCTCGGGCTGCCGAGTCTTCTCCCCGTCGCCCCCGACCTCGCCCCGCCGCTGCGCGCGGCGATCGTGTCGTCGCTCGTCGAGCAGGACGTCAAGCTCGATCCCAAGAAGCTCCCGGAACTCGTCGCGCGCTACGGGGCGCTCGCCGACGCAGCGGTCGCCGCGGACCCAGACCTGATCGTCTTCCCAGAGTCGTTCCTCCCGGCCTACATCCTGCGCAACCCGCCCGTGCTCGAGCGCCTGGCCGACGCGGCGCGCGCCACGCGAGTCGGCCTCTTGTTCGGAACGAGCGATCTGCGCGGCGACCGCTGGTACAACAGCGTGGTCCTCCTCGATCGGTCGGGCGACGTGGCCGCCGTCTACGACATGGTGCGGCCCGTGCCGTTCGGCGAGTACATCCCGGCGCGGTCGCTGTGGTCCTTCTTCGGCTTCGGCCCGGCGTTGGAAGCCGTCCTGCCGGTCGACCTGACGGCCGGCCGGAACCAGCAGCCGCTTCGCGGCATCGCGACGCCGATCTGCTTCGAGGCGACGTTCCCCGAGGGCTCGCGCGACCTGGTCCGCCGCGGCGGTCAGCTGATCGTCACGGTCACGAACGACGCCTGGTTCGCCTTGAGCGCGCAGCGTGACGCGCACTTCGCTTTTGCGGCGCTGCGCGCGGTCGAGACGCGGCGCTGGATGATCCAGTCGGCGAACGGCGGGATCTCGGGCGCGGTGTCGCCGACCGGCCGCGTGGTCGCGGCGACGCGCGACGAAGGCGTCGTCGTTGCCGAGGTCGCTCTCCGCGACGGGATCTCGCTCTACACGCGCTGGGGAGACGGGCCGATCCTGGCGGCCGCCCTGGCGGCCCTCGGCGTGGCGGCGGCCCGGCGCCGGCGGGCATAGCGGAGACGGGAAATGCGACGGGGAACGAGCGGCGCCTGCTCGTTCCCCGATGGGCTGCCAGAGGTCGCAGCCGAAGGCCTGCGCGCTGTCTACGGAACCGACGTCGGCAGGATGCTGTCGCCCGCGGCTGTCAACTCGGTGATCGCTCCGGTGGCGAAGGTCACCTTGTACAGCCGGTAGTCGCCGCTTGTGTCCTCCTTCGCGTAGACGATCCCGCTCCCGTCCTCGAGCCAGTAGGGACAGAACTCGTCGTCAGGCGTCGAGATCTCGGTGTTCAGCACACCCAGCTCGTCCACGTACTCCTCGAGCGTCTGCGCGTCCGAGCCGTCGGCATCCATGACGAAGACGTCGATCTGACCGCCGGCCGAGACCTCGGCCGCGTAGGCGATCTTCGTCCCGTCGGGTGACCAGACTGGGCGCGAGATCCCAGCGCCTGCAGGCAGGTTCGGGTCGACGCCGAGGCCGGTCAGAGTGGGCGATGCGTCGCCGTCGCGCCCCGCGCCGTCCTTGAGGATGACCGCCGAGTCGACCGAGGCATCCCAGAGCCAGATGGCGCTACCGCCATCCGCGGTGCCGCCGGAGCCGTTGGCGTCAGAGACGAACACGATGTCGCCATTCACGGGCGAGCAAGACGGCGCGATCGCGTACGAAGGCGACTGCGACGTCAGCTTCGCCTGGCTCGCGCCGGCAGCGGTCATGGTGTAGATCTCCCACGTGGTGGACGACGGCGTCTGCGCGGCGTTCGAGGCGTAGGCGATCGTCGCCGCGTCGAACGACCACGACGGTTGGATCTGATTCGAGCCCGTCTGCGTCGTGAGCTGCGACCGGCTGCCGCCCGTCACGTTCATCGTCCAGAGGTTCCAGCTCGTGCCGTCTTCGGCCGCGTAAGCGATCCGATCGCGCGTTCCGCGCACGAGGTCGGGGAACAGCTCATCCTCGGCCGTCACCAAGACGGCGCCCTGCTCCGCCCCGTCGCCCTTCATGCGGTAGATGTCGTAGTTCGAAGACCGGTTCGCGGCGAACGTGATCATGACAGGGCCGATGACGACGGTGGCGTTTACCATGCCGATCCGCCCGTCGGTGTCGGTCACCGTGAGCAGCACCGTGTAGGCGCCCGCGGTCAGGTAGGTGTGCGAGACGGGAACCGACACATCGGCCCCTGTCAGCTCTGGCGACCCGTCCCCGAAGTCCAGCGTGAAGCTGGCGATGACCCCATCCGGATCGTTCGACCCACTGAGATCAAACCAGACGACCACGGGCAGTTCCGTGTCGCCGCCGTTGTCAATCACCAGGAGGGCGATCGGCCCTTGCCCGAAAAACCCTCGGCACGCTGCAAGCCCGACCAGGAGCATGCCGAGCAAGACCCCCACCGTGGCGAGCTTGCGCAAGCACCTCCGGCTCGCTGCTCTGTCCCGTGACATCGTCGTGACCTCCTTCAGCGTCCGGCTCCCACTACGGCGCCGGGAAGCCGGCGTAGACCCGTTTCAGTCTATGGCCTCGCCCGTCGCGCTCCGAGACGCCAGGACGCCCGCAGCGGAGGGTTCGTCCCGACCCGAGGTGACCGATGTCGACTCGAAACCCTCGCCGGAACACCGTGTATATTGAGGGCCGAGGAGGGCAACGGAAACGTGTACCGGACGCAGGACGAGGTGAGCTTGTTGCGCGCGTCGCTGGAAGGGGAAACCGCCGCCTGGGGTGAGATCGTCATGAGGTACAAGGACGCGGTGTTCGGACTCTGTCTCGGCTTTCTGCGCAACCGCGCCGACGCCGAGGACATCACCCACGACGCGTTCATTCGCGCCTACCTGAACCTGCGCCGCTACAACCTGGAGAAGAAGTTCTCCACGTGGGTGTTCACCATCGCCGCAAACCTGTGCCGCAACCGGCTGCGGTACCGGCGCAACCACCCGGTGATGGAGGTCGACTATGAGTTCGAGGGGACGGCGGATCCGGCGCGCACGGTGGCCCAGGAAGAGCGCCAAGTGCGCGTGCGCGCGGCGCTCGCTCAGCTGCCGTACGCGTATCGCACGCCGCTCGTCCTGCGGTTCTACAACGACCTCTCGTACAAGGAGATCGGGGACATTCTGGCCATTCCGGAAGGAACCGTGAAGACCAGGATCCACAGAGGCAAGGCCATGCTGAAAGAGTTGTTCGACAAGGAGCGTGAGTCCGAATGAATCTCGTAGATAGAGATCCGATGGACGACGTGCTTCGCGATGCGCTCCGCCAAGAAGTCGTCGCGGCCGCGGGCTCGCTCCGCGGGCTCGAGGACCGAATCGTGGATTCGCTCGGCGAGCGACTGCCCCGGCGGGGAATGTGGGGCAGCGTCCGGGCGATGGTCGCCCCCACCCGTGGGGCGCGGCGAGCGCAACTCGGCTTCGTCGCGGCCACGGCGGCGGCCTGCCTGATGCTCGGTGCCTTCCTCGGCGGACACCTGCCGCTCGACCAGCCGGCTGAAGCGCCGCTTCTTGGCGCGGCGCCGGCGCCGGCGGTGCGGAGCGCGACCGCTCCAGCGTCGGCCGGGCGCGGCGTGGTGTTCCTCTTGCCCGCGCCGCAGGCGCGAACGGTCTCGCTGGTCGGCAGCTTCAGTGAGTGGGAACCGATCCCCCTGTCGGACGAAGACCGCGACGGCATCTGGACGGCCGAGATGCCTCTCCCGCCGGGCCGTTACGAGTACGCGTTCATCATCGACGGCCGGTGGTTCGGCCAGGACCCGTCGGCCGACGAGTACATCAAGAGCTTCGGGGAGTACAGCTCCGTCCGCTACGTCGGAGGAGGAGGTGACGGCGCATGACCAGACAGAGAGCGTTCCTGATCGTGGCGGTCCTCGTGGGCCTCGCTGGCGCTACGTTCGCCGCGACGGCCGTGACGCTCGACGACTTCTCGCGCGTGCTCGCCTCCATCCCGCTGGCGAGCCAGACACGCGTGATGGCCGCGCTCGAGCTCGGTCTGAAGAACGCGTGCTGCACCTTCCCGGTGAACGAGACCTATCGACTGTTCGAGCGCCTCGCCGCCGCGTCGGGAAACGCCGCGGACAAGGAGGCGATCGTCCTCGTGTTCGCGCAGGGGATCGAGAAGGGCCTTCCCCTCACGAGCTTGCTCAGCAAGGCCTCGGAGGGCTTGGCCCGCGGCGTGTCGCTGTCGTCGCTCGGCTCGCTGCTCGCGCAGCGGCTCAAGCTCCTCGAACAGACGCGTGACCTCTTCTACTCGCGCGGCGTCTTCCGTGCGGCGCCGGGCGCCCCGGTCGCCGCCGGCGCGACCGCGCTCCCGGCCTCGCGTTTCGACGCCCTCCTCTCGGAGGTAGGCGACGCTCTCGGCGACTACGTCGAGGGCGGGGGCAGCCCATTTGAGAGCCAGAAGATCTACGACGAAGTCCGAGCGCGGCTCGCGCTCCTCTCGGGGAGCGTCCTGTCGGCGACGGACGTGGAACTGCTCATGAGCAGGATTGGGCCCGCGGATTTGACACAGGTTATCCTCGCGGCGCTACGCTAGAGACAGAAGCTAGAGACGAGTTAGGGAGGGAGACCATGAACGCAAGAATCTGGCGAATCGGGACGCTCGCCGTCCTCGTCGCTTCGCTGTTCACGATGGCCGGCCTCAGCGACGGCGTGGCGCCTTTGGGCATCATCCCGACGCCTCCGGAGAGCACGGCTCTGCAAGTCAACATCTGGGTCGACCGCGGCGCGTACGCCGTCGGCGAGTCCATCATCATCCGCTACAGCGTCAACAAGCCGGCCTACATCTACATCTGGGACATCACCCCCGACGGCCAGGCGAACCAGCTCTTCCCAAACACGCTGCCCGGCGGCTCGGGGAACTACGTCGGAGCCGGCGAGCACATCGTGCCCGGCAACTGGCAGGTCGCTCCCCCGCTGGGGACCGAGTACCTCCAGATCCTGGCGACCACGTCGCCCGTGGACCCGTTCGCTGCGTTCACCGGGGATCCGCAGGCGCTGCAAGCCCAGATCCAGGTCCAGATCCTTGGCATCCTGCCCGAGACCGAACGTTCGTGGAACTTCACGAGCTTCGACATCGTGCAGGGCTCGGTGCCGACCTACGCGCGCCTGAACATCTCGTCGACGCCGGCCGGGGCCGCGATCTACGTCGATGACGAGTACGTCGGCTACACGCCGCGCACCGTGTACGTGCCGGCCGGCTACCGCCGCCTGGCGCTGACGAAGACCGGCTATCAGACCTGGACAAACCGCATCTACTTCATTTCCAACATCACGCGCACGATCTCGGTCAACCTGACGCCGTCCGCGCCGGCCAACCAGCCGCCCGTGTCGGTGTTCGTCTACACGCCGACCTCGCCCGCGGTCGGCGACTGGATCCAGTTCAACGGCGCCGCGTCAACCGACCCCAATGGGACCATCGCCTCGTACGCGTGGAACTTCGGCAACGGCGCGACGAGCACCGGGCCGACTGCCTGGTACCGCTACACGACCGGTGGGATCTTCAACGTTTCGTTGACCGTGACGGACAACCTCGGCGCGGCGACGACGAGCACGCAGAGTGTCCGAGTGGGCGCCGTCAACCAGCCGCCCGTGGCTTTGTTCACGAACGATCCGACCGTCGGAACGCCCGGCGTATGGATGCAGTTCAACGCCTCGGCGTCGGCTGACCCCGACGGGATGATCGCCGCCTACGCCTGGAGCTTCGGTGACGGGAAGACTGACACGGGGCCAGTGGCGTGGCAGCGCTACGCCACCGCGGGGAGCTACCTCGTCACCCTGACGGTCACGGACAACCTCGGTGCGACGGCTGTCGCCACCCGCACCGTCCAGGTCGGAAATCCGAACCAGTCGCCGGTGGCCGTCTTCTCGGTCCTGCCGGCCTCGCCGTCGGTCGGCGCGTGGGCGCGCTTCGACGCCACGGCGTCGACGGACCCTGACGGAACGATCGTGACGTACCAGTGGGCGTTCGGCGACGGTTCGACCGCAACCGCCACCGAAGGAGTCGTCTACCACCAGTTCATGGCCGCGGGATCGTTCCCGGTCACGCTGACCGTCACCGACAACGGCGGCGCGTCGAACGCGTCGACGCAATCCGTGCAGGTCGGCACGCCGCTCCAGGCGCCGGTGGCGCTGTTCACGTACACGCCGGCCACGCCCGTCGTCGGGGTGCCCGTCGTGTTCAACGCAGCCTCGTCCTACGATCCGGACGGGACGATCGTGTCGTACCAGTGGGACCTGAACGGCGACGGAACCGTCGATGCCAGCGGCGTGACCGGCCAGGTCGTGTACTCGACGGCCGGCACGGCGCTCGTCCGACTCACCGTGACCGACAACAGCGGCCTGTCGTCATCGACGACGCAGACGATCGTGGTCGCCGCGTCCGGCGGCGGGTCGTCCGGCGGCGCGCCGGCCATGGGCACGACGGCGGGGTTCTTCATCTGGGGCAGCGACACCTGGCACATCACGGTCAACGCCGGGGCGGGGTGGGCCGCGCCGCGGAACTTCCGCATCGAGCTGCGCAGCGACGGCAACATCACCGGCGTGAACGAGGTGTGGTCCGGCGGCGTCGCGCCGCTCGGCATCATCCCGACGCCCGTCCCGAGCGGGAAGACGGTCGTCCTCGAGGGCGCCCTTCAGGCCGGCTCGGTTGACTACTCGTTCACCATCCCCGACTCGACGTCGATGTACATGAGCCTCAAGATGGACACGAACGGGGACGGAACGCTCGAGGAGTCGAAGAACTTCGTCTACCTCCGCGGCCTGATGGTGCAGTCGCCGTACAACCCGCTCGTCGTCGGCCTGCGCAGCCTGCCCAAGCCGCTCGTTCCGTCGACGAACTTCTGGACCGGATACCCGTTCCGCTACGACAACACGAGCTCGCCGGCCATCCTCTGGATCGGTTGGGGTCCGCAGATCGGATCCCTGGGGACTCCGTAGTCCCCCCTGCGTAGCCAAATCGGCGGGGCCCGCGGGGCCCCGCCTTTTCTTCTTGCCGTCTCGCAGAACGGGGCGCTATGATTCGCCCCATGAACGAGCGCTTCCTGGCCGTCGACTGGCTCCTCGAACACCCGGCCATCGATCGCGAGGGGTTCTTCGACCGCGCGTCGTTCTCCGCGTTCGACGCAGTGTTCGTCGATCCCCTCGCCCTGCCGCGCCACTGGACCGACACCGCCGCGCCAGGGCCGGACGGCACGCGACGCACAGATCCCGAGAGGGATCATGGCTTCGGCCGCACGCTGGCCGCCTGGATGGCCAAGCGTCGCCAGGAATCCGACGACCTCTTGCGGCGACGCGGCGGCGTCCTCGTCGTGCGCCTGCACGCGCGCGGCGACGCGCTTGAGGTCGGTGCACCCGGAGCGCCCGCCGAACGCATCGATCGCGCCACCTGGATGCCCCACGTCACGCTCGTCGATCGACAGCACCAGTTCGCCTTCCCGTCGAACGGCCGGTTCGTGGCGCGGCGCGGCCAGGACGCCGTCGTCGAGGCGAGCGGCAGCCCGTTCGAGGCGTACCTGCGCGCGTTTGCCGAACGCATCGCCTACGACGCGGTCTACCAGGACCTCTTGTCGACGCCGCTCGAACGGTTCGCGACCGTGCTGGCGCGCAACCGCGTGGGCGACGCGATCGCGCTCGAGATCCCCGTCGACGAAGGCCGCCTCGTGTTCCTTCCGCCCGTCGAGGGCGTCTCGCCGTCGCGCGAGGCCGACGTGCTCCTCGAAGCCGTCCGCCGCGCGTCGACACGCCCGGCGTTTGTCTCCGTGCCCGACTGGCTTCCTGGCTACGTCCTGCCTGGCGAGGAGCCCCTCGCCGACGAGCTCGCCTCGCTGACCGAGCGCCGCGACGCCCTGCAAGCGAAGGTGGACGAGGTGCGCGGCAAGCTCGAAGAGAAGACGCGCGCCAAGACCATGCTCTACGGCAAAGGCCGCGCCCTGTTCGAGCAAGCTGTCGCCGCCGCCTTCCAGGAGCTTGGGTTCGAGGTGGACGCCCAGGGCGAGATCCTGCGGATCACGAGCGAGGACGGGGATGCGCTCGTCGCCCTGGAGGCGTCCGAAGAGGCCAAGATCGGCCTGTCCGCCTACCGCCGCCTGCACCGCGAGATCGACC
>JBFYQX010000051.1:0-24712 GCA_041302525.1 Candidatus Bipolaricaulota bacterium | reverse complement strand
CGTGATCCGCGACATCCACACGGCGCGGTTCTCGGTGCGCGGGGCGTCGGCGGACGCGGTGCGCGTCGAGGTCTACGACCTGGCTGGGCGCCTGGCC
Source organism: Candidatus Bipolaricaulota bacterium (assembly GCA_041302525.1). Lineage (GTDB taxonomy): Bacteria > Bipolaricaulota > Bipolaricaulia > UBA7950 > UBA9294 > CAIOGO01. The sequence continues at coordinate 24,615 of JBFYQX010000051.1, read as the reverse complement.
TACGCGGCGGAGTCCGAGGACACGGAGATCGTCTGGCACACGGAGAGCCTCGTGGGCGACTACCTGGCGAACGGCGTCTACCTCTACCGGATGTGGGCGCGCGTCGGCGGGCTGTGGCAGTCCTGCGTGGAGACCGGCAAGCTGGTGATCCTGCGCTAAGGCGAGCGAGGGTCTAGGCGAGGTGCGGTGGGAGAGGGAAGCCCTCTCTGCCTCCGGCGAACGTCGGGAAGGCGGAGAGGGCTTCGTCTCTTTGCGGAGAAGGGCGCAGGCGGGGCCGCGGGGCTCAGGCGGTGGAACGGGACAATCTTCCCGCGTGTAGATGACGAAGGGCCGGGACGCGCAGGACTGGGCGCGGCCGGGCGGTTGCGCGGTCACGTGTAGGATGGGCACGATGCTCTTGCTGATGCCAAGACGCCCGCTTCAGGCGGAGGAGGGAAGGCAATGGTGGTGAGAAGGGGTTCATTCATCGCGCTTGTGCTGTTGGGCTTCATGCTGGGGGGAAGTCATCTCGCGCAGGCGCAGGCGACGATTGACTTCACGGCGGTGCCGGCCAGCCCCGCAGTGGGTGCCCAGGTGACCTTCACTGCCGTTGTCGTCGAAGGGGATCCTTCGTGGTTCGTAGGCTACGACTGGGACTTCAACCAGGACGGCGTGTACGACGCGACGGGCCGGGTCGTCCAGTTCGCCTTCACGACGGCGGGGACGAAGCCGGTGACGCTGCGCGGACGCGACGACCGCGGCGGGTCGCACTTCGTGACCAAGAACGTCGTGGTCACCAACAGCCCGCCTGACGCGTGCTTCACGTTCACGCCGGCCTATCCGGCCGCGGGCGAGCCGGTGCAGTTCGACGGCGCCTGCTCGACGGATCCGGACGGCTCGATCACGCAGTACTCGTGGACGTTCAGCGATGGCGGAACCGCGGAAGGCCGCTCGGTGCGGCACGCGTTCCCCACGGCGGGCACGCAGCTCGCGACACTGACGGTCCGGGACGGGGCCGGGGCGACGGACTCACTGATCAAGACGGTTCCCGTGCAGTGTGTGCCCCCGGTCGCCAACTTCACCTACCTCCCCGCCTCGCCGACGGTCCACGATGAGGTCGCCTTCACCGACACCTCGACGGATCCGGACGGCGGGACGATCGTCGCCTGGTCGTGGTCGTTCGGCGACGGGGTGACGAGCATCGAACGCAATCCGCGCCACCAGTACGCGAACGGCGGCACGTACACGGTGACCCTCCTCGTGCGCGACAACTGCGAGCGGACGAACCTCAAGACCGTCAGCCTGACGATTGGCGGGCCGGCGGCGGCGTTCACGCACACGCCGATGAACCCGACGACCCAAGACACAGTGCAGTTCTTCGATGGCTCGACGGTGGTGGGCGAGTCGATCACGTCGTGGAGCTGGGTGTTCGGCGACGGCGCCACGAGCGCGGCGCAGAACCCGTCGCACCGGTTCCCGACGCCGGGCACGTACAACGTCCGCCTGACCATCAGCACGAGCCGCGGAGCCGCGTCGTCGACGACGCGGACGGTCACGGTGACGAACGCGCCGCCGACGGCCAGCTTCACGTTCACGCCGACGGCGCCGAAGCTCGGCCAGCTCGTGACCTTCTCCGCCGGGGGCTCGAGCGATCCGGACGGCACGGTCACGATGTTCGAGTGGGACTTCAACGAAGACGGCATCACCGACGCGACGGGGGCCACGGCGACGCGCTCGTTCAGCATCGTGGGCGCGCGCCCGGTCACGCTCTGCGTCACGGACGACAAGGGAGCGAAGTCCTGCTCGACGCGCGTCGTCCCGGTGCAGGGCACGCCGCCGGTCGCGTCGTTCACGTTCACGCCGGCGACGCCCTACACGGGCCAGGTGGTGACCTTCTCGGCCAGCGGCTCGACGGATCCGGACGGGACGATCTCCCTGTACCAGTGGGACTTCGACGCGAACGGCACGCCCGACGCGACAGGCATGACCGTCACCCGCTCGTTCCCGTCTCCGGGCGTCTACCCGGTGACGCTGACGGTGACGGACAACGACCTGGCCGTCGACGTCCAGACGCGCGGCGTGCCGGTGTCGGTCGGCGGGACGAGCGGCGACAACCAGGCGCCGATCGCCGACTTCACGTTCACGCCGCAGTCGGGCTCGGAGGTCCGACTGAACGAGGTCGTCACCTTCCGCGCCGACGGGTCGAGTGACGCGGACGGTACGATCGTCGCCTACGAGTGGGACTTCGATCGCGACGGGCAGTACGACGGCACGGGCAGCCTCTTGACGTACGTGTTTCACGAGGGCGGCGCGCGCATCGTGCAGCTGCGCGTCACCGACGACGAGGGCGCGTATGGGTACAAGACGCGCGTCGTGTCCGTCGAGTTCGTGCGCCCGCGAGCGGACTTCAACTGGTCGCCGATCCAGCCGGAGGTGGGCGACGTCGTGCAGTTCGACGGCAGCGCGTCGACGGCGCCGGGCGGCACGGTGGAGTTCTACGAGTGGGACTTCGATAACGACGGCGAGGCCGACGCCACGGGGCAGACGGTGAACCACGCCTTCGCCATCGGCGGCAGCCAGGCTGTGACGCTGATCGTGACCAACAACGAGGGGATCACGGACCTGATCACGAAGCGGGTCCAGGTGGTCGTCAACGCGCCGCCGATCGCGGCCTTCGACGTGACGACGCCGGCCGGCGACCGCGCCTGCGGGCGGCCGATCACGTTCGCCGACCGCTCGACCGACAGCGACGGCCGCGTCACGCAGTGGCTGTGGGACTTCGGCGACGGCGCGACGAGCGCGATTCAGACGCCGAGCCACACCTATGGCTGCACGACCGCGCGCGCCTACACGATCATGCTGACCGTGACCGACGATCGCGGCAAGACGGGCACGGCGACCGGCACGCTCAACCTCGGCCCGGTGGCGGTGGGCGCGAGCATCGTCCTGCCGACGAACCCGCAGCCTGGCGTTGCCCTGCCGTTCTCGGCGACGGTCACCGGCGGGACGGCAACGGGTTGGGCGTGGGACTTCGGCGATGGCGAGACGAGCACGGCGCCGTCCCCGACGCATACCTATGAGGCAGAAGGGACGTACACGGTGAGTGTGGTGGTGACGTTCGACGGCGGGCGCACGGCGCGCGATGAGAAGACGCTGCGGGTCGTGCCGGAGGGCGAGATCGAAAGGCCCTACGGCTACCCGAACCCGGCGTCGCGCAGCGTGACGTTCGTCCTGAACCGGCCGGCGGCGTCGACGGACGTGGTGCTCGTGGTGTTCGATCTCACGGGTCGCATCGTCGTCGAGGAAGAGGTCTCCGACGCCGCGCTCACCTACACGTGGGATCTTAAGTCAGACGGCGAGGACGTGCCGAACGGGTTGTACTTCGTCATCGTCACCGCCAACGACGGGGGCAGGTCGTGGCGGTCGGGAGTGTTCAAGCTCCTGGTCGTCCGCTAGAGGAGGCTTACTGTGAGACGTGGAATCTTCGCCGGGATCGCTCTCCTGGTCTTGGGCTGGGCGGTGAGCACATCGGGGCAGAACGCCGTAAGCATCCTCGACATCCCGCACGGGGTGGGGCAGCTGGGCTCGGGAGGCGCGGGGTTGTCCGTGGTCTCGGGCGCCGAGACCCTGTACTACAACCCGGCGGGCCTCGCCGGGCTGTCGGGGATCAGCTTCAGCTCGCTGTTCGCGACGCACTTGGGGCTCGCCAACTACACGTCGTTCGCCCTAGGGATGCAGAGCGTCGGGCTCGGGGTCGAGATCCTGAACTCCGGCGCGATCCAGGGATACGACGACGAGGGGGCGCCCACGGAGGTCATGTCGTTTGGCAGCACGCTCATCTCGATCGGGTTCGGCGCCGACTCGTCGCAGCTCCCGTTCCTGGGCAACCTCCCGCTGCGGCTCGCCTTCGGTGCGGGGGCGAAGCTGGTGTCAACGCGCCTGGACGAGGAACGCGGGTCGGGATTCTCGTTTGAACTCGGCACGCGCCTCGCGTTCCAGGACGTCGCGCTCGGGCCGTTCGCGCTCGTCAACCCAGCCGTGGCGGTCACGGTGTCGAATCTCTTCGGGAGCCTCTCGTTCGACGGAGGGGAGTCGAACGCGTTCCCGATCGACGTGGGCGTCGGCGCGTCGGCGTCGATGTTCGGGATGGTGGCCGTCGGGCTCGACGTTCACACGACCGGTGGGCTGTCGTTCGGCGTGACCTACTCGCCGATCCCGACTCTGGCGCTGCGCGTCGGGCTCTTGAGCAAGGGCGCGTTCTCGTTCACGGTCGGACTGGGCCTCGACATCTCGGGGTTCCTCTTGGACTACGCGTTTGTGTCGAGCCCGGCTGGGGGGTCGCACCGCGTCGGGCTGACGCTCGACTTCTCGGCCCTCGACATCAGCGCGCTGGGAAGCTCGTTGCGGCGGATCCTTCCCTAGCGGGGGATTGCGGCCGCGGCAGTTCTTGGGTTCGCGGGGCGCCGTCGGGCGTCCCGCGCTTCTTTTCGCCTCTACAGCCGGAAACCCCACGCTGCGGCGAGGTCGGCGAGGCGGTCGGCGGCGACGGCCTCGCGGATGTCTTCGAGCAGCCGCGTCAGGAAGCGCAGGTTGTGCAGCGTGGCCAGGCGGTAGTAGGCCAGCTCGCCGGCGCGACAGAGGTGCTGGAGGTAGGCGCGCGAGGTGTGCGCGCAGGTCGGGCAGTCGCAGCCGGGGTCGATCGGCCGGTCGTCGAGGCGGTACGCGGCGTTGCGCAGGTGGATGCGGTGCCTGGGCGCGCCGCGCAGGAAGACGCTGCCGTTCCGCGCCATCCGCGTCGGCGCGGCGCAGTCGAACGTGTCGACGCCGCGCGCCACGGCGGCGAAGAGGTCCTCGATCTCGCCGATCCCGAGCAGGTGCCGGGCCTTGTCTGCGGGCAGGCCGGGCACTGTCCAGTCGAGCACGCGGCGCATGTCGTCCTTCGAGCGGCCGAGCGAGCCGCCGATGGCGAACCCGTCGAAGCCCATCTCGCCGATCACGCGCGTGCTCTCGCGCCGTAGGTCCTCGAACGCGCCGCCCTGCAGGATGCCGAACAGCTCTTGGTGCGGGTTGGGGAACGTCGGGTCGTCGGCGAGGAGACGAAACGCCGCGAGAGCGCGCGCGGCCCAACGGTGGGTGCGCGCCATGGCCGCCTGCGTGTAGGCGTGGTCGTGCAGCGGCGACGTGCACTCGTCGAGCGGCAGGATGATGTCGGCCCCGAGCTTGCGTTCGATGGTCACGACAGACTCGGGCGTGAAGGTGTGCTCGGAGCCGTCGACGACGGAGCGGAACCACGCCCCGTGCTCGCTCAGCCGGACGAGCCGCGGGCCGTCGACGCGGGGCGCCGCGGACTCGTCGCCGGGGAAGATCGAGGCGACCTTGCCGACGCCGTGCTCCTTGCCTGCGCCGAGGCTGAACACCTGGAACCCGCCCGAGTCGGTCATCGTCGGGCCGCGCCAGCCGGAGAACCCGTGCAGGCCGCCGAGCGCGGCGACCGTGTCCTCGCCCGGACGCAGGTGCAGGTGGTAGGCGTTGGAGATCAGAATCTCGAGCCCGACGGCGGCGAGGGCGTCGGCCTCGACGGCCTTGACCGAGGCGCGCGTGGCGACGGCGACGAACGCCGGCGTGCGCACGCTGCCGTGCGCGGTCAAGAGCTCGCCGAGGCGGGCCTCGGTGCGTTGGGAACGAGCGAGTTCGCGGAACATGGGTCGTCGGCCTTGCCTGGAAACTGTACCCGATGCGGCCGGGCACGGACGAGGCTCTGCGGTCTTGAGTGTGTCGCGCGCACCGCTGCGCGCCGGGTGAAGAGCGGGTTGGCCCGTCGACGGGCGGATCCTGTGCGACGCCGCGCGGAGAGGCTGCGAGCCTAGTAGCTGTACGGCACGCCGAGCACGCGGTACAGGGCGCGGTAGTCGTTCGACGGCTCCCAGAACAGGTACCCGTCGGCGCCGTGGTCCTTGGCGGCGCGGATCTGCGCGGCGATGTAGGCGTCGATCGTCATCCCTGCGGGGATCGCCATGTTGAACACCTGGAGGAATGGCCGGATGGCTGTCGTGGTGCGCTTCTTGCCCGAGACGAGCGCGTCCTTGACCACGAGGTACGGGTCCTCCTTGTAGCGGCGCTCGGTGTAGTGCGAGGGATAGACCATCGGCGAGACGTAGTCGAGGTGCGCGGCCATGTCTTCGAGGGATTGGCCGATCGGGTCGGTGCGCTTGGTGTTCCACTCCCACATCACGCGGCCGAAGAGGTCGGCGGAGAGCGTGATCCGCGCGCCGACCGCGGCCTCGGCTTGGGCGAGGAACGAACGGATGGCCGAGAATCGCGACGCGTACCCGGAGGCGAGTCCGTCGCCGTCGGCGTAGCGGATGTAGTCGAACTGCAATTCGTCGAAGCCCAGCCGCGACACTTCCTCGGCGACGGCGAGGTTGTAGGCGACGGCGGTCGGGTCGTGCGCCGGGACCCACTCCCTGGGGTAGCCAAGGTGCGCGGCGAGGCGCGGGTCGCTGAACACGACCTGGCGGGCGATCAGGTAGAACCCCTGCGCGCGGAGAATGGGGATCAGCTTCTTGAAGTCGAGCAGCGCCCGCGAGGCGCCGAGCGTCTTGGCGAGCGGCACGCTGCTCGCGTACGACAGGTCCCCGTGGTTGTCCTTGACGTTGATGACGAGCGTGTCAATCTTCCCGGCCTTCCGCGCCTCGAGCACGCCGCGAAGGATGTTCTCGTTCAGCACGCCGAACGCGGTCAGGTACACGCCGACCCGCTGGTGGCCGCTCCGCGCGGCAGGCGCAGGGCTGGCTGCCGCGGCCGGTGACGCCGGCGCGGGCGGCGCGGAGCGCTCGACGGATACAACCGGCACGAACAAGACGACACCCACCGCCAGCAGGCCGCACAGGATTCGCTTCGCTCGTCGCATGGCCCGACTGTACGGGCCGCCTGCTGCGTCGGGCGGGTTGGCGGTCCGACGGCCAAGGGACGTTCGGCACGTGGCCCGCTGGCCGAGAGCTTCACGCGCTCTTCACAGGACCGCCACACGGGCGCGAGGACCATCGACGACGATGATCGAGACGGCCGGCGATTGTCCGGTGCGGATGACGTCGGCTATAACTGCCTATGGCGCAGGGGGGATCCGGGTGGCTCTCCGTTGCGCGCGCAAAGGAGTCTGTGGAATGAAACGTGCTTTCTCTTTGCTCTTGGCGCTTTCGTGTGCCTTGGTTCTCGGGTCGGGGGGCACGGCGCTCGGCCGCGGGCCGATCGCCATTCTCTCCGACGCTGACTTCACGGCCGAGAACGGCGTGGTGTCCGGAACGGGCTCGGCGGAAGATCCGTACGTGCTCGCCGGGCTCGAGGTGAACGGCAGCGCGGGCGACCTCTACGGGATTCGCATTGACAACGTCAGCGCGTCATTCGTCTTGCGCGGCGTGATCCTGCAGGGCTTCACCGACCCGTTCGGCGCCGCAGTGCGCGTGGCCTACGCCGCCGGCGGGCGGATCGAGGGGGTCACCGTGTCGGCGTCGCTGAACGGGATCGAACTTGTCGCCTCGCAAGACATGACGCTGCGGAGTCTCGTGTTGTACACGAGCGGGATCGGGCTGCGCGTCGTCGGCGACACGGTCGAGCACTACCGCCACGACATCGACGCGTCGAACGAGCTGAACGGCAAGGCGATCCAGTACCTGTACGGGCTCGAGGGCGCCACGGTGTCGGACCTTAACACGACGCACCTCACGATCGCCGGCAGCCGTAACCTGACGATCCAGAACAACACGGTGGTGAACGGCGACGGCCTGCGGCTCGCCTTCGTCACCGACTCGACGGTCACGGCCAACGCCGTGTACCGCACGACGCCCGTCTACGCCGAACACGGGCTGTTCTTGCTGCACTCGTCGGACAACGTCATCGAGCAGAACACCTTCAAGAACAACCGCCTCGCCGGCCTGCAGCTGACGCTCTCGCCGCGCAACGCGGTGCGCAACAACCAGGTGCTGGCCAACGACTCCGGCGTGCGCATCGTGGCGTCGGACGACAACGTGATCACCAACAACGTCCTGTTCGCCAACGTGTCGGGCATCCTGTTGTCCGGCGGCACGGGCGGCAACACGGTGTCGGAGAACGTGATCTACCACGAGAACACCAAGCAGGGGATCACGCTGGAGATGGCAGATGGGAATCGCATCGAGCGGAACGGCCTGACCGACTGCGAGATCGGGATCACGCTCGGCGAGCAGGCGACGGGCAACGTCGTGGAAGCGAACACGATCCTCGGCGGCGCCTACGGGATCTCGGTCTACGGGAGCTACAACTGGATCCATCGCAACCTGATCGCCCAGGCGCAGCGCGGCATCCTGTTCGTCGAGACGTTCGGGCGCTCGACCGCCCGCGGGAACGACCTGCGCGGCAACGTCTTCACCGACAGCTCGCAGCAGCACCTGTACCTGAACCTCGACTCGGCCAACAACCGGTTGAGCGACAACGCCTTCCTCGGGGCCGGCGCGCGGCTGGTGGCCGACTACGGGACCGCCAACCTCTGGTCGAGCGACGGGGTGGGCAACTTCTGGGGCACGACGATCGTCGAGGACAAGGATGCGAACGGGATCGGCGACGCGCCGGTCCGCATCGTGCCGGCGATGGCCGAAGACCCCGCGCCGCGCGCCTCGTGGAGTCCGGTCGGCGCCGGCTTGGGCGTCTTGGGGACCCTCGGCTCGGGCAGCGTGACGCTGACGATGTCGGGCGGCGGCGTGATGCAGCTTGAGGTGCTCGTGGCCGACAGCGGGATGGAGCGCTGGGCAGGATTCCGCGGGTTCCCGGGCGCGTACATCGAGCGCTTCCCGGGGATCCTGTTTGTCTTCGACAGTGAGGCCAAGCTGAGCTTCACGATGCAGACCGTGCTGTTTGACCTCGACATTGCCTTCTTCGCCTCCGACGGAACCTTCGTCGGCGCGACGACGATGACGGCGAACAGCGAGGAGGCGTACACGGCGCCGGCGGCCTTCCTCTACGCGCTCGAGCTGCCCGCGGGGTCGCTCGCCCGCTGGGGAGTCGGCGAGGGCGCGAAGCTGGTCCTGCCGTAGCCATGGCCGCGCGGCGAGCGATCTCGACGGTCGTCTTCGACCTCGACGGCACGCTGGTTCGTTATCACGGGGTCGAGTTCGAGTCGAGCTGGGGCGCGATTGCCGCCGCGGCCGGCGTTCGCGATCGCTCGGTCGCCCTCTTGCGCGAGTACCTCGGGCGGCCGGAGGCGTACGCCGAGTGGGTGGCCGCGGACGCGGCGCTTCTTGCCGGCGTCCCCTACGCCCGGGTGGCGGAGAGGGTCCTCCCGGCGCCCTACGCGGACGGCGTTCGAAGCGCCGTCCGCGCGCTGCGCCCACACTACGGCCTGGGCATCCTCTCGTCGGGCGTCGACCTCGTCGCGGAGTGGGTGCGTCAGGACCTCGGCCTCGACTTCGCCATCGCCAACCGCGTGCACGTTCGCGACGGGGTGTTCACCGGGACGAGCGAGACGGTTGTGAGCCTGTGGGCCAAAGACGAGGCCCTGCGCGCGCTCGCTGCCGAACGCGGGATCCCGCTCGGCGAGATCTGCTTTGTCGGCGACCACGTGAACGACATCCCGGCCATGCGCATCGTCGGCTTGGCGATCGCCGCGAACCCTAAGGACGAGGCCCTGGCCGCGGTGGCGCACCACGTCATCGAGCGGTTCGACGAACTGCCGCCCTTGATCGAGGCGTGGGGCCGGTAGAGCCGCGCGGCTAGGTGCCGAAGATGCGGTCGCCGGCGTCGCCGAGGCCGGGCAGGATGTAGCCCTTGGCGTTCAGCTCTCGGTCGAGCGCCGCGCTGAAGATCGGCACGTCGGGGTGGGCGCCCGAGAACGCGGCCACGCCTTCCGGGGACGCGACGAGGCAGAGGAACTGGAGGTGCCGCCCGCCTCGGCTCTTGATCAGCTGCGCCGCGGCGATCGCGCTGCCGCCCGTCGCGAGCATCGGGTCGACGAGGATGATCCGCGCGCCTTCGAGGTGCGGCGGCAGCTTGCAGTAGTACTCGACCGGCTGGAGCGTGTGCGGGTCTCGATACAGGCCGACGTGGCCGATGCGCGCCATCGGGACGAGGTCGAGCACGCCGCCGAGCATGCCCGTGCCGGCGCGCAGGATCGGGACGAGCACGACGCGCGCGTCCAGGACGCGGCCGATCGTCTTCTCGAGCGGGGTCTCCAGTTCCACCTCGCGCAGCGGGTAGTCGCGCGTGATCTCGTACACCATCAGCGCGGTCAGCTCGTCGAGCAGCCGCCGGAACGTCTCGTTGTCCGTGCGCACGTCGCGCATCCGCGTGAGCTTGCTCTGGATCAGCGGATGGTCAATGATGTGCAGAGTCTCCATACACCCTCCGTTCGGGCAACCCTACCCGATCTCCACGGAGCCGACAACCAGGACGGCATCAGGCTCCTGCGACTTGCAGCGACTCCACGAGCACGTACGGCGCGCGCACGCCGCCGACGAGCATCGCCTCGGTGTCGATGGCTTCCTGGCTCAGGGCCGCGACGTGCAAGAAGTCCTCGTAGAGGTTGCCCGACACCATCGTGCGCTCGAGACGGCCGATGACGCGCCCGGAGCGGATGTGGAAGCCGATCGCCTGGACGGAGAACGCGCCCTGGGGGTAGTTGCCGGAGTGAAAGCCCAGGCCGCCGGTCACGAGCAGGCCTTCGTCGAGCGAGGCGATCATCGCCTCGAGCGACGAATCGCCAGGGTCGACGGTCCAGCCGACGGCCCACGGGTTGGCCTGCACTTCGGCGCCCTGCCCGAACAGCTCGCGCTTCAGACCGTTGCCCGTGGATGGGAGCCCGAGCGCTGCGCCGGTGCGAAGGTCGAGGAACGGGCCGCGCAACACGCCGGACTCGACGATGGCGCGCCGCTGGCACGGGACGCCTTCGTCGTCGAACGGCCGCGACGTGGGCGCGCCGGCGCGCAGCGGATCGTCGCGCAGGGTCAGCTTCGGCGAGAGGATGGCCTCGCCCATCTTGCCGATGAGCGGCGACGTCTTGCGTTCGATCGCGCCGCCGGCGAGTCCGGCCCACAGGGGCAGGAGGTAGAGGAACGAGGCGTCCGGCGAGACGATGACCGGCAGGCGGCCCGTGCGCGGCGTCGAGGCCGTCTCGGTCCACGCGTACCAGCGGTCGAACTCGTCGATCAGGGCCGACGGGACCTCGGTCACGTGCGAGACGAGCGCGCCCTTCCACACGCCGATGCCCGCGCCGCGGATCGGGGCGCCGAACCAGACGCCGAACCCAGTCGACGCGCTCTCGGCGTCGACGCCCGCCGTTGTGCGGACGACGCGCTGCGTCGAGCTGGCCGTCGCCTGCATGGCCAACGCGATGTCGGGCCGGCGACGCAGCGTCTCGGCGCGCACGCGGTCGCAGATCGCGATCAGGTCGTCGGCGGCCAGGCGCGCCACGGCCGGGTCGTAGTTGTCGACCTGCGGAACGGGCGTGGCGGGCGCAAACGAGAACGTGGCCGTTTCGCCATACTCGGCGGCCCGCTTGGCGCGTTCCACGAGCCCGGCCTCCTCGGGTTGCACGCCGCACGTCGATCCCATCCGGCCGCCGTCGATGACGCGCAAGGCGACGCTGGACAGGTCGTCGTCCACGATCCTCTTCAGCTCGCGGTTTCCGTACACCACGCTGAGCGTTCGCTCCCGCGCCCAGTGCAACTCCGCCTGGTCGACCGTGCCGCGGGCTCGCTCGATCACGTCTCGCATCAGATGCCTCCTACCGTGACTCGGTCGATCTTGATGTGGGGCGCGCCCTTGCCGCTCTTGCGGTTCATCTGCGGAGGATCGCCCTTGCCGCACCCGCCGCGCTCGGAGAACGCGAGGTCGTCGCCGACCATCGAGATGGCGGCGAGGGTCGAGAACAGCTCGCCCGACATGTTGATGTCGCGAACCATCGGCCCGATCCGCCCGCCCTCGATGCGGTAGCCCCACAGGGCGCCGAACGTGAACTGGTCGCCCGAGGTCTGCCCGCCCTTCGCCCCGCAGAGGTAGTAGCCGCGGTCGATGGACGCCACCATGTCGTCGAACGTCGCGCCGTGCGGCTCGATGAAGATGTTGGACATCCGCACGAGCGGTGTGTACGTGGCGTCGACGGCGCGCATGTTGGAGGACGGAGGCTCGCCGAACTCGGCCGCCGTCTCGCGCGAGTGCAGGCGGCCGGTCAACTTGCCGGCCGTGATCAGGCGCGTCTTCACGGCGACCGCGCCCTCGTCGTCGATCTCGTAACTGCCTGGCAGTCCCGGCAGGGTCGGGTCGTCGGTGACGTGGAGGATCGGCCTGCCGAGCGTGGTGCCGAGCTTGAGCCGCGCGCGGAAGTCGGGGTTGTCCTGCAGTCCGTCGGCCTCCGACAGGTGGCCGAACGCCTCGTGGATGAACACGCCGGCCTCGCTCGGATCGAGGATCACCGGGTAGACGCCGGCCTTGGCTGGCTCGGCCAGCGGCAGGTCGCGGGCGACGGCGATGAGTTGGGCCAGGTCGTCCTCGCGCCCGAGGAGCCGGCTGGCGTCCTCGCAGCCGCCGAACGCGAAGCGCACGCGCTGCACGACGCCGTCGCGCTTCGTGACGATCAGGCCGTACACGGTGACGTTCACCAACTCGTACTCGACCGCCTGGCCTTCGCTGGTCACCAACGTGCGCGTGGACACGAACTCGTCGTACTCGGCCTCGGTCGAGACGACGGTCGGCTCGCGCAGGATCTGGTCGTTGTAGTGCGCGAGCAGGGCGACCTTGTCGGCGAGCGACAGGTTGCGCACGTCGTCGCGCGCCCGGACGGGAAACGCGCCGCTCGGCGCGGGGCGGTCGGCGAGGCGCAGCGGCGCCGCTCGTCGCGACCCGGCCAGACGGGCCGCGCGGGCGGTGGCTGCGGTCGCAGACGCCAGGCGGTCGAGGTCGGAGACCGACGAGAGGGCCTTGCCGCCGCCGGCGTAGGCGCGAATGTGCGCGCCGGCCGTCGCGTTCTCGGCGATCGTCTCGAGCTTCTTGCCGCGGAACAGGATGCGGGTCTTGCGGTTGTCCTCGTGCCGGATGTCGGCGTAGTCGGCCTGGAGTCCGGCCAGCGCGCTGTGGAGATGCGGTTTCACAGGTCACCGTCCTGCCAAGGGATGCGCCATGGTATCGGCCGCCGCGCGGCGCGGCAACGGCGCAGGCGAACGCGGCGACTGCACTGTGGAGTGCCGGAAGCGACTAGAGCAGCGTCTCGATCATCGCCCGGGTGAGGTCGGTCGGATGGCCGACGAAGCGGAGGACGCCCTGGCGGTCGAGCACGTACGTTCGCGGAATCCCGACGTCGCTCGACGCCACGCCGTAAAGCTGGGCGATGGAGTTTCCACCCTTCCCGCCGGGCTCCCACAGGCTCGTGAACCGCGTGAAGTCGCCGTCGGCGAGGGTGGCGATGGCGTCCTCTTCCTTGAGGTCGGTGCTGACGACGACGGCGACCAGCCCACGTCCGCCATAGGCGCGGGCGAGGGCGTCCAGGTGCGGCAGCGTCGCCCGGCACGGCGGGCACCACGCGCCCCAGAAGTCGAGCAGGACGACCGAGCCGCGCGTGCTGGAGAGCGTGAACTCCCCGCCGCCGGCGACGTGGGCCGTGAAGTCGGGCGCCGTCATCCCGACGAGGAGGCCGATCGGAGGACCGGTGTTGTCGACCATGATCTCCACGCTGTCTCTCGACTCCGCGCCGCGCTCGTCGGTCACCGTGAGGACGACCAGGTATCTCCCCGCCGCGGCGTACGTATGGTGGACGGCGACGTCAAAGTCGTTGCCCGTCGTCCGCGGCGACGTGTCGCCGAAGTCAAGTTCGTAGGCCATCGCCAGGTCGAGCGGGTGCGCCGTGTACGAGAGGTCAAACGACGCGTCGAACGGCGCGGGCCCGGTGATCGCAGCCGTCGCGAGGACGGCGACCGGGGTGTCCCCGACTTCGCAGCCCGACAGCGCGCCGACGATGCCGACGAGCAAGACGAAACCGACCCAGCGGAGCCTTGGCGTGGACCTCATGGCGAGAGCCTGTCCGCCCGCACCGTCTCGGGCAACGACCGACGCGCGTCCGGAATCTGACAGTTGTCCTTCTTCATCGACAGACGCGTGGCAAGGATCGACGAGCGCCGGGTGGCGGCGGGGGCGAGAAGCGCGGGCGCGCCGCGGTTTGACTCGCGCGGAGGGCGCCGCTATCATGCCGCGGGATCCGACATGACGCATCGAGTCCGACGGAGCATGCCTCTTCTCATCTATATTCGATAGCCCCGCTGCGGGGCGCCCCTCGATTTCGTGGTCAATGAGCCGTGTTGCGTGCTGGCGATGGTTTTCTGGATGAAGGAGTGAGCGTGAAGCGCTACGAGAAGCTGATGCGAGACCCGGTCGCCCGAGAAGAGGCGGTGCTCGCGCTGTGGGATCAGTACGACGTCTTTCGGGCCAGCCTGCGCCAGACCGAGGGCGGACCCCGGTACGTGTTCTTCGAGGGGCCGCCGACGGCCAACGGCCGCCCGCACTTCGGTCACTTGATGCCGCGCGTCTACAAGGACCTCTTCCCGCGGTACAAGACGATGCAGGGGTACTACGTCGGGCGCAAAGGCGGCTGGGACACGCACGGTCTGCCGGTTGAGCTCGAGGTCGAGAAAGAGATCGGCGTCAACAGCAAGCCGGAGATCGAGGCCTACGGCGTCGAGGCGTTCGTCGCCAAGTGCAAGGCGTCCGTGTGGCGGTACAAGGCCGACTGGGAGCGCATGATGCAGCGGATGGGCTTCTGGGTCGATCTGGAGAACGCCTACGTCACCTACACCGACGCGTACATCGAGTCGGTGTGGTGGGCGCTGAAGACGCTGTACGACCGCGGGCTTCTGTACAACGGGCACAAGACGCTGCCCTACTGCCCGCGCTGTGGCACGGGCCTGTCGTCGCACGAGGTGGCGCAGGGCTATCGCCCGGTCGCCGATCCGTCGATCACGATCCGCATGCCGATCGTCGACGACGGGGACGCTGAGTTCCGCCGCGACGGGGATGCGCCGACCTCTCTGCTCGCCTGGACGACCACGCCGTGGACGCTGCCGGGCAACGTCGCGCTGGCGGTCGCCGCGGACGCGGCCTACGTCGAGGTCGAGCAGGGCGGCGAGCGGCTGGTGCTGGCGAAGGCGCTCGTCGAACGCGCCCTGGTCGGCGAGCACAGCGTCCGGCGCGAGTTCCGCGGCGCGGACCTGGTCGGCCTGCGCTACGAGCCGCCGTACCGGCTGACGGAGGATCCCGCAGCGCACCGGGTCTACGCGGCGTCGTTCGTCAACATGGAGGACGGCACGGGCATCGTCCATATCGCCTCGGCGTTCGGCGAGGACGACTACCGCCTTGGACAAGAGGTCGGCCTGCCGTTTGTGCAGCCGGTCGACCTGGCCGGGCACTTCACTGACGCCTTCCCGCTGTGCGCCGGCAAGTTCGTCAAGGATGCGGATCCCGACGTGATCGCCGATCTGCGCGCGCGCCGCGTCCTGTACCGCAGCGCGGAGTACGAGCACGACTACCCGTTCTGCTGGCGCTGCGACACGCCGCTCTTGTACTACGCGATGGACTCGTGGTACGTGCGCACGACGGAGTTCAAGGACGCGATGATCGCCAACAACGAGACGGTCGGCTGGTACCCCGACCACGTCGGCGAGGGGCGGCTCGGCGACTTCCTCGCCAACCTCAAGGATTGGGCCCTATCGCGCGACCGGTACTGGGGCACGCCGCTCAACCTGTGGATCTGCGAGGCGTGCGGCGACGTCACGGCCGTCGGCAGCCGCGCGGAGCTGGTCGCCCGTGCGCTCGACCCGGAGGCAGCAAAGACCGTCGAGCTGCATCGGCCGACGATCGACCGCGTGGCGCTGCGCTGCTCGGAGTGCGGCGGGCGGGCCGAACGGGTGCGCTACGTGATCGACACGTGGTTCGACTCGGGCAGCATGCACACTGCGCAGTGGCACTACCCGTTCGAGAATCAGGAGGAGTTCGCGGCGAGCTACCCGGCGGACTTCATCTGCGAGGCGATGGAACAGACGCGCGGCTGGTTCTACACGCTCCTCGCGACCGGGACCATGCTGCACGGCGGGGCGCCCTACCGAAACGTGATCGCGACGGGGCTGGGCCTCGACGAGCAGGGGCTGAAGATGAGCAAGAGCCGCGGCAACGTGCTCGACCCCTGGACGTACATCGACCGGTTCGGTGCGGACTGCATCCGCTGGTACTTGTACTCGTCGAGCGCGCCGTGGAAGTCCCGGCGCGTCGTCGAAACGGCGGTCCAGGAGCCGCTGTATCGCTTCCTGGACACGATCCGCAACACGAGCGACTTCTTCTCGCTGTACGCGACGATCGACGGCTACGACCCGGCGCGGCACGCGCTCGACGCTCGCTGCCTGTCGGTCGTCGACTGCTGGATCCGCTCGCGCTTGCAGTCGACGGCGACTGCGGTGATCGCCGCACTCGACGGCTACGACGTGGTGGCGGCGACGGCCGCGCTCGAGCAGTTCGTGGACGACCTGTCGAACTGGTACGTGCGGTTGTCGCGGCGGCGGTTCTGGAAAGGCGGGATGGGCGAAGACAAGATCGCGGCCTACGACACGCTGCGCGAGGCGCTGCTCGGCGTCGTCAAGCTCGTGGCGCCGTTCACGCCCTTCCTGGCCGAGGCCGTGTACCAGAACTTGCGCGTCGCGTCCGATCCGCTGAGCGTGCACCTCTGCGCGTACCCGGTGCCCGACGAGCGCAGGCTCGACGAGACGCTCGAGCGCGAGATGACGCTCGCGCGATCGATCGCCGCCCTCGGCCACCAGGCGCGCAACCTGGCCCAGGTCAAGGTGCGTCAGCCGCTGGCGCGGGCCGTGCTGGTCCGGGGCGCGGCCGCGCTGTCGGACGAGGTCCGCGGGCTGGTCGAGCAGGAGCTGAACGTGAAACGGCTCGAGATCGTCGACGATCCGACGGGGTACGTGACCGCGTCCGCGCAGCCCAACTTCCGCACGCTGGGGCCGCGGCTGGGCTCACTCGGCGGCAAGGTGGCCGCCTGGATCCGGTCGCAACCAGCGGCCGCGCTCCAGGCCGCTCTCGCCCGTGGGCCGGTCGACGTTGACGTCGACGGCCAGTCGGTGCAGGTCGTGGCCGACGACGTCACCTACGTCACCGCGCTCGCCGAGGGGCTCGTCGAGGCGACGGCCGGCCCGGACCGCGTGCTCCTCGACACCCGTCTCGACGACGACCTGCGCCGGCAGGGCACGTTCCGCGAGGTGGCGCACCGCATTCAGCTCGCGCGCAAGGAGGCCGGACTCGACGTGACAGACCGCATTGTCCTCTGCTACGCGGCGCAGGGCGACCTGGCCGCCGTCCTTGCCGAGCACGAGGAGGAGCTGGCCGCCGAGGTGCTGGCGGTCGAGGTGCGACGCGCGATGACGGCGTGCGCCCACCGCGAGGCGATTGAGCTCCCGGCGGGTCGGCTCGAGATCGGCCTGGACCGCGCGGCGAGCGCCTAGGAGGAAACTATGGCCACGGCGGTGCTTGGGCTGCAGTGGGGCGATGAGGGCAAGGGGAAGATCACCCATCTCCTGGCCGCGGGCGCGTCGATGGTCGTGCGGTCGAACGGCGGGCCGAACGCCGGCCACACGGTGATCGACCGCGGCGTGCGCTTCGGCACGCACCTGTTGCCTGCCGGCGCCTTCTACCCGGGCGTCACCTCTGTGATCGCCGCCGGCGTGGTCGTCGATCTCGGCATCCTGCGCGACGAGTACGACGCCGTGAGCCGCCACCTCGGCCGGGCGCCGCGGCTCCTGTTGGCGGAGAACGCGCACCTGATCCTGCCGTTCCATCCGCTCCTCGAGGACCTCGAGGGCAGCGGCGCGCACTTCGGCACGACGCGGCGCGGCATCGCGCCGGCGTACCGAGACAAGGTGGCCCACGTCGGGGCGCGCGTCGGCGACCTCCTGCGGCCGCGCGACCTCGTCGAGCGGATCGCGTCGCGCCTCGACCTGCTGCGCCGGATGTGGCCGGACAGCCAGGCGCTCCGCGACCTCGACCCCCAGAGGATTGCCGCGGCGCAGATCGAACGGGCGACGCCGTGGCTCGGCTCGATCGTTGACGCCTCGCGCGTGGTGGGCGAGGCCCTCGAACGGGGCGAGAACGTTCTCTTCGAGGGCGCGCAGGGGACGCTCCTCGACGTCGACTTCGGGACGTACCCGTTCGTCACGTCGTCGTCGACCCTCTTTGGCGGGATCGCCGCGTCGGTCGGGATCGACGTCGGGCGGATCGCGTCGCGCCTCGGGGTGGCCAAGGCGTATCAGACGCGGGTCGGCGAAGGTCCGTTCCCGACCGAGCTCGTCGATGAGACGGGCGAAGGGCTGCGCGTTCGCGGCGGGGAGTTTGGCACGACGACCGGCCGGCCGCGGCGCTGCGGTTGGCTGGACCTCGTGGCGCTGCGCTATGCGGTCCGCCTGAACGGGGCGACGGAGATCGCGCTGACGAAGATCGACGTGTTGGCCGGGCTGCCGACGGTGCGCATGTGCCGCGCCTATCGCCTGGACGGCCGCGAGACGACCCAGTTCCCGCTCTCCGGCGAGCGTCTCGAGGACGTCGAGCCGGTGTACGATGACCTTGCCGGCTGGGCGCCGGCCGGGCCGCCCGCGGCGTGGGACGATCTCCCGGCCGCAGCGCGCGCCTACGTCGAGACCATCGAACGCGCGGTCGGCGTCCCCGTGACCCTCTTGTCCCACGGGCCGGCGCCGGAAGACACCTTGCGAAGGGTCCTTTGAAAGGACGCGCGGCGCCGGTATAATCGCGCCTCGAACTGGACCTCTGGAGGAGTACGAGAATGCAACGGACGTATGTCGCAAAGAATCAAGAGATGGGGACGAGCTGGGACCGCGGGTGGTACGTCGTGAACGCCGACGGCAAGCGGCTTGGCCGGATCGCCACGGAGATCGCCACCATCCTGCAGGGCAAGCACAAGCCCATCTACACGCCCCACGTGGACACCGGCGACTACGTCATCGTCATCAACGCGGAGCGCATCGCGCTGACCGGTCGCAAGTGGGACGACAAGATGTACCAGCGCCACACCGGGTACATGGGCGGGCTGAAAGAGATGTCGTACCGCAAGCTGATCGAGCGCCACCCGACCTGGCCCGTGCGCGAGGCCGTCCGCCGCATGCTCCCCAAGTCGACACTCGGCCGCCAGATGCTCCGCAAGCTCAAGGTCTACGCCGGACCCGTGCATCCGCACCGCGCTCAGGAGCCGCAAGAACTTGAGATCTAGAGCCCCACGGGCTCGCTCGTAGCCGACGGGACATTCGTCCCGGGACCCGACGACAAAGACGGAAAGACGCGTCGACACCGTTCCTTTCTGCTCCGTGTGCGGGGAGATTAGACTCCGCACGGCAATTGAGATGTCTGCCATAGGGGTGGTGGAACGAGATATGGATCATGTGCGCGGAATCGCCAGATGCGTCGCCGTCGTGCTTCTCGTCGTCGCGCTGGCCGCCGTGGCGGCCCAGGGCAGCGGGAGGGTAGCGCTGTTCGTCCAAGCCGCAGCCGCTGTGCCGACTGCGGATCTCGAGCTAATTCGCAACTACGCAGCGCAACGCTGCGCCGTCGTTTCGGGAGGCGAGACGTGCTCGCAGGGTGACCTGATGCTCGCCCAGCGCGTGACGAACGCGTACATCGGGAACAGCCTCACGGTTGAGGCCGTGCAGCGGCTGTCCTCGGTGTTGGGCGCCGACCACATCGTGATCCTGCGCATCGTCAGCTGGGAGAACGACATCATGTACCGCCCGGAGCGCTCGCTCCTCTTGTTGGGCGCGACGTCGTTCCTTAGCACCTCTCTCCAGATTGTCATCAGCCCGCTCGGACTCCTCTTCGGCATGGAACGCAAGGCGTCGGTCACGCTGTTCGCCACGGTGTTCAACCCCCGCGGCGACGTCGAGTTCACGACCACGGTGTCGGCCGACGACCGGCCGCTGTTCTCGCTACTGACGGCGGATCCGGTTGAGGCGGCGAAAAAGGCCGTCGACGCGGCGATGTACCAGATCGTCGTGGCCCTGTGATAGAGATGGAAACGCAGATCGAGACTCGCGGGAGCGTAATCGCTGTTACAGACTTACCCGGAGGGCATCTGCTAGAGTGGGGCTGCATTCAAGCTTTGCGCAAGAAGAGATGAGTACGCCAACAAAGGAGGTAGCAATGAGGGTGCGTAAGGTCAGCCTCTTTGGCCTTCCCCTCCTCCTGGCGGTGGTCGTTCTCCTGGTGCCGTGGATGGGTCTTGCACAAGGGAGCGGTTTCTACACTGTCAGTCAGGGGGCAACGCAGGAGCCAATCGTTCCGCTGGCGAACGCCGGTGAACCGTCTGCGTTCTACAAGATGACGAACATGCAGTCGGCGACGGGGTTCGAGAAGCCCAATACGGCCGTGATGTTCCTCTATCAGAACACGCTGAACGGCCAGATTTCGTTGTTCGTCCTCTTGGGCGCGACCGGCGGGACGGCCGGCTCGACCAAGATGACCCTGTCCGGCGTTCCGGCGGGCGCGATCTACCAGGTTCGCGATGACGGCAGCGGCGACTTCCGCGAGGTCTGGCAGCTGACGCCGCCGACCGGCAGCGTGTCGTGGGCCTGGGATCAGAGCCGCGGCGATGGCATGGTGTTGGGCCCGTTGGGGACCGACTTCCAGGTCTCGCTGTTCCCTGAGTTCACCGCGGGCATCACCGAGGTGAAGTTCCTGTCCGGCGACCGCATCGCGCCGCAGACGATCCTGCTCAACCGGCTCGACCCGATCATCGTCGGGGCGGCGCTGAACCAGCCGCCGACGGTCGGGTTCTCGGTGACGACCGCGAACGCGCGGGTCAACCAGCCGATCACGTTTGACGCGTCGGCGTCGCGTGATCCGAACGGGCAGATCGTGAAGTACGAGTGGGACTTCAACGGCGACGGAGTCTTCGATCAGACGACGGTGGCGGCGACGGTCAGCTACACGTACGCCACGGCCGGGACGAAGACGGTGACCGTGCGCGCCACCGACAATGGCGGCGCGACCGGCCGGGCGACGCAGACGGTGAACGTAGGTGACCTGGCGGTCAAGGTGACGCGGACGATCTCCACGTCGGCGGCGCTGCCGGGCAGCACGTTCCTCGTGGTCGTCCGGATGGAGCCGCAGATGGACATCGCCGGCGTCGGCCTGCAGGAGAACCTGCCGGTCGGGTGGCAGATCAAGCCGCTCGAGAACGCCGGGGCCGCGTTCAAGCGCTCGACGGTCCAGTGGATCTTCGTGGACCAGATCCGCGCGAACACGACCAAGGTCATCTCGTACGAGCTGACGGTCCCACCGGCCTCGCAGCTGATGACGTCGACGATGCCGGTGTGCTTCACGCTCTCCGGCACGTTCCAGTCGACGACGCCGTTCATGGAGATCCCCGTGGAGGGCGAGTCCAAGGTCGAGGTGTCGTCGTGCCTGCCGCTCAAGGAAGCGGTGGCCCACCTCGTGCCGCGCGTCGGCGTCGACTCCGAGGACATGATCGACCTCCGGCTCTCGCAGAAGATCGACGCGCAGCAGCTCGCTCGCGCGGTCGAGATCTGGCAGAACGACGAGTCGGTGCCGTGGACGTGTGGCGCGGTCATCAGCCTCGAGGACATGAAGGAGCTGTCGGCGTACGCCTACACGTGCACGCCGGTGGATCTGGCCCTGCCGCCCGTGCCGGCCGCGAACATCTACGCGGTGCGCACGATCCTCGCGCCGGTGCCGTGCAACAACGTGCTTCTCAACTACACCGGCCCCGGTGGGGACCGCGCGGGCAGCACGTTCACGGTCAAGGTCGAGATCTGGTCGGACCAGGACCTCTACGGCGTCGGGCTGGACGAGGACGTCCCGGCCGGCTGGAAGGTCATCCCGGTCGAGAACGACGGCTTGACGTACAAGCGGTCGCGCACGCAGTGGCTGTGGCCGACCAAGCTGCCGGCGGGGGTCGTGAAGACGATCATCTACCAGGTCGAGGTCCCGCAGAACGCGGCGATCGAGATCGCGTCCAGCGATCCGTGCTACGCGAGCTCCAGCGACCTGTACGGGATCGTCGATGCGGCGCTGCCGTGCATGGAGACGGTGGTCACCGGCGACTCGGGCGTTGACGTCAGCGAGTGCGTGACCGTCTTGGTCGCGATCTCCCGCTGGGACGTCATGCGCGACCAGCTGGACATCACGCTGTCCGACAGGATCTCGTTCCTGCAGGTCCAGCGCGCCATCGCGTTCTGGCTCGAGGACGAGGTCGTGCCGTGGACGTGCGGGCAGACCGTCGGGTACCACACGCTGAAGGAAATCATCGCCTACTGGCTCACGGGCACGAACATCTGCGATCCGCTGCCGCCGGTGCCGTACGGGCCGTGCGATCCGGACGCTCCTGTGTGCGGTGGGAGCTAGTCTGATCGGGCGCGGATCGCGCGCCCGAGCGAGGAGATGATCATCCATGAGAACGACCACAAGCACGGCGAGGGGGAAACCCCTCGCCGTCCTTCTCTTCCTTGCGTTGGCGTGCACCTCTGGGGTGGTGTGGGGAGAGGGTTCGCTGCAGGTTGAGCAATCATTGAGCCCGACGACGATCAACGTCGTCGGGGCGGGCGCGCTGCCGGACACGGCGGTGGTGAACATCACGTTGCGCGGGGAGACGGGACCGAGTCGGTACCCGGTCGACTGCGTCCTCGTGATCGACACGTCGGCGTCGGCCCAGCTCGGCGAGGCCAAGGCCTTCGCCTTCGACCTCATCAGCCGGCTCGACAGCACGGATCGCGTCGGCGTGATCGCGTTTGGCACGACGGCCGAACTGGTCGTGCCGCTCACGCCCGACAAGATGGAGGCGAAGGTCGCGATCGGCGACCTCACGAGCGCCAACAAGTCGGCGCTCGGATCGGCTCTGCAGCTCGCACGGCAGGAGCTGCAGCGGTACGGGCGCCCGGGCGCGGTGCTGTCGATCGTGCTCATCGCCGACGGGCAGAACAACGTGGGTCCCGCTCCGACCATCGAGGGCATGGTGGCGGGGGAGACGGGGATCCGCATCGTCACGGTCGGGTTGAGCCCGATCTTGAACCTGAGCCTGTTGTCCGGCCTGGCCGAGCAGTCGGGCGGCGTGTTGGTGAAGGACCTTTCGAGCGACGCGGTCGAGATCATCGCCCGCCACCTCGAGACGACGGCCTCGGCGTCGGACGTGGTGGTGACCAAGCACGTTCCGGCCGCGCTCCGCTACGTTGGGGGGCTGCCGGCGGCCCAGGTCCGCGCCGAGCGCGACGGCTCGACGACCCTCACCTGGCGCGTCGCCCAGATCGCCCTCGGTCAGATCGTGCGCATCGAGGCGCGCTTTGACGCGGCGGCGAAGGGCAACGTGCCGACCGACGACCTGTCCACGGTGTCGTACCGCGACTTCCGCGGCGTGGTGCGCGAGGCGCCCCTCTCGCCGCTTGTGGTGGCGGTCACGATGCCGAACCGCGTGCCGGTGGCGGCGTTCTCGTTCGATCCCGTGGCCCCGAGGGCGACGGAGTCGGTGGCCTTCCGCGACCAGTCCCGCGATGTCGACGACGATCCGATCGTCAGCTGGGCCTGGGACTTCGGGGACGGCACGACCAGTGCTGTGGCCCGACCCGAGCACCGCTACGCGACGGCGGGGACCTACACGGTCTCGCTGCGCGTGGCCGACCGCCTCGGCGCGCAGTCGGAGACGACGGCGCGCACCTTGGTTGTCGGCGACGCGGTGCCGGCCGCGAGCTTCGTCCTGCGGGAGCCGGGCACGCTGCGGGCAGTGGACGCCGCGCTGATCGGCGTGGACGTGCTGCTCGACGGTGGCGGCTCGAGCGACCTCGAGGGCAAGATCGCGAGCTACGCCTGGGACCTGAACGGCGACGGCGTGACCGACCAGACGACGACCAAGTCCACGCTCACCGCGGCCTTCCCGGCGGCGGGCGAGGTCACCGTCGGCCTGACCGTCTTTGACGAGGCGGGCAACAGCGCGTCGACGACGCGGACGTTCTCCGTCGTCACGAACCTCACGGTCGAGCGGACGATCACGACGTACCTGCCGAACGACGAGACGATCGCCGGAGCGGTGGTGCAGGTCTCCATCGTCATCTCGGCGAACGCCTCGCTCGACGGGCTCGCGCTGAGCGAGACGGTGCCTTCTGGATGGACGTTCCGCTCCGTCGAGACCGACGGGGCGATCCTGAAGACGAGCGCGACGCTCGCGGAATGGGTGTTCTCGGAGCGGCTCACGGGCGGGGCGGACAACTCGAAGCGAGAGATCCGCTACGAGCTGACGTCGCCGTCGACGACGCCGAGCGAGGAGCGGCAGTTTGAGACGATCCGTGGCACGGCGCTGTCCTCGTCGCCGCGGCTCACGCTGCCGATCGCCGGAGAAGACAAGATCACGGTCCTCAAGTACCTGTCGGTTCCCGTGGCGATCTCGTGCTGGGACGCCAAGGCCGGGGCCGTGGACGTGCGGCTCGGCGTGAACGGGACGATCTCGTTCGACCAGGTGCAGTACGCCGCGTCGTTGTGGGTGTCTGGCGGCGTCGTGCCGCGAACCAACAACGTCACGATTGGCCTGGCGACCTTGAGCGACCTCATTGCCTACTGGCTGACCGG
>JBFYQX010000043.1:0-3372 GCA_041302525.1 Candidatus Bipolaricaulota bacterium | reverse complement strand
ATCCCGTGCCAGCGCCACCAGTCGAGGCGCGCCGCCGGCCAGGAGTGCTCGGTCCGTCCGTTCCGCAGGGTGACGTCACGCAGGAACTGGCGGATCGCCCAGTAGTCGTCTTCGTTTCGATACGGTCGCATGGTCAGTTTCATGTCTCTCCTCGCGTCGCAACTCCCCAGCAGGTCAGCCCGTCTGGCCGTCGAGGAACTTGAGCCACGGCGTCGTGCTGACGCCGTCCGGGCCGAACATGCTTGCGTACAACCGGTCGGCCTCCGGGTTCGAAGCGCCGCCGCCGCCCACCGAGGCCGTCTGGGCGCCCATGGCCCACGCCCGGCGCATGCCCTCGGCAAGCACAGCCTTGGCCAACCCCTTCCGCTGGTGCGCGGGCGCGGTTCCGACGGGCTCGAACGTGCAAACCCGCAGGGCGTCGTCGTACCAGACGGTGGCAAACGACGCGATCTCGCCGTCTGGCGCTTCGGCGACGAGATCGAGGTCCCGCCGATAGAGGGGCTCGCACGCGATGTGCCGGTAGCTCGAGCCGTCGAATCCCGTGTCGGCGGGCTCGTCCGGATGGAAGGCGCGCCAGCTCGCCTCGTTGCGCTTTCGCGCGTCGTCGTCCGTCGGCAACATGGCGCGGATCGTGTAGCCCATGGGCAGGGGCGCCGCGGGAATCGGGAGCGACAAGTCGCGCGCCCGCGGACACTCCTGCCAATCCGCCATCCGCTCGTAGCCGCGGCCCGCCAGGAGCGCGGTCCGCATCGTGTCGGCATCCTGGGCCACGACCACCAGGACCGGACGCCCGGTCCGCGTGCCGATCGTGCGCAGCTTCTCTTCGGCGACCGACACCATCTCGTCTTCCAGAGCCGTCGTGCGAAACCTCGGGTCGACTTCGAGATACGCCCACCCGCGCGACTCGCTGTTCAGGACGGCCGCAAGCTCTCCGTCCGGGGCCTCCCAGAGGAACACGTCGGTCTCGAGCGTTCCGTCTTTCAGGACCGGCATCCCGAAGAACCGCCAGTAGTCGAGTCGTTGTGGCAGCCAGGAGTGCTCACGCCTGCCGTTGCGGACGTACACATCCCGCAGGAACTGCCGGATTCGCCAGTAGTCGTCTTCGTCCCGGAAGGGACGCATCGCGATCTTCATCGTCCATCCTTTCGTCATGTCGTGTGATCAGCCGAGCTCATGTCAGGTGAGCTCTGGCACCGAGTTGACCGCAAACGGAAAGGAAAGGACCGCGCAAGACGCTCTCGAGAGAAGCTCTCGAAGCGAAGTCAGAATAGAATGGATCGAACGCAAAGCAGTCTGGTCACGGTCTTCCGATCCGCGCTACGCTGTGGCCAGCTGCACCTGGGTTCGTCTCCTTCTCGTCGCCTTGTCAGGGCGAGGTTCGCGCCGTGTGTGCCGGGAACGCCGGCGGCGCGAGATGGCGGAGTATCCCGCGTGCGGCGCAAGGCGTCAAGTCCGGCGCGGGGCGCCAAGACCAGGTACGCTCACGCGCGGCCGGAGGAGGTCCGCAGGGTGAGGCCGATCCTCGATTGCACCGGGTACGAGCTGTGGCACGACGATGTCGTCCGCGCCGAGGGCGCGTCGCTCTACACGCAGGACGGACAGCGTCTCGTGGACTTCGAGTCGGGCGTGTGGTGCGCGGGCCTCGGACACGCGCCGCCGCGCCTCCAGGCGGTCCTGCACGCGCAGATCGATCGCGTCGTGCACCTCGGCTACCGCGTCGAGAGCGCGCTCGCTGCGGAGGCCGCGCGCGCGGTGCTCGAGTCCCTGCGGATGCCGGACGGAGCGTGCCTCTTCCTCGCGTCGGGCAGCGAGGCGGTCGAACTCGCGGCGCAGATGGCCCGGCGCGTCACGCGGAGGCCGCTTCTCCTCGGGCTGTCCGGCACATACCTCTCCGCCTACGGAACCACGGGCGCACGGCCGGCCTCGGAGTGGATCGAGGTGGATTGTGAGGCGTGCCACGGCTGCGCGCGGCACGACGTCTGCGACCCTGACTGCGCGCACCTGGCCGGCATCCCCTACGACCGCGTCGCCGCCTTCGTCTTCGAGCCGGGCAATGCGGGCGGCCGCGTGCTTCTTCCGCCGCGCGGCCCGGTGCGCGTCCTCGCCGCGCGCGTCGCCGACGCCGGCGGGCTCTTGGTTGTCGACGAGGTCACGACCGGCCTCGGCCGCACGGGAACCTGGTACGGCTTCGAGCACTACGGCCTCGCGCCCGACCTCGTCGCGCTCGGCAAGGGGCTCGGGAACGGCTACCCAGTCAGCGCCGTCGCCCTGCGCGGCGACGTCGCCGACGCGCTCCGGCGCGACGGCTTTCACTACGCTCAGTCGCACCAAAACGACCCGCTCGGTTGCGCGGTGGCGCGCGAAGTCCTGTCCATCCTGCGCGACGAAGGCCTCGTCGAGCGAAGCGCCGAGCTGGGAGCGCGGTTTCTGCGCGCGCTCACGGAACTCGCCGCCCAGCACGCGGCCGTCCGCGAGGCACGCGGCCGCGGCCTGATGCTGGCGCTCGAGTTCCAGCCTGACGCGCGCCCGGCGCTCGCCGACGTGCACCGCGCGCTCCTCGCGCGCGGCCTCCTCGTCGGCTACAAGCCGCAGGCGAACCTGCTTCGCTTCTACCCGCCGCTCGTCGTCGACGAGGCGGACGTCGACCGGCTCCTCGCCAGCCTGGACGGAGTCCTGGGAGCCGCCCTGTGAGGACGTTCTCGCTCGCCGCCGTCGTCGCGATCAACGCGTTCATCCTCGTGCGCTACGTCTGGCTCATTCGCCAGAGACGGATCCAGCCGGCGCTCGCGATGTGGGTCTTCTTCACGATCGCCGTCGTCGGCAGTTTCGTGACCTACCTCTCGGAGGCCGCGTTCAGCCCGCTGGACAACATCCTCAACACGTCGGACATCGCCCTGGTCGGCACGGTGTCTATCGCCATCTGGATTTGGGGCGACAAGAGCTCGCGGTTCTCGCGCTTCGACCTCGCCTGCCTCGGCGCGGTGGCCGCGATCCTCGTGTTCTGGGGCTTCACGCGCCAGCACGCGGCGGCGCACCTGGCGATCCAGGCGATCCTCGTCATCGCCTACTTCCCGGTCGTGAAGAGGATCTGGCAGGCGGACCGCAACACGGAGTCGTTCGCCGCCTGGATCGGCATGCTGGTTGCTGCGGCCCTGTCACTCCTCTCGTCCCAGGGCTGGCTGGCGACCGTGTACGCCGTGCGCGCCGTCGTCTGCACCGGGTCGCTCCTCGTCTTGATGCTGCGTGCCCGGCGCCGGGAGCAACGCGCCGCGCTGCGCGCGTCTACCCCCGCGCGATGATGTCGCGGCCGGGACGAAGCTCTTTCTCGTAGACGAGCTGCGTGCGAAACGCTCGGAATCCGACGCGCTCGTA
>JBFYQX010000040.1:0-3091 GCA_041302525.1 Candidatus Bipolaricaulota bacterium | reverse complement strand
TTGTGTCGGGGATCGGGCAAGCGGCGAAGCTGCCCCACTACCTGCGCTGCCACGCGTGGAACGGCCTTCACGGTCGGGCGATCCCCGCCGCGATCGGGATCCACGTCGCGAATCCGGCGCTCGCGACGATCGTCACGTCGGGGGACGGAGACCTGTACGGCGAGGGCGGCAACCACCTCCTGCACGCGTTCCGCCGCAACCCCGACATCACGGTGATCGTGCACGACAACCGCATCTACGCCCTGACGAAGGGGCAGGCGTCGCCGACGACGCCGCGCGGAGAGCCGACGCGCCTGCAATTCGACGGAGTGGAGATCGATCCGGCTCAGATGCTTGCCACCGCCGTCGTCCACGGCTGCACGTTCGTGGCGCGGGGATTCGCGGGGGACCTCGAAGGCCTGTCGACCCTCCTCTCGCGCGCGATCGCTCACCGCGGGCTGTCCTTCGTCGACGTCATCCAGCCGTGCATCACGTGGGGGAAGCACCCGCTCGCCTGGTACCGCGAACGTGTTGTTCCGGTGCCCGCCGGTCACGACGCGGCGGACCGCAGCGCCGCCCTGGGCCTCGCCCTCGACAGTCCGGATCGGTTCCCCGTGGGGGTGCTCTACGAAACCGCGGAGAAGCCTGTGTTCGCCGAGTCGTACCGGGCTCGCGTCGGCGACGGACCGCTCGCTCGCCTGCCGCGCATGGAGCGCGCCGCGATCGAGGCTCGCCTCGCCGCGTTCGTCGTGAACAAGGACTAGAAGAAGAAAGGAGGTCGCATGGAGATCGTCCGCGTAGGGACCGCAGCGCCGCGGTTGGCGCTGAAGGATCAAGACGGGGATCTTGTGAACCTGACCGCGCTCCAAGGGAAGCGCGTCCTTCTCTCGTTCCACCCGCTCGCCTGGACGGAGGTCTGTCGCCTTCAGATGCAGGCGCTCGAGGCGAGGGCGACCGACTTCACGCGCCTGGGCACGGTGCCGCTCGGCGTCAGCGTCGACCCGGTGCCGTGCAAGAAGGCGTGGGCCGAGGCGATCGGGATTGAGAAGACCCGTCTTCTATCGGATTTCTGGCCCCACGGCCGGGCGGCCGAGGCGCTCGGCCTCTTCCGCGAGAAGCAAGGTTTCTCAGAGCGCGCCGCCGTCATCCTCGATGAGAAAGGGATCGTTCGATTCGTGAAGGTCTATCCGCTCAAGGAGCTTCCCGACCTCGACGAGCAGATGAAGGCGTTGCGAGAACTGTGATGGGAGGAAGCATGCATGCGATGACGAAGGAGTTCCTACAGGCGGCGTTCGCCGGCGAGAGCC
Source organism: Candidatus Bipolaricaulota bacterium (assembly GCA_041302525.1). Classification (GTDB taxonomy): domain Bacteria; phylum Bipolaricaulota; class Bipolaricaulia; order UBA7950; family UBA9294; genus CAIOGO01. The sequence goes on along the minus strand of JBFYQX010000040.1, from coordinate 1,805 downwards.
AGGCCCACATGAAGTACCTCATCTTTTCCCAAGAAGCGGAGAAGAAGGGGCTTCCGCAGCTCTCGCGCCTGTTCCGCGCGATCGCGTACGCAGAACAGGCCCACGCCACGAACCACTTCCGCGAGCTCGACCACATCGGAGACGCCGCCGCCAACCTGCAGTCGTGCATCGACGGGGAGCACTTCGAGGTCGCGGAGATGTACCCGATCTACCACCTCGCCGCCGGGTTCCAGGGCGAGAAGGGAGCCGTCCGTTCGACGCACTACGCGCTCGAGGCGGAGAAGGTCCACGAGAGGATGTATACGGACGCCAAAGCCGTGGTGGAAAGCGGCAAGGATCTGACGCTTGGTCCGGTGTCCATCTGCCCCGTCTGTGGGTACACGGTCGAGGGACAGGCCCCGGAGTTCTGTCCGGTGTGCGGCGCCAAGCGCGATACGTTCAAGGTGTTCTAGGAGAGGAGGAAGACGATGAAGCTCGGAGATCTGGTCAAGGGCGGAGCGCAGGAAGGGAAGGAGAAGCACGTTCCGATCGTCGAACTCGTGAGCTGCAAGGAGTGCGGCGAGAATGCAATCAAGGTCACCGTGGGAAAGGAGGTCGCTCATCCGAACACGGTCGAGCACCACATCAAGTGGATCGCCCTGTTCGGCGTGAAGAGCGGCGTCGCCGTCCACATCGCGACGTTCGACCTCGGCCCGACGTACGGCAAGCCGACGGTGGTCACCCACGCGAACCTGGAGGGGCTCTCGGAGCTCGTCGCCGTTGAGTACTGCAACATCCACGGCCTTTGGGAAGGATCCCTCAAGCTGTAGCGAAAGGAGGGATCGTGAACCTCGTTCCGGCCATCGAGACACGGCGGGCAAAGCGGGCGCTGTCGACGGCGCCCGTGTCGCGTGAGGACGTCGAAACGCTGCTCCACGCCGCCCACCTCGCCCCGTCGTGCAACAACAGCCAGCCGTGGCGGTTCGTTGTCGTGGACGATCCCGACGTCCTCGCCAAGGTGAAGGACGCGTTGCCCGGCGGCAACTACTGGGCGAAGCCGGCGCCGGTGATCCTCGCCGTCGCATCCCGCCGCGACCTCGACTGCACCCTCTCCGACGGCCGCGACTACTTCCTCTTCGGCTGCGGCATGGCGGTGGGCAACCTCATGATCCAGGCGACGTCGATGGGTCTCGTCGCCCACCCAATCGCCGGCTACAAGCCGGAAGAGGTGAAGGTCGCGCTCGGGATCCCGGCCGAGTACACGCTGATCGCGCTGGTCATCGTGGGGAGGCCGGGAGATCCGTCGACGTTGTCGGACAAGCATCGCGCGATCGAGCTGGGGCCGCGGGATCGCCGGCCTCTGGAGACGGTGGCGTCGTGGAACCGGTTCGAGTTCCCGGATCCTGCGGCAACCGCGATGTGAGTGGGCCGAGCGCCAAACGCGGTGTGAATGGGGCGGCGGCAAACACGCACGGAGGGCCGCGCGGCAACCGAGATGTGAGTGGGCGTGCCAAGCATGCACGGTGCCGCAAATGGACGGTGCGCGGAGTACGGTGGGGCGGCGGCAAACTCGTACGGAGGGCCGTGCGCCAAACGCGCCAAACGCGCACGGCGGGGCGTGCACGGTGCCGCAAACGGGCGGACTGCGGTGGGGCGGCGGCAAACGCGATGTGAGTGGGCCGAGCGGCAGGCTGCTCGCGCCGTCCCTGACTCGTTCTACGAGGAGGTCAAGCCATGGGTTTCCTGCGTGACGTAGCGTTCGGTACAATCTGGGGGCCGTTTCCCGTCGTTGTGTGGATCGGGCTCGCCACGTACGTGCTTCTGCT
>JBFYQX010000039.1:0-11913 GCA_041302525.1 Candidatus Bipolaricaulota bacterium | reverse complement strand
GCGGGGTGCGCAGGTCGAACGCGCGCTTGCGGTCTGGCAGGGTGAGGCGGAGTGTCCACATGGGCGACGAGCTGTCGCCGTCGGAGGTCTCGGCGAGCTTGGCCGCGGTGACAGATGCGTGCTCGATGGACGCGGCGCTGGGGTAGCGCTCGATGAGGTCGGGGCTCATGCTCGCGAACGGCGCGGCGTAGCCGTTCATGGCCTGGATCCTGGCGCGCCAACGGCCGAGGAGGCCCTGTCCTGCTTCTCGCGCGCGCTCGCGAGCGTCGAGGCCGGCGCGCTTGAGTGTGTCTCTCGCGAATGGGACGAGGATCGCCCGGCGATCGGTGACGACGAACGCGTACGGGGCAGGGCGGCGGAAGCCGCGGCGTTCGTTCGCGGGGACTGCGCACAAGACGCGTTCGCTCATGTCGCCCTCCTTCCCCCTCTGGGGCTCGCCGTTCGGCGATCGACCGAGCGTAGCCGATCGCGGCGCCTGGCGGCCGTGGCACGTTCGCGGCGCGCCGCGCTATCATCGCGCGAGGTGACGTGCTCGTGTCGATCCTGACCGCCCTGTTGACGATGCTCCTCGTGCTCGACCCGCTCGGAAACATCCCGGTCTTGTTGTCGCTCCTCGAGCACGTGCCTCCGGCGCGCCGGCGATGGATCCTCTTCCGCGAGTCGGTGTTCGCGCTCGGCTTCTTGCTCGTCTTCCTCTTCCTCGGGCGGTACTTGCTGGGCATGCTCGGGCTGTCGAAAGAGGCGCTCGGCATCGCGGGTGGCGTCGTCCTGTTCTTGATCGCCCTGCGCATGATCTTTCCGCCGGCAGGCGGGATGTTCGGGCCATCGCTTAAGGGTGAGCCGTACGTGGTTCCGATCGCGATCCCGCTGATCGCCGGCCCGTCGGCGTTGGCGACGGTCATGCTGCTGGCAACGCGCGAGCCGACGCGCCTGCTGGCGTGGACGGCCGCCGTGGCGGGCGCATGGTGCGTGTCCACCGTGGTCCTCATCGGCGCGGAAGGACTGGGGCGCGTCTTGCGCCCGCGCGGCCTGATCGCCATGGAACGCCTGATGGGCATGATCCTGATGACGGTCGCGGTGCAGATGCTCCTCTCCGGCGTGCGCGAGTTCCTCGCCGCGCTATAGCACGGGGACACACACCTCATTTCCATGGCCCGCAGCAGGAATGAGGTGTGTGTCCCCGTGCTCTTGCTGCTGCTCGCGTCGTCCAGTAGGGTGGAGTCATGCACGAGCTGGCCGGGCTCTTCCTTGTCTTCTTGTACGTGTTCGGCACGGCGGTCATCCTGCCAACGCCGGCCGAATTGCCGCTTGTGACCTATAAGTGGCTGCCTGTCTGGTGGGTGACGGTCTTCGCGGTGTGCGGCAAGATCGTCGGCTCGTACCTCGTGTTCTTCCTCGGCGACCGGATGAAGAACACGGAGCGCTTCCATCGTCTCGTCAACCGTTCGCGGCTGCTTCAAGCGATCATGACGCGCTCGGAGCGGTTCGTGCGCCGCTACGGGGTCTTCGCGGTGTTCGTCTTGCTCTGCATCCCCGGGTTTCCAGACACGGTCTCGCTCTACCTCTTCGCGCTCATTGGCCAGCGGCCGGTCCTTTTCTCGCTGGCCGCGGGGGCCGCGACGGCGGTTCGTTACAGCTTGGTGATTCTCGGGGTCTGGACGATCGGCCAGGCTTCCGCAAGCTAGAGCAGGTGAGCGACCTGGTCGGCGTCGAACGGGCCGCCGTGCGCGGGGTACAGGCGCTCGACGCCGCGCATCAGCACGCTGCGCACGCTCTTCTCCCACGCCACGCGGTCTTCGAGCAGGCGCGGGATGGCAGGAGCACGCGGGCGTCCCATGCGGCCTGAGACGAGGTCGCCGACGATCGCGTCGCGGCCAATCACTACCGACAGGCAGCCGCGGGTGTGCCCGGGCGTGGGGATCACGTGCCCGTCGATGCCGTAGGGTGCCAGCGGCAGGGAGTCTATCACCGCAACGTCGCCGCTGACGGCCGGGTACTTGGCGGCGGAAGCGAGGAATGGAACCATCGCCCGGGCCAGGACCGTGCGCGGCCGCATGCAGGCCGAGGCGCCGGAGCGCAACGCCTCCATCGTGTCAGGACTGGCCGCAATGGCGGCGTCCGTCATGGTCCGCAGCCACGCCAAGCAGCCGGCATGATCGCTGTGGGCGTGAGTGATGACGATGAGCGCCAGGTCGGCAACCTCGACGCCGGCGCGACGGAGCCGAAAGCGCAACACGGCCTCCTGGCCGACCATACCCGCGTCAATGAGGATGGGGACCGGCCCCCGCACAACGTAGGCGCTCGTCATGCCGAGGGGAATGCGCGTGATGGCGACTCGCTCATCCATGCTGTCTCCTGCCCGCAAGGCCTCACCATCTTGCCACGACGCGATCGAGCCGCCAAACGGCGACGCGCCAGGCAGGCGCCGTCAGTGCGCGCGGCGGACGAGCCGCGCCAAGAGCGGCGTCACAATGTCGATCGCGCCGGCTGGGCAGATCTCTTGGCAGCAGTAGCAGCGAATGCAGCGGTCGTACGCGTGCACGGGCGGCGTCGATCGGTCGCCCTGGCGGAAGTCGACGGCCTTCGGCGTCACGGGGCAGATGTCGACGCACGTGCCGCAGCGCGTGCAGCGCGCGGGACGGATCACGGGCCGTGGCACGGCGACCTGGCGCAGGACGCGCACGGCCGGGCCGAAGCGCGGGAGCGTCGCGGCGCCTGGCGCCGGCCGGCGGTTCACGACGAAGTCCCTGGCGATCAGCTCCTCGATCGGATCGCCCACCCACTCGATGTCGCGCGACGAGCCGAGGCCGGCTTCGTCGCCGTAGACGATGGGCAGAACGCACTGTGGGTCAAGCGCGATGAGTCGAGCAAAAGTGGCATCCAGCGCCACGGGGTCGTCGGACAAGAGCAAGACGTTCATCGGGCGCGGCGTGCCGCTCTGTGGACCGTTCCCTTCCATCGCCACGACGCCGTCGAGGACGAACAGCCGCGGGCGCAGGACGCCGTTCAGGTCAACGAGCATCTTGGCAAAGTGGTGGACGTTGGCCAGCCGGGCGTGAAACTCGGCCTTGAGCAGGCCGGGGATGCAGCCGTACTGGTTCTTGATCGCGCCCGTGATGCGCATCAGCCCATGCGTCTTCATCTTTGCCAGCGACACGATGCCGTCGGCGTCCAACACGCCTCGTGCGATCGTGAACTGCTTGATCAGCCGGCCGGCCGGGTACTCGACCGTGACGGGCGTGCCGAAGTCGGCGAGAGGGATCCCCATCTCGCGCGCTACGGCGCTTACGCCGGACCGCCCGGCCGCCATGTCGGTGGTTCCGACGGCCGGCGAGTCGCCGTAGGTGATCTGCGCTCCGGCCTCACGAAGCGCCGTAGCCACAGCGCGAAACACGGCCGGGTGGGTGGTGACAGCCCGCTCGGCGCTGCGCCCGATGAGGAGGTTCGGCTTGAGGAGCAGGGTCTCGCCGCGCCGCGCGAACCGCTCGGCTCCTCCGAGAAGTCCGAGACCACGTTGGACGGCCGCCAAGACGGCGCCTTCGTCGTAGGACGCGCAGCGCACGACGGCCACGCGGCTCATCGCGCCCCTCCGCTGCGACAGAGCGGCTCTTCGTCGGCCACGCAGGGTCGCCTGCGCGTCTCGAACTCCAGCGTGACGTGCCCGATGCCGAACGGGCGAAGCGCGTCGCGCACGCGGCCGCGGATCTCGGCCATGTCGTCGATGCTGGGCTCCTCGTCCACGACGACGTGCCCAGTCAAGACGTGGTGCTCGCCGTCCTGCGACCAGACGTGGAGGTGATGGACATCACAGATCCCGTCGACGCAGCGCATCGCGTCCTCCACATCGCGCAGCGCCATGCCCTTCGGCACGCCCTGCAACAAAACGACCAGCGTCTCGCGCAGGCGCCGGATGACGTTCCACGAGACAAACAGGGTGATGGCGACCGACAAGAGCGGGTCGAGAATCGGGACGTCGACCACGAGCATGACGAGCGCCGCGACAAGGACTGCTCCCCAGCTCAAGACGTCTTCGACCAGGTGCCAGGTCACGATCCGCGCGCCGAGCGACCGGCTGCCGCGCATCCGCAACGCGGCCAACGCGTTGACGGCCATCCCGATGCCGGCAAGGAGAAGCATCCCCGGCGCGTACGGCTGCGCGGGCGCAAACAGCCGCGGGATGGCGTGGACGAGGACGGCCGCCCCGCCGCCGAGCAGGAGAAGCGACAAGACGAGCGCGGAGAGGAGCGAGAACCGGCGGTAGCCGAAGGTGTAGACCTCATCGCCGGCCCGGCGTGACAGGCGCTGGAAGTGCCAGCCGAGCGCGAGCGCCGCCGCGTCGCCGAGGTCGTGCAATGCATCAGAGAGAATGGCCACGCTGTTCGTCCAGATGCCGCCGCCGATCTCGACTAGAGCAAACGCGAAGTTGAGGAAGAAGGCCACGCCGATCCGCCGCGTGTCCGCCCCGTGATCGCACGCGCCGTGGGCGGGACAGCCCGGGTTCCCGCCGTGACCGCCCCGCATCCCCGAGGTCACGACGACTGGACCAGGAAGCGCAGGAAGTCCTGGAACCGCTGCTCGAGGCGCTTCGTGTCGACGGAGTAGTAGCGGTTCTGCGCATCGCGCCGCACGGCCACGAGTTCCTGCTGCCGCAGCGCCTGGAGGTGACGCGACACCGTGGGGCCGGCGAGTTCGAGCGCTGCGGTCAACTCGTCGACCGACATCTCCCCGTTGCGCGAAAGATGCCGCAGGATGGCCGTTCGAGATGGGCTGGACAAGGACTTGAAGAATGCAGCATGTGGGTCGGTCATTCCGTGCCTCCTACGCCAGCCCTGCCGCGGGAGGAACCACTTGACAGGGTCACGTCTGTGAGTATAATGCTAATTGCGCATCTAGACAAGTGCGCAACTAGCACGTCACCGAAGGAGGTGGCCAGGATGACCAAGAAGCCAGCGAAGCCCGCGGCCAAGAAGCCAGCGAAGCCCGCTCCGAAGAAGGCGAAGTAGCTGGATTGAGACGACAGCAGCCTCCACACAAGCCCACCGAGAGTCCGAGGCTGCTGTCCTCTTGGTGGGTGTAGGCGCCGCAAGGCGCTTCTTCTTTGGCCCAAACCATGGCAAGAGAACTGCGGATCGGTCTGGCCTTGGGATCCGGCGGGGCGCGGGGCGCAGCCCACACCGGCGTGCTCAAGGTGCTCGAACGGGAAGGCGTCCGACCGACGGTCGTCGCTGGCTCGAGCATTGGCGCGTTGATCGGCGCGGCCTACATCGTCGGCAAGCCGACGGCGGACATGGAGAGAGAGTGGCTCGCTGTCGGCATGTCCAAGATGCTGCGCGGGTTCATGCCAACGTTCCCCAGCGCCGGATTGAGTTCCGGACACGAGCTGTCACGGCTCCTTCGCGCCCTGTTCGGCGACGTCCTGATCGAGGATCTCCCCATGCCCTTCGCCGCCGTGACCTGCGACATTGACACGGGCGAACAGGTGGTGCTAACGACCGGGTCGCTCGTGGACGCAATCCGAGCGTCAACCGCCATTCCCGGGATCTTCTTCCCCGTGCGGCACGGTGCGCGCATTCTCGTCGACGGCGGCATGGTCGACCCGGTCCCGGTCTCTGCCTGTCGAGCCCTCGGCGCCGACCTCGTGATCGCCGTGGACATCACGGCGCGCCCGATGCCGACCACTCCCAGCGGGCGACAGGTCTGGAACCGGCTCAGCGAACACGTCCACGAGGGGCTCAAACAGCAGACCTGGCTTCCGGCCAGCCTGACCGAGTGGCTGGACGGCGCGTTCCGCGAGCGGCCGGAGCGACCTCTTCCAGGTCTGTACAGCATCCTCAACCAGTCGATCTCGATCCTCCTCCAGGAGATCGTCCGACAACGGCTGATCCTCGATCCGCCGGAGGTACTGATTCGCCCCAACCTCTCGCTGACGATCCTCGGGTTTCGGCAGGCGAAAGAGGCGATCGAGGCCGGAGAGCAGGCCGCGGAAGCGGCGCTCCCACAGCTGCGCGCGGCGATCCTCCGACAAACGGCGCGGTGATGCCGCTGCCCTCTTGCTGCCGGCTGCGGCGGGCGTCATGATCTCGCGCGAGGTGACGACATGAGACGAGGTCTGTGCCTTCTCGCCATCGGCTGTGCCCTGTGGATCCCGCTGGCCGCGGCAGCTAGCCATCCGACGGTGCTCGTCTTCTACAGCAAGAGCTGCGAGGATTGCGAGCGGATCATGCCCCTGTTGAACGACCTGGCGCGCGAGTATCCGAGCGTTGGGTTTCGCTTCATCGAGGCGTCCGAGCCCGACGCGCCGCTCATGTGGTCGTTGTCTTCGAAGTACGGCATCATGCCGTCGCATTTCCCCGTCGTCTTCGTCGGCGACAAGGCGGTCGTGGGGGCAAGCCGCGCGAACGAACTCGTGATCCGCTCGGCCGTTGAGGCGTGCGCTCAATCGCCGTGCGTGTCCCCGCTCGATGCCGCGCGGCCGTCAAGCATCCCGTGGCTCGCAATCCTGACTCTCGGCCTGGCGGCGCTCGTCTTGCTCGTCGTCCTGCTCGTGTAGCCGCGTCGGCCCGCGCGGGACTCAGACCCGGTGCGTTTCGCTGAGCGCCACGGCCGCGTTGAGGGCCGCGGCAATCTCGCGCGCGACGGCGGCGCGCACCAATTCGCGGTGCGGATCGTGATCTCCGGACGCCGCGGCTCGGGCGTCGCCGTCGATCGCCACGACGGCCCCGGTGCGAACGCGCCGCATCGTCCCAACGACGAACAAGGCCGAGCACTCCATCTCCACGCAGATCGCGCCCGAGGCGGCATACGTCTCGAAGCCGAGGTCTAGGACGCCGCGGTAGAACGCGTCGACGGTGAGGCCAATCCCGCGGTGCGCCGGCCCGCCATCGGCGCGGCACGCCGCCCACAACGCGGCCGTGACGTCGGGATCGGCGATGGCCGGCATCTCGAGCGGTACCAGCTGGCGAGACACGCCCTCGCCGCGCGCCGCGCCGCAGACGACAACGAGATCACCGGCGCAGACGTCGTCGGCAAGCGATCCGGCCGTCCCGACGCGGATCAGCGTGCGGGCACCGGCACGGATCGCCTCTTCGTAGGCGACCACGGCGCCGGCCGCGCCGACGCCGGCCGACGTCACCGCAACGTCGACGCCGCGGTACGTCCCGCGGTAGGTGTGATACTCGCGGTTGGCGGCGAGCTGCCGTGCGTTGGAGAAGCTCTCGGCGATGCGTTCGGCACGCTTCGGGTCACCTGGAACGAGTACCACATCGGGCAGATCGCCCGGCTTGAGCAAGAGATGAGGCAGGACCTGAGCCATACAGAACCTCCGCCGCAATTCTACTCCGCGAGGAGAGCGAACGACGCCAAGTTGCCCGAACGGCGCCCGGCGCGTTAGGCTGTGCCGTGGAAAGCCCACTGCGCGTCGGCCTGCTTGCGGATACGCACGTTCCGCTCTCACTCCCCCACCTGCCTGCATCCGTGCGCGCGGCGCTCGGCGGCGTCGACCACCTTGTGCACGCCGGCGACCTCGTCGCCCTTGACGTGCTCGACGACCTGAACGCCATCGCCCCGACGACGGCCGTCGTGGGCAACTGCGACCCGCCCGAAGTGGCGGGCCGACTTCCTGTGCGGACGACGTTCGCGCTCGCCGGACAACGCATCGGCGTCGCCCACGGTCACCAACGTCCGACTCTTCAGAACCAGTACGTCACGCGCGGCTACGACGCCCCGGAGTTCGACCTCTTCTACCAGGCGATGGCCACGCAGCTGCCGGAGTGCAACGTGATCGTGTTCGGGCACTTCCACGCGCCGGTCGTCAAGCGGTGGAACGGGATCTTGTTCGTGAACCCCGGATCGGTCGCTCCGCCGCACATGCGTCCGACGTGCGCCGTGCTCGAGCTCGGCGCCACCGCCGCGGCGCGCATCGTCTTGCTCGACGAGGTCGGCACGAGGCCTAGGCAATAGCCTGTCTCGACTTCACCGCGCGTTGGCGCTATCCTCGCGCCGTGCCGGGCCTTCCGGCGCGTCGGGAGGATCACCATGCCGAGTGCGGAGACAGACCTCTTCCACGGCAAGACCGTACGTCTCGTCCCCCTAGACAAGGAGGATGCGTCAACCATCGCACGATGGACGGAGGATGGCGAGTACTTGCGGCTCCAGGACACGGGAATCGCCCGCCCGCACACGGCGGCGAGAGTGGCCGCCGACATCGAGCGCGAGGCCGACTCAGAGACGGCGTTCGAGTTCGGAATCCGCCGCGTCGGCGACGACGCGCTCATCGGAACGATCGGGTTGTTCGACGTAGAGTGGGGCAATCGAACCGCGTGGCTCGGCGTCGGCCTCGGGTGCCACGCCAACCGGGGCAAGGGATACGGGTCCGAGGCGATGCGCATGGTGCTGCGCTACGCGTTCAGCGAGCTCAACCTCCATCGCGTGCAGCTGACCGTGATCGGATACAACCATCGCGCCATCGCCATGTACGAGAGGCTTGGCTTCGTCCGCGAGGGCGCCTACCGGGAGTTCGTGGACCGCGACGGTGCGCGCCACGACCTCTTCCTCTACGGGCTCCTTCGCCCCGAGTGGCGAAGCCGCCAGCGTTCCGACGGAGCCGCATGATCTGTGAAGTCGATACCCACTTCTGGGAAGCGATCGAGCGACTCCTCGCCGAGCACCGCGTCGTGATCGACCGGCCGGCGGGGAGCCGCCACCCGAGATACCCGAACGTTGTCTTCCCGCTCGATTACGGCTACCTCGAGGGAACAACGACATCCGATGGCGAGGGCATCGACGTTTGGGTCGGCCACAGCAAGCATCGCGAAGTGACCGGGATCGCCTGCACGATTGACTTCGCAAAACTTGATCTCGAACTCAAGATCCTCGTCGGCTGCACGCGCGAAGACACGAAGCGCATCGCGGACTTCCACAACACGAAGTTTCAGAGCGCGTGGCTCATCGGGCGCCCGGAGTCGGCCACAGCCCACGGTTCCCGAGGCGAAGGCGACGGGGGACACACACCGCGATGAGCGCTCACGCCAACCAGATTGCCGCCGAACTCGGGGTGCGCGCGGACCGCGTTGCGACCGTGGTCCATCTCTTGTCCGAGGGCGCGACCGTCCCGTTCATCGCCCGCTACCGCAAGGAGATGACCGGATCGCTCGACGAGGTCGCGATCACGGCGATCCGCGATCGGGATCGGCAGCTCGCCGCACTGGCCGAAAGGAAGCAGTCAATCCTCGACTCGCTCGCCGAGCGCGATCTGCTCACGCCGGACCTCCAGGCAGCCGTCGACGCGGCGGCGACGCTGACGGCCCTCGAGGACCTCTACCTCCCCTACCGCCCAAAGCGGCGGACGCGGGCGATGATCGCGCGCGAGCGCGGCCTCGCGCCGCTGGCCGACCAGCTCCTCGCCCAAGATCCGTCGACCGATCCGCGCCGCGAGGCCGCCACCTACGTGCGCGCCGAGCAGGGCGTGGCCAGCGTTGAGGACGCGCTCCAGGGAGCGCGCGACATCGTTGCCGAGGCTATGAACGAGACCGCCGACGCGCGCGCCGAGGTGCGCGAGCTGTTCGCGCGGCGCGCCGTGGTCCGTTCGACCGTCGTCAACGGCAAGCAGGCCGAGGGTCCGACCTACCGCGACTACTTCGACTGGCACGAGCCGCTGGCCGAGGCGGCCAGCCACCGCGTGCTCGCCGTGCTGCGCGCCGAGCGCGAAGGCGTCGTGCGGCTCTCGGTCCGCCCGGAGGACGGCGACGCGGTCGCGTGCCTCACGCGGCGCTTTGTCCGCGGCGCGAGCGCGTGCAGCGAGCAGGTTACGCTCGCCGTCGAAGACGCCTACAAGCGGCTCATGGCGCCGTCCATTGAGACTGAGATTCGCGCCGAGATGAAGGAGAAGGCCGACCGCGAGGCGGTCCGCGTGTTCGCCGACAACGTGCGCGAACTCCTTCTAGCGCCGCCGCTCGGCCAGAAGCGCGTCCTGGCGATCGACCCCGGGTTCCGCACCGGGGGCAAGGTCGTGTGCCTCGACGCCCAGGGCAAGCTCTTGGCCGACAGCGTCATCCACCCGACGGGGGCAGCGCACCAACAAGCGGACGCGCGCCAGACCCTGACTCGGCTCGCCGCGCAGCATGCGGTCGAGGCAATCGCCATCGGGAACGGCACGGCCAGCCGGGAGACGGAGGCGTTTGTTCGCGCCATCGACTTTGGGCGGGCGATCCCCGTGGTCTCCGTGAACGAGAGCGGGGCGTCCGTGTACTCGGCGTCCGAGATCGCGCGCCAGGAACTGCCCGACAAGGACGTCACCGTGCGCGGCGCGGTATCCATTGGTCGCCGGGTTGTGGACCCGTTGGCCGAACTCGTCAAGATCGATCCCAAGGCGATCGGTGTCGGCCAGTACCAGCACGATGTCGACCAGGGACTGTTGCGGCAGAGCCTCGACGACGTCGTCGAGCACTGCGTCAATGCCGTCGGCGTCGAGGTGAACACCGCCAGCGCGCCGCTCCTCGCCCGCGTCTCAGGCCTCGGCCCGAAGCTCGCCGAGACGATCGTCCACTACCGCGACGAGCATGGGCCGTTCCGCCGGCGCGCCGATCTGAAGAAAGTGCCGCGCCTCGGTCCGAAGGCGTTCGAGCAGGCCGCCGGGTTCCTGCGCGTCCGCGGCGGCGACCCGCTCGACGCGAGCGCTGTGCATCCGGAGAGCTACGCGACCGTGCGACGCATGGCCGCCGACCTCGGCTGCACGGTCGAAGACCTGATCGAGAAGCCCGACCTGCGCGCCCAGATCGACCTCGATCGCTACGTGACCGACACCGTCGGCCTGCCGACGCTGACGGACATCGTCGCCGAGTTGGCCAAGCCGGGCCGCGACCCGCGCGAGCGGTTCGAGGCGTTCGCCTTCTCCGACGACGTCCGCAAGCTCGCCGACCTCACGCCGGGCATGAAGCTGCCCGGAATCGTGACCAACGTCGTCGACTTTGGCGCGTTCGTCGACATCGGCGTTCACCAGGACGGCCTCGTCCACGTGAGCCAGCTCGCCGACCGCTTCGTCGAGCACCCGTCGAAGGTCGTGAAGGTCGGGCAACGCGTCGTCGCGACCGTGCTCGACGTCGACGTCGAGCGCAATCGCATCTCGCTCTCGTTGCGCTCCAAGACCGTCCCCGCCTCGCGGCCCGTCACCGGGTCGGCGAGCCGCCCGCGCCCCGGGGGCCGCACGTGACGCGGCGGCGGATCCCGCTCGCGGTTCGGCTCGAGCGTCGCGACGACGTGCCGGCGGAGCGTCCGGGAGGGCCGACGCCGCGCGCCGTGCGGCCCGACGACCGCGAGGCTCTGGCCGTTCTCCTCTACGCCGCCTACCGCGGCGCGATCGACGACGAAGGGGAGACGTTCGCCGACGCCGTCACGGAGATCGAAAAGACGTGGCAGGGTGCCTACGGCCGCTTTCTGCCCGGCTGTTCGTTCGTCCTCCAGGAGGGCGAGTTCCTGTCCTCGGCGTGTCTCGTCTCTTTCTTCGCGCCGCACGATGCGCCGCTCGTCGTCTTCCTCATGACCCGCCCGGAGCACAAGCGCCGCGGCCTCGCGCGACTCGTCCTCGAGCGATCAATGAACGCGCTCCTCAGCGAAGGCTACGAGCGCATAACGCTCGTCGTGACCGACGGCAACGAACCCGCGCAGCGGCTGTACACCTCGCTCGGATTCACCGAGATCCCGACCGCGTCCAACGACGCGCGCGGGCCGTCTCGCCCGTGACGACCTCGCAGCCGGACGCCGCTGGCGCGATCACAATGCGTTCCCGCAGCACGCGTGCAGAGCGCGTATAATCGGCGATTGCGCCGCCGGGCCGCGTCGGGCTCCGTGGGTCACGGGCGCGTCGGAGGACGTCATGCAGAAAGACGCATCAACCATGGAGAAGGTCGTCGCCCTGTG
>JBFYQX010000110.1:0-4237 GCA_041302525.1 Candidatus Bipolaricaulota bacterium | reverse complement strand
CCGCGGGACGCTCGGCACGATCGGGCGGCGCGACCTGGCGCTCGGCGTCGCGAGCGGCGCGGCCCTGGCGCTGCACTTCGTTCTGTGGATCTCGTCGCTCGCCCACACCTCGGTCGCCAGCTCGGTCTTGTTCGTGAGCACGCACCCGATCTTCGTGGCGCTCGGCGGCGCGCTCGTGCTCGGGGAACGGGTCAACGCGCGTACGGCGCTGGGGATCGGAATTGCGGTCGCCGGCGGCGCCGTGGTCGGGTCGAGCGACCTCTCGCTCGGGGCCTGGGTCGGCGACCTGTTGGCGCTCGGCGGCGGGTTCTTCGCCGCCGTCTACTTTCTCCTCGGCCGCCAGCTGCGGCAACGCCTGTCGCTCGTCGACTACACGGCGGTGAGCTACGGCACGGCGGCCGTGTTCTCGCTCGCCGCCTGTCTGGCTCTCGACGTCCCGCTCGCCGGGTACGCGCCGATCACCTACCTCTGGCTCGGCCTGCTCGCGCTCGGGCCGCAGCTCATCGGACACTCGACGTTCAATTGGGCCCTGCGCCACTTGCCGGCGGCCAAGGTGTCGGTGCTCATCCTCGGCGAACCGGTCGGAGCGGCCGTCTTGGCCTACTTCGTCTTCGGCGAGACGCTCTCGTGGCTCCGCGCGCTGGGAGCGGCCGTCGTGTTGCTCGGGATCTACGTCAGCGTGCGGGGAAAGGAAGGCGGCGATGACGCAAGGGCATGACAAGATCGCGTGGGCGGCCGCGCACATGCCGCTCTGGCAGGCGCTGCGCGAGGACTTCGCGCGCGAGGCGCCGTTTCGCGGCCGGCGGATCGCCCTGTGCATCCACCTCGAGGCGAAGACAGCGTGCCTGGCCATTCTCCTGCGCGACGGCGGGGCGCGCGTCGCCGTGGCCGGGAGCAACCCGCTGTCGACGCAGGACGACGTGGCGCAGGCGCTGGCCGACGAAGACGGGATCTCGGTCCACGCTCGGCGCGGCGTGACCTCGGACGAGTACGCGCGTCTCTTGCGCGACGCGCTGGCCATCAAACCGGACCTGGTCCTCGACGACGGCGGCGACCTGGTGGACGTCCTGCACCAAGAGGGCGTGGACGGTGTGCTCGGCGGCTGTGAGGAGACGACGACGGGCGTCGCCCGGCTCCGCCAGCGCGCGGCCCGCGGCGAGCTGCGCTGCGCGATGTTTGCCGTCAACGACGCGCGCATGAAGTGTCTGTTCGATAACCGTCACGGGACCGGCCAGTCGGTCTGGGACGCGATCTTGCGCTCGACGAACCTGCTCGTCGCCGGGGCGAGCGTCGTCGTCGCCGGCTACGGGTGGTGCGGCCGCGGCATCGCGCTCCGCGCCCGCGGCTTGGGCGCGCGCGTGACGGTCACCGAGGTCGATCCGGTCAAGGCGCTCGAGGCGATCCTGGACGGCTTTTCTGTGGCCCGCATGCGCGACGCCATCGCCGCGGCCGACATCGTGGTCACGGCCACCGGCTGCCTCGACGTCGTGACGGCCGCCGACCTGGCGCGGGCGAAAGACGGCGTGCTGTTGGCGAACGCCGGCCACTTCAACGTCGAGATCAATCTCGGCGACCTGGGGCGCCTGACGCGCAGCGTGCGGCGCGTGCGCGCCGGCATCGACGAACACACGCTCTCCGACGGCCGCCGGATCTACCTCCTCGGCGAGGGCCGCCTGGTGAACCTCGTCCTCGGCGACGGGCACCCGGTCGAGATCATGGACCTCTCGTTCGCCCTCCAGGCGCTCACGCTGCGCCACATCGCGCGGAGCCCCGCCTTCCCGCCAGGCGTCTACGCGGTGCCCGAGGAGGTCGACGAGACGGTCGCCCGGATGCGCCTCGCCGCCTGCGCGGCCGGCCTCGACGCGTGGACGCCCGCGCAGCGCGCGTACGTGCAGGGATCGGCACCCTAGGCCCGCGCCGCGGCCCCTCTCTACCGAGGCGCGCCAGCGGTGGGTACAATTCGGGCGAAGCGGGGTGAGGCACATGATGCGAACCTTCGTGCGGAGAACGCTGTTGCTTCTGTTTCCAACCCTGGCGCTCCTCTGCGCCGTCGGCGTCGGCGGCTCGCAGCAGACGCCTCAGAACCTGTTCGAGCCGGTGTACGAGATCTACGACTACGTCCAGAACTACTACTACAAGCCGGAGCAGATCGACGATCGGGCGGCCCTCTACGGCGCGATGAAGGGGCTCGTCCAGCAGCTCGACGACCCCTACAGCGAGTTCCTCGACCCCGACGAGTATCGGCAGTTCGACGAGAGCCTCGAGGGCGAGTTCAGCGGCGTGGGCATCGAGATCTCGATCGAGGATGGGATCCTGACGGTC
This sequence comes from Candidatus Bipolaricaulota bacterium, assembly GCA_041302525.1. Lineage (GTDB taxonomy): Bacteria > Bipolaricaulota > Bipolaricaulia > UBA7950 > UBA9294 > CAIOGO01. The sequence goes on along the minus strand of JBFYQX010000110.1, from coordinate 1,915 downwards.
ATCGCCCCGCTCGTCGGCACGCCCGCCGAGGCGGCCGGCATCCAGGCCGGCGACCAGATCCTGGCAATCGACGGCGAGCCGACCGACGGGATGACCCTCTCCGAGGCCGGCGTGCGCATCCGCGGCGAGACGGGGACGCAGGTCACGCTCACGGTGCGCCACGAGGGTGGGGAGATCCTCGACCTCCCGATCATCCGCGCCCAGATCACGATCGATCCGGTCACGAGCGGGACGCTCGCCGACGGGACGATCGGCTACATCCGCATCCTGCGCTTTGAGTCGGACACCGTGGCCTTCCTCGATACGGCCCTCGGCTCGTTTGACCTCGCGTCGATGACGGGCCTCGTGCTCGACCTGCGCAACAACCCGGGCGGGCGGATGGACGCCGCAACCTCGACGGCGAGCCGGTTCATCGATGAGGGCATCGTGCTCCGCACGCAGGATCGCATCTCGGGCGAGCGCTTGTACTGGTCGCGCGGGAACCGCGTGCCGAACCTGCCGCTCGCCGTGGTCGTCAACCGCGGCAGCGCGAGCGCGTCGGAGATCACGGCCGGCGCGATCCGCGACAACAACATGGGGATCCTCGTCGGCGAGACGACGTACGGGAAGGGCGTCTTCCAGGACTTGATCGGCTTCGACGATGGATCCGCCCTCAAGATCACGCGCGGCGAGTACTTCACGCCGTCCGGCCGCGCCGTGAACGGCGTCGGACTCGCCCCGGACCTCGCCGTGGAGCCTGACGGGGACCCGCTCGCGGCTGCCGTCCAGTGGATCCAGGCGAACGCGGGCGCCCTCATGCCGATCGACCTGGGCACGCCGCCGACCCCGACGCCATGAAGTGTGGCGTCGTCGGCGCCGGAGGATGGGGAACGGCGCTGGCCCGGCTCCTGGCGAACGCCGGGCACGACACGTCCCTGTGGGCACGCGATCCCGACCGCGCGGCCGAGATCGCGCGTGTCTGCGAAAACGCCAAGTACCTCCCCGGCGTCACGCTCCCGCGCGAGCGCCTCGAGGTCACGGGCGACCTCGCCCGGGCGGCGCGATCCGACGTCGTCTTCTTCGCCGTGCCGTCGTTCGCCATGGCCGAGACCTGCGAGCGGGTCGCGCCCTTCCTCGCCCCGCGCCCCATCCTGATCAGTCTCGCCAAAGGGATCGACCGCCCGACGCGCGAGACGATGTCGGAGGTCCTCCGCGCGCGCGTTCCTGGCGCCTCCGTGTTCGCGCTGTCGGGACCGAGCCACGCCGAGGAGGTCGGGCGGGACATGCCGACGGCCGTCGTCCTCGCGGGACTCGACCTCGAACTCGGGGGGCGGCTGCAGCGCGCGATCGGGACCCGCCGGTTTCGCGTCTACCTGTCCGACGACCTGCGCGGCGTCGAGCACTGCGCGGCGGTGAAGAACGTGATCGCCCTGGCGACCGGGATCGCCGACGGCCTGGGGTACGGCGACAACACGCGCGGCGCGCTCATCACGCGCGGCCTGGCGGAAATGGTCCGCTTCGGGCGCAGCCTCGGCGTTCGCGAGGCGACGTTCTTCGGGCTGTCGGGCCTCGGCGACCTGGTGGCCACGTGCACGAGCGAGCACAGTCGCAACCGCGCCGTCGGCGTGCGCCTCGGCCGCGGCGAGCGCCTCGACGCGATCCGCGCCGACATGTCGATGGTCGCCGAGGGCGTGTACGCGACCCGCATCGTGCGCGATATGGCGCGCGAGCGCGGGATCGAGATGCCGATCACGGAGGCCGTCGACCGGCTGCTCGAGGGTGGCGTCGACGCGCTGACGCTGGTGGACGAGATCATGACCCGCGAGCCCAAGGTCGAAGGACGCTAGCGGCCGTGGAGCGCTTCGACGTCGCCGTCGTCGGGGGCGGCCCGGCCGGGGCAGTGGCCGCGCGCGTGGCTGCGCGGGCGGGCGCCCGC
>JBFYQX010000099.1:0-13042 GCA_041302525.1 Candidatus Bipolaricaulota bacterium | reverse complement strand
GGGTGGGCTACCACGTGCGCGCGAACCGACTCGTCGGCGGTTGCTGTCCAGCGTGCGGCGACGCCGTGCCCGGAGTCTGGGATGGCCGCAAAGGCTGATCGCGTCCCGGCCGCGGCGCGCGTCACGCCCAAGGCCAAGAGACGCTCTCGGCGGCACCTCATCGCCCGCCTCGTATGCGGTGTGTGTCACTCGCCCTAGTGTGTCGTAAGCGTGACTCGCCGAGAGCCGTCTTCCTGAAGCTCGATGTACGCCAGGAGGTCGCTCGCCTCGATGAGCCCGTCGATGCGCTCGGGCCACTCGACGACGGTGACGCCGCGCTCCGGCGGGAGCAAGGCGTCGAGGCCGGCCTCGGCCAGCTCGTCGAGCGACGCGGCGCGGTAGGCGTCGACGTGGTGCAGGGCGAGGCGTCCCGCGTACTCGCGCGCCAGGACGTAGCTCGGCGACACCACGACGTCGATGATCAACAGGCCGCGGGCGAGGCCTTTAACGAGCGTCGTCTTGCCCGAGCCGAGTGGGCCGACGAGCGACACGAGCATGCCGTCGCGCAACTGGCTGGCCAGTTCGACGCCGATCTCTTCCATGGCCGCGGGGTCGCGCGCGATGATCGTCTTGTTCATGCCGACCGCACGTGCGCGTCGAGCGCCCGCAGGCGCACGGCGATGCGCTCGATCACCTGCGCGATGTCCTCGTCGGTCAGCGTGCGCGCCGGCGCGCGGAGCGAGATCTCGTAGGTCAGGCTGCGGCGGCCTTCCCCCACCTGTTCGCCGGTGTAGACGTCGTAGAGGAGCGCCGTCTCGACCTCCGGCTCGGCGAGCAAGGCGGCGCGCACCTTGGCCTCCTCGAGCGACGTTGGCGTCAGCATCGAGAGGTCGCGCTTCGCTGCCGGCAAGGTCGGCAGGGGCCGATAGCGGATCGGGGTCTCGAACGCCGCGAGCAGCGCTCGCAGGTCGAACTCAAACAGGTAGACGACCGTCGGCACGGCGAACCGGTCGAGCAGGCTCGGGTGCAGCTCGCCGAAGGGACCGACCGTTTCGCCGCCGCGGACAAAGCGCGCGCTGCGTCCAGGGTGGAACGTTGGCCGCGAGCCGTCGACCTCGGCGGCGACGCCGTCCAGGCGCAGGCCCTCGAACAGCCGGTCCACGATCCCGCGGGCGAGCTCGAGCGACACCCGCTCCTTGCCCGACCGCGGCAGCCCCGTGCGTCCGAACAAGGCGCCGCCCACCGCATCACGCTCGCCGTGCGCGGCCGAGAACACGCGCCCGACCTCAAACACCATGCCCCCGTCCACGCCGCGGTTCAGGTTCGTCTCCACGACCGACGCCAGCCCGGGCAACAGACTCGAGCGCATTGCCGCCTGCGTCGCCGCCATCGGGTTGCGCACCGCGACGAGATCGCTGGCCGGGATGCCGAGCGCCTCGCGCCACGCCTTCTTGTCGAATCCGTCGGTCAAGACCTCGTCCATGCCCAGGCTGACCAGGATCTCGCGGACGCGGTCCTTGCCGCGTTCGACGGCGTCCTTGCGGCCGACGCGCAGCGACGCCTGCGGCGCTCGGGACTCCAGCCGGTCGAGCCCGTAGACCCGGCCGATCTCCTCGGCCAGGTCCGCCTCGCGTTCGAGGTCGCGCCGATAGCTCGGCACCTCGACGCGGACGAGGTTGCCGTCCCTGCGCGCCGAGATCTGCAGCCTCTGAAGGAGCGCGGCGCAGGCCGCGCCGTCGACGTCGATGCCGAGCAACGCGCGGACGCGTGCCGGGCGCAGGGTCAGCGTCCGCGCCGCGACCGGAGCCGGGTACGCGTCGGCCAGTCCAGCGAGAACGCGGCAGCCGGAGAGCGCCTGCAACCAATGCGCGGCCCGCGCCGCGGCGAACGCGACGCCGTCCGGATCGAGCCCGCGCTCGAAGCGCTGCGAGGCCTCGCTGCGAAGGCCCACGGCGCGCGACGACTGTCGGATCGTGTCGTTGTGGAACACGGCGACCTCGAGCAAGACGCGTTGGGTCGTCTCGGTGATCTCGCTCGACGCGCCGCCCATGACCCCGGCCAGGGCGACCGGCTGGTCGCGGTCCGTGATCAGGAGCACGCGGTCGTCCAGCGCGCGTTCGACGCCGTCGAGCGTGCTGAACGTCTCGCCGGCGCGCGCGCGGCGCACGCCGATCGCGCCCGCGAGGCGATCCAGGTCGAACGGGTGGAACGGCTGGCCGACCTCGAGCATCGCCACGTTCGTGGCGTCGACGACGTTCGACACCGGGCGCATGCCGGCCTTCAGCAGGCGGTGCTGGATGCGTAGCGGCGACGGGCCGATCTGGACATCTTCGAGGACGCGCGCCGCGTAGCGCGGGGTGTCGTGCGACGACGCGATCGTGACCGTCACCCGTTCCGTGGCCGGCGTCGCGTCCTCGCAGAGCGAGACGTCGAGCGGGCGGAGCGGGCGGTCGAGCACGGCTGCCACCTCGCGCGCGACGCCGTACACGCTCGCGCAATCCGGCCGGTTGGACGTGACCTTGATGTCGAAGATCGTGTCGTCGTACTCGAGCAACCCGGCCAGGTCCTGGCCGACCTCGAGCCCCAGGCGCGGGTCGAAGATCCAGATCCCGTCGGAGCGATCCTCCAGTCCCAGCTCAGCGCGCGAGCAGATCATGCCGTGCGAGACGCGGCCGCGCACCTTGCGCCGCTCGATCTTGAACCCGCCGGGCAGCACGGCGCCCACCTGGGCCAGCGGCACCAAGGTGCCCGCGCGCACGTTCGCCGCCCCGCAGACCACGTCGAGCGGCTCGCCACCGGCCGTCACCGTGCACAGCGACAGATGGTCGGAGTCCGGATGTGGCGCGCACGTCTCGACGCGCGCCACGACGACGCCCGACAGCGATCCCGTCTTGGTGATCTCCTCCACCTCGAGCCCGGCGAGCGTCAAGCGCTCGGCGAGCCGCGCGACGGAGGCGTCGTCGGTCTCGACGTCCACGTAGTCCAAGAGCCAGCGAACGGGCACCTTCATGGTCGGATCCTCCCCGCGCTACAGGGAGAAGCCCGCGTACACGACGGGGGCCAGCTTGCCCTGGAGCGCCACCGCGACCCCCAGGCGGACTTGCAGCGGCAGAAACCCGCCCAAGGTGGACAGGTCGAAGACCTGCTCCATGCCGACTTCGAACCCGGCTGACGTTGTACCGAATCCGTCACGGCGTGTCCAACCCGCGCCGCCTGCGATATAGAGCTGTAGGCGCACGTCGTCGATCATTGCCAGGTTTGCCAGGTTGTACGGAAGCTCGCCGAACGACGGCAGCTCGAGCGCGAGCGATCCCGACAGCTTGACGTCGGCGAGCGGCAGCGCCGCGGCGTGCAGCTCGCCGTAGCCAAACTGAAGCCGCGGCGGCAGGGCGCCGAGCCCGTAGCCGACGAAGCCGGTCGCCTGAACGTAGACGCGCGGGAACAGGCCGAACTCCTCGCTCGCCGTCGCCGCGAGCCGTGCCGCGCCCGTCGAGATCAGGTCGAAGCCCACCGCGGCGATCGTCGCGTCGCCCGGCGTCGGGAGCGAGAGCGTGGCCGCGCGGGCCACGTAGATCGGGCCGTCGCTCGTCACGAGGCGGTGGCCCGAGAGCGAGGTGCTCGCGTGCGGGGCCCACGTCGTGCCCGACGCGCCCGTCTCGACCGGCGCGTAGCGCGTGAACGCGTAGCCGGCGCTGCCCTCCAGGTCGCCCTGCACGAGCGCCACCGCCGCCTCGATCGTCTCGCTGCGGCTCGGGCGCAGGGTCAGGCTCGCGCGGTCCTGCGACACGCCGACGCGGAACCGGTCGAGCCGCGACAAGGACACGCCGCTCGACCCCGTGTCGGGGGCGATGACGTAGGCGTCGAGCGGCAGGACGGCCTTGTCCGCCGCGACGAGGATCCGCACGGGCGCATGGTTGTTGATTCGGTCGCGGTCCGGCAGCCGGTGCTCCGGATCGATCGTGACGCGCGCCACCGGCGACGGGGTGCGGAAGACCACCTCCGCTTCGTCTTCCATGCCGTCCCACGTCTGGCGCGTCGTCGCCTCCGACACCAGCCGCGCTTCGACGACCACGTCTTGCGGCACGCCGCCGTCGCGGCGCACGCGAACGCGTGTCTCGTACGTCGACCCAGTCTGGACGCGCGACAGGATCTTCACCGAGTAGTCGACCGACGCCTCGCCGTAGACCCAGGCCGCGAACCAGGCGTCGTACGACCGCCCGGTCGCCGCCTCGACTGCCGCCTCGAGGGCCGGCGAGTCCAGGCTCCCGGCGGCGCGGTCGGCGAGCAGGTCGCGCAGGATCCCGTCGAACGCCTCTTCCCCGACGCTCGCCGCGAGGGCCCGCGCCACCATGTACCCCTTCTCGTACAGCCGGACCGCGCTGGCGTTCGCGTACTTGACCTCGCTCTGCGGCGTCACGAGCGCCTCGTCGAACCCTTCCCAGACGTTGCGCAGGTAGGACAGCTCGACTATGTGCTCGCGCAGGTTGAGGTAGCCGAATTGGTTCGCCACGAACTCCTCCACGAGCCCGCGGCCCTCGACGAACAGCAGGTTCGGGTCCTTGGCGCCGTAGACGCGCTCGAAGTAGCCGACCGACGCGTGCTGGGTGAGCCCCTCAGACAGCCACGCGTCCCGGTCCAGATCGAGGCCCGTGCGCATGCCGAACCACTGGTGGGCGATCTCGTGGGCGAGCACAAACTCCGTCAGGCGATGGAGGACAGCCGGCAGCAAGACGTCGCGGTGCGTGAAAAAGCGCGTCGACAGGAGGGCGATGCCGTCCGCCGACAGGGCGTCGCCCCCCCGGCTCGGGCTCTCGACGATGCGAAAGACCGGGCGCGAGTACGGGCCGTACCGCGCGCTGTAGTCGGCGAGCATGTCGCGCGCGTACGTGGCGAGCAGCCGCGCCTCGTAGACGTGGCCCTTGGCGTACGTGACCTCGATCGGCAGGTCGCCGTCGAGCGTGTACCGTTCGAGGTCCGGGCCGAACGTCAGCGCCAGCGTGCGCGCCGGCGCGTCGTTGTGGAGCGCGTAGGTGACGAACCCCTCGTCGGGCTCGCCGTCCGCGGCCGGCGTCGCCTCGCGCTCGATCCGATCGACGCCCGCGGTCAGCGTCACGTCGGCCGGCAGCGTGACGCGGGCCGTGACGTCGACGAGTGGGAACGAGAGCGGGAACGCGTCGGTGTCGCCCGCGGTCAGAACGCCGTCTCGTTCGTCGAACGCCGCGTTCGGCTCGAGCCACAGCGGGTACCAGCCGAAGCGCCAGGTGAAGGTGCCGTCGGAGACGCCGTTGTCGCCCCCCGACGTGCGTGGCGCGCGGGTCGCGAAGGCGATCTCGACCGCCGACGCCGTCTGGACGTCATCGATGGCCAGGACCGTGTCCGCCAGGCTGTACGTCTGCCACGCCGGCGGCATCGCGAGGAGCCGGAACGAGATCGGCGTGCGCGTCTCGCCGTCCATGAGGGCCACGCGCTCGACGTCGAGCGCCGACTCCTCGAAGCCGAACGGATAGCGTTCGTCGATCGCCCGCGCGGCCAGGTGGGGATTCTTCTCCCGGTCGAAGTTCGGCAGGAGCAGGAAGTAGTGCGGCCCGCGCGTCCCAGGGAGGGTTGTGACGAGCGTGCCGGCGAGCTCGCGGCGCTCGGCGTCGTAGACGACGTCGACCGTCTGCTGCGGCACCGCGTCGTGCGCGGCCGAGGCCGCCCCGCCCCACGCGAAGACGAGCAGGATCAACAGGAACGCGTTCCTCATGCTGGACCTCCGCCCTGCCGCGCCCGCGGCAGTCCCCTCATCCGCGCGGCGCCCGTCTTAGGCGTCCGCGCGGCCTTCGCCGCGTGCGACCAGGACGCGCACCAACATGACCTCGCGGTCCGTCGCCTGCTCGACCTTGAACGTCACCCCGCCGACGCGCACCTCGTCGCCGACCTTGGCCATCGCGCCGAGGCGGTTCTGGACGAGCCCGTTCACGGTGACCGCGTCGTCGTCCTCGAGTTCGACCCCCATCGTCCGGTTGAGATCGATGAGCGCCGTGTCCCCGGCCGCAAGGGCCTCGTCGGCCGACACGCGGCGGATGGCCGTGCTCGGCAGGTCGTACTCGTCCTCGATCTCGCCGACGATCTGCTCGAGGATGTCCTCCAGCGTGACAATGCCCGCCATTCCGCCGAACTCGTCGACGACAACGGCCATGTGCACCTTCCGGCGCCGCAGCTCGCGCAACAGCACGTTGATCGGCTGACTCGTCGGAACGTACACCGCCGGGCGCAACAAGTCGCGCAGCGAGCGCGCCGACTGGCTGGCCGCGCGCAACAGGTCCTTGGCGTGCAGTGTCCCGACGACATTGTCCGGAACGCCCTGGTACACGGGGAAGCGTGAGTGCCCGTCCTTGCCGACGATCGCTCGGACCGCGTCGAGCGACGTCGACACCTCGAGCGCGCGCACGTCCGGGCGCGGGACCATCACCTGCTCGACCGTCACCTCGTCGAAGTCGAGGATCCGGCGAATCATGTCGCCCTCCGTCTCGCCGAGCATGCCGCTCTCTTCGCCGGCATCGACCAGCGTCTCGATCTGCTCGTCGCTCACGCTCACCGGCTCCTTCTCGCGCAGGTCGATCCCGAAGAGCCGCACGATGCCGAAGGCGATGCCTCGGAACAACGTCACGACCGGCTTCAGGACGCGTGCCATCACGTGGATCTGGTTGATCAGGTGGAGCGTCAGCCATTCCGCGTTGTGCTTGGCGAAGTTCTTCGGCGTGATCTCGCCGAACACGAGGAGCGCCAGGGTCGTGATGCCCGTGGCGATGGCGCCCTGCCAGCCGACCGACAGCCGCGGCATCGTCTGCACAATGATCAGCGTCATCACCGACGCCGCCATGACGTTGATCAGGTTGTTGACGAGCAGGATGGCCGTGATGAGGTCGTTGGGCTCCTCGAGCAGGTGGGTCAACGCCCGCCGCTTGCGCGGGTGTTGGTTGACCAGGTGGACGAGCCGTCCGTGCGTCAGCGACGTGATGGCCGTCTCTGAGCAGCTGGCGTACGCAGAAAAAAAGAGGAGGAAGACGAAGAACCCGATCTCGGCGCCTATGTGCACAGCGTCAGTCACCTCAAGTGCCGCCATTATAGACGAGGCCAGCAATCACGCAACCGACCGGTTGCCGCGGTCCGCCCGATGCCGCTACACTCCTCGGCCTCGAGGAGGCACGCGTGAACATCGAGGAGCTGCGTGAGATCGTTCGGCTGCTCAAGCAGGAGGGGCTGAGCGAGATCACCGTCTCGGAGGGCGAGACGACGATCACGGTCCGGCAATCGTTCGGACACCCGGTCCCGGCGGGAACTGCTGCCGTGGCCCACGTCCCGCCCGCGCCGTTGCCGGCCCCCGCCGCGGCGAACGGCCTCACCATCACCGCCCCGCTCGTTGGGACCTTCTACCGCCGGCCGACGCCCGAAGACGAGCCGTTTGTCGAGGTCGGGGCGGCCGTGGCGCCCGGCCAGACCGTCGCGCTCATCGAGGCGATGAAGGTCATGAACGAGATCAAGGCAGAGAAGGCCGGCCGGCTGCGCGACGTGATGGCCGAGGATGGCGCCCCGGTCGAGTACGGCCAGATCCTCTTCGTCTTCGACCCGCTATGAGTTTCGACACCGTCCTGGTGGCCAACCGCGGCGAGATCGCATTGCGCGTGATCGAGGCCTGCCGCGAGCTCGGGCTGCGCTCGATCGCCGTCTACTCCGAGGCCGACGAGGTCATGCCGTATCTCAAGCTGGCGGACGGCGCGGTGTGCATCGGCCCGGCCGAGGCGGCGAAGAGCTACCTCAACGCCGCGGCCCTGATCAGCGTCGCCGAGTTGGTCGAGGCCGGCGCGATCCATCCCGGCTACGGGTTCCTGAGCGAGAGTCCGCACTTCGTCGAGATCTGCGAAGAGCACGGTCTCTCGTTCATCGGGCCCAGCAAGCAGGCGATGCGCATCGTCGGCGACAAGACCCTCGCCCGCACCTGCGTGGCGCAGGCCGGCGTGCCCGTGCTGCCCGGCGGCCCGGTGCCGAAGAAGACCGACGACATCGTGGCGATGGCCGAGTCGATCGGCTTCCCCGTCCTCGTCAAGTCCGTCTACGGCGGCGGCGGGCGCGGCATGCGTTGGACCGAGACGCCCGACGAGCTCCTGGCCGCCCTCGGCGCCGCGGCCGGCGAGGCCAAGGCCGCATCCGGCGACGGCGGCCTGTACCTCGAGAAGGCGATCGTGGGCCCGCGCCACGTCGAAGTGCAGATCCTGGCCGACGAGCGTGGCCGCGCCATCGCGCTCGGCGAGCGCGACTGCTCGATCCAGCGACGCCACCAGAAGCTGATTGAGGAGACCCCCGCGCCGCGCCTCGACCCCGCCCTGCGGACGCGCCTGCACCGCGCCGCCCTCGCCGCCGTGCACGCCGTCAACTATGCGAACGCCGGCACCGTCGAGTTCGTCGTCGCGCCGACCGGCGACTTCTACTTCATCGAGATGAACGCTCGGATCCAGGTCGAGCACTCGGTGACCGAGATGGCGACGCGGCTCAACCTGGTCAAAGAGCAGATCCGCATCGCCGCCGGGGCGTCCGTGCCGCTCGACTTCGAGGCCCTCCAGCCGCGCGGCCACACGATCGAGTGCCGACTGAACGCCGAAGACCCGTCGCGCGGCTTCCTCCCGTCCACGGGAACCGCGCACATCGACGAGCTGCCCGGCGGGCATGGCGTGCGGCTCGACACGGTCCTGTACGACGGGATGCCCGTCACGCCCCACTACGACTCGCTCGTGGCCAAGCTCATCACGTGGGGCGAGGACCGCGAGGCGGCGCGGGCGCGCATGATCGGCGCGCTCAAGCGGTTCCGCGTGTCGGGCATCGCCACCACGCGCGACCTCGCGTTGCGGATTGTGTCGCACCCCGCGTTCCGCGACGCCGACCTCTCGACCTCGTTCCTCGAGCGCCACGTCCTGACTTGAGGCGCGCGGCCCGGCCCCGTACCCTGCCGTCTCGCGACCTGCACCCCGCGGAGGAGACACCATGTTCGATGCGCTGGCCGAGCGACTGACCGCCGTGTTCCAGCGTCTGCGCGGCAAGGGGACGCTGAGCGAGAGCGAGGTCACCGAGGGTCTCCGCGAGATTCGCCTCGCCCTGCTCGAGGCCGACGTCCACTACAAGGTGGCCAAGGAGCTCGTCGAGCGCATCCGCGTCCGCGCCGTCGGCGCCGAGGTCCTCGAGAGCCTCACGCCCGACCAGCAGCTGTTGAAGATCGTGCGCGACGAGCTGGCCGCGACGATGGGCGGCGAGCGCGCGACCTTGCGCCTCGACCGCCGGCCGTCGGTCGTCTTGTTGGTCGGCCTGCAGGGCTCGGGCAAGACGACGACGGCGGCCAAGCTCGCGGCGCGCCTCCAGCGCGAAGGGCGCAAGCCCGTCCTCGTGGCCGCCGACGTCTACCGCCCCGCGGCCATCGACCAGCTCGAGAAGCTCGGCCGCGACCTCAACATCCCCGTCGTGTCGCGCACCGACCCGAACCCTGTCAAGATCGCGGCCGGCGCCGTCGGCTGGGCCCGCCAGAACCTGCGCGACGTCGTGCTCATCGACACCGCCGGCCGGTTGCAGATCGACGACGAGATGATGCGCGAGATCGCCGAGATCGCCGCGGCCACCAGCCCGACCGAGAAGCTCCTTGTCGCCGACGCGATGACCGGCCAGGAGGCCGTCGCCGTGGCGACCGCGTTCCACGAGCGCGTCGAGCTGACCGGCGTCATTCTGTCCAAGACGGACGGCGACGCCCGCGGCGGCGCCGCCCTATCGATCCGCCACGCCGTCGGCCGGCCGATCGTCTACGTCGGCACCGGCGAGAAACTGGACGGCCTCGAGCCGTTCCACCCGCAGCGGATGGCCGAGCGGATCCTCGGGATGGGCGACGTGCTCACGCTCATCGAGCAGGCCGAGGAGAAGATGGACGTCGCCAAGGCCGAGAAGCTCGTCGAGAGCCTGCGCAAGAATCAGTTCACCCTGCAGGATTTCCTCGAGCAGCTCGAGGAGGTGCGCAAGCTCGGCCCCCTGTCGGCGATCCTCGACCGCCTGCCCGGCGCGGCCAAGCTCAAGGGCGCCGTCAACGAGGAGGGCGAGGCTGACCTCAAGCGAACTCTGGCCATCTTGCGCTCCATGACGCTGGAAGAAAGGCGCGAGCCCTCTATAATCGGGGGCAGCCGTAAGAAACGCATTGCCCGCGGAAGCGGGACGAGAGTCAGAGACGTGAACGCCGTTCTCACGCGCTATGCCGAAGCCAAGCGCGCCCTCAAGTGGGTCGGAGGACGGCGGGGAAAGGGACGTTTCCCGCCCGACATGCTTGGGGTCTCGTGAGTTGCGTCGGTGAACCAGCGATTGAGGTGAGGTATGGCAGCGAAGATTCGGTTGAAGAAGGTAGGCAGGAAGGGGCAGCCCTCGTACCGCGTCGTCGTGCTCGACGGCCGCAAGCCGCGCGACGCCAAGGTCGTCGCCGATCTCGGCCGGTACGATCCCAAGACAGAGCCGGCGACGTGCCAGATCGACCACGACGCCGCGTTGAAGTGGCTCCTCGACGGGGCCAAGCCGACGAAGACGGCGCGCGACCTGTTGTCGCGGGCCGGCGTCATGGTCTCGTGGGACGCCGCCAAGCGCGCCGGCGCGCAGCCCGCGGCCGAGCCCGAGGCCAAGGCCGAGGCCGAAGCGGCCGCCTAGCCGTCACGCGGACCCCGGCGCCGCGGCCCGCGAGGCTCCGGCGCACGGGGAAGCGGGGAGGTCGCGTGCTCTACCGCCTGTGCGAGCTTCTCGTCCACTCGCTGGTCGAACATCCCGAGGCGCTCAAGATCGACCGCATCGAGACCGAGCGAGTGGACCTCTTCTTTCTCCACGTGGCGGACGCCGACCGCGGCCGCCTGCTCGGCAAGGGCGGGCGGACGATCGGCGCCCTGCGTACGTTCCTCGAGGCCGCCGCGGCGCGCGTCGACCGCGAGGTCGTGGTCGAGATCCTCGAGTAGGCCGCGATGCGCTTCGACGTCATCACCATCTTCCCCGCATCGATCCCCCCGATCCTCGAGGTCGGCGTGGTCGGCCAGGCGTGGAAGGCCGGTGACCTCGCGATCCACGTGCACGACCTGCGCGACTTCGCCGACGACGCGCACCGCGTCGTCGACGACCGCCCGTACGGCGGCGGGGCCGGCATGCTCCTCAAGGTCGAGCCGCTCGCCCGCGCCATCGAGTTCCTCCGCCCGACGCTCGGGCCGCGGACGCGCTTCGTGCTCTTGTCCGCGCAGGGCAAGCCCTTCACCCAGAAGGACGCGGCGCGCTACGCCGAGGGCGACGGCCTTGTTCTCGTCTGCGGGCGGTACGAGGGCGTCGACGAGCGCGTGCTCGCGTTCGTTGACGAGGAGGTCTCGATCGGCGACTTCGTCCTCGCCGGCGGCGAGGCCGCGGCCGTGGTCGTGATCGAGGCGACCGCGCGGGGGATCCCCGGCGTGGTCGGCAAATACGAGTCCGTGGCGACCGACTCGTTTTACGCCGCCCCGCGGCTCGGCGCGCCGCAGTACACGCGGCCGCCCGACTTCCGCGGCCTCTGCGTGCCCGAGGTGCTGTTGTCGGGCGACCACGCCAAGATCGAGGCGTGGCGCCAGCGCGAGGCGTGGAAGAAGACGACGCGCAACCGGCCCGAGCTGTTGGGCCTGCGCAACGAGGAGGACGAGCGGCGTGGCTAGCCTGTACGTGGCGCTCCTGCACTACCCGATGCGCAACCGCGAGGGCGAGATCGTCGCCACGTCCGTCACGCCGATCGACGTCCACGACATCGCCCGCACCGCGCGCACGTACGGCGCGGCCCGCTATTTCGTCGTCACCCCCGTGCCGACGCAGCGGGCCATCGTCTGGCGCATCCGCGGTTTCTGGACCGAGGGCGAGCGGATCCGCGAGAAGAGCCGTCGCGGCGAGGCCATCGAGTACATGGTCGCCGCCGAGGACCTCGAGGAGACCCTCGGCCTCATCGAGGAGGGCGAGGGCCAAGCGCCGTTCCTCGTGGCGACGTCAGCGCGGCCGTCGAACAAGACCGTCGTCTCGTACGACGCGTTGGCCGCACGATTGAGAAGCGACGGACCGCCGGTGTATATTCTGTTCGGCACAGGATGGGGCATGGCCGATGAGTTGATCGACGCGTGCGATGCCATCTTGCCTCCCATCATGCCGGACGCAGCGTTCAATCACCTATCTGTCCGCGCCGCGACGGCCATCACCCTGGACCGCGTGGCCGGCGACCGACAAGTGACGGGATGAGTATCGAGGAGGAGTTATGGACGACGTGTTGCGCGCCGTAGAGCAGGAGTACCTGAAGGAGCGAAGCGAGTTCCGCCCCGGGGACATCGTGCGCGTCCACGAACGCATTTCGGAAGGGGCCAAGGAGCGCATTCAGGTCTTCGAGGGCATCGTGCTCAAGCGGGCGGGAGGCAGCACGCGCGAGATGGTCACCGTGCGCAAGATGTCGTCGGGCATCGGCGTCGAGAAGACCTATCCCCTCCACTCCCCGAAGATCGAGAAGATCGAGCTCGTCAAAGAGCGCGGCGCGCGGCAGAGCCGGCCCTACTACCTGCGCGACCTGCGCAAGATCCACTAGCCGCCGCCGGCCGCGCGACGCGAGAGGAGCCGCGCATGAGGCGTGGGCGAACATCGCGCGCGCGCGAGCTTCTGGCGTTTGACCAGGCGCTCGCCGCGGGCCGTGAGACGATCGACGAGGCGCGTCCCAGTGACGCGCCTCCTCTTCTGTGGCCGCTTGCCGGCTTCGACGAGGCCGGCCGCGGCGCCCTCGCCGGCCCCGTCGTCGTCGGCTGCGTGGCCTTCCCCGCGGCACTCCTCGCCGACGCCGACCTCGTCGCCGCGCGGCGGGCCGGCGTCGACGACTCCAAGACCCTCACCCCGCGCGCCCGCGAGGCCGCGTTCGAGGCGGTCGTCGGTTCCTGCTCCCGCTGGGCCGTCGGGGCCGCTGCGGCCGCCGAAATCGACCAGGTCGGCATCGTGGCCGCCGCCGAGCGCGCCGCCCGCCGCGCCTGGCGGC
>JBFYQX010000094.1:0-18579 GCA_041302525.1 Candidatus Bipolaricaulota bacterium | reverse complement strand
CGGTGGCGCATCATGCAGTCGAGCGGCGCTCTGACGACGGCCGCGCGCGCGGCCGAGAACCCGGCGGCCCTCCTCCTGTCCGGCCCGGCCGGCGGCGTCCAGGGCGCGCGCGCGGTCGGCGCGCGGATGGGTCTGGCGAACCTGATCACGCTCGACATGGGCGGCACGAGCTGCGACGTCGCCCTGATCACGGGCGGCGAGGTCGAGACGACCCAGTCGGGCAACGTGGGCGGGTATCCCGTCGCGCTGCCGATGGTCGCCGTGCACACGATTGGGGCCGGCGGCGGGAGCGTTGCCTGGGTCGACGGCGGCGGCGCGCTGCGCGTCGGTCCGGCGAGCATGGGTGCGGCGCCCGGCCCGGCCTGCTACGGGCGCGGGGGACGGGCGACGGTCACCGACGCGCACCTGGTGTTGGGGCACCTGGCCGGCGACCTCCCGCTCGGCGGCCTGCCCGGCCTCGACGCGGCCGCGGCGCGACGGGCGATCTCGCAGGAGGTGGCTCGCCCGCTCGGCCTCTCCGTCGAACGCGCCGCGCTCGGCGTCCTCGAAGTGGCCGACGCCGCCATGGAGCGGGCGATTCGCGTGGTGACGGTCGAGAAGGGGCGAGATCCGCGCGACTACGCGCTCCTCGCGTTCGGCGGCGCGGGGCCGCTCCACGGCGTCTCGATCGCCCGCCGCCTCGGCATCCGGCGCGTGATCGTCCCGCGCGCGGCCGGCGTGCTGTCAGCGCTTGGCCTCGTCGTCGCGCGCGCCGGCTACGACCACAGCCGGAGCTTCGTCGGGCGCCTGTCGGCGCTCGACGTCGCGGCGGCGCGGGCGATCCTGGCCGCGCTGCGCGGTCGCGGCGAGGCGGCGTTGCGCGCCGAGGGCGTGTCGGAGGGCGCGATGCGCTTCCAGGCCGCGGCCGACGTGCGCTACGTCGGCCAGTCGCACGAGATCACGGTGCCGCTCGACGCGGGCTGGGACCAGGGCGGCGGGGCGCGCCTGCGCGCGGCGTTCGAGGCCGCGCACCGCGCACGGTACGGCCACGGGTCTGCCGACGACGACGCCGAGCTCGTGACGTTGCGCGTGCACGCAGAAGGCCCGGCGCTGCGTGACGGCGCCTCGCTCGCCGCGTTCGCCGCCGGGACGACGCGGCGTCCGGACCGCCGACACGCCGTGTGGCTGGATCCGGCCGGGCCGGTCGAGGCCCGTCTTTGCGGTCGCGAGGGCCTGCCGCTCGATGGCCCATTCTGCGGGCCGCTGGTCGTGGCCGGCGAAGAGGCCACGATCCTCGTGCCGGCCGGCGTCTGCGGACGGCGGGACGCCGAGGGAAACCTGGTCCTCGAGCTGGAGGCGTCGTGAGCCGCGCGACGATCGACGCCATCACGCTCGAGGTGTTGCGCCACGCGCTCGGCGCCGTGGCCGACGAGATGAACGCCGACCTCGTGCGGACGGCGTACAGCCCGAACATCAACGAGCGCCGCGACTGCTCTTCGGCCGTCTTCGACGCGCGCGGCGACATGGTGGCGCAGGCCGAGTCGATCCCCGTGCATCTGGGCGCCATGCCGCACTCGGTGCGCGCTGTGGTGGACGCCACGCCAGACTTCGCGCCGGGCGACCTCGTCGCCGCCAACGACCCATTCGCCGGCGGCGCGCACCTGCCCGACATCACGTTCGTCGCGCCTGTCTTCTGGCACGGCGAGCGGGTCGCCTACGTTGCCAACCGCGCACACCACGCCGACGTCGGTGGCAAGGAGCCGGGCAGCCTGGCCGGCGACGCGGTCGAGATCTACCAAGAGGGCCTGCGGATTCCGCCCGTCAAGCTGTGGCGGGCCGGTGTGGCCGACGCGGACCTGCTACGGCTTGTGCTGGCCAACGTGCGCACGCCGGGCGAACGGGTCGGCGATCTGCGCGCTCAGGCCGCCGGCTGCCGCCGCGGCGTGGCCCGCGTCGAGGAGCTCTTGGCCCGGCACGGCCGCGACGTGTTGCTCGACGGCATGGCCGAGGTCCTGGCGTACTCCGAACGGCGGATGCGTGCGGAGATTGCTCTTTTCCCGCGCGGCGTCTGGCGTTTCGAGGACGCGCTCGACGGTGACGCTGGCGAGCCCGAGGGGCTCCGCGTCTGCGTGGCGATCGAAGCGCGCGGCGACCGGCTCGTCGTTGACTTCCGCGGCACCGCGCCGCAGGTCCGCGCCCCCGTAAACGCCGTGCGCGCCGTGACGGCCTCGGCTACGTACTTCGCCGTGCGCGCGATGACCGACCCGACCATCCCGGCGAACTCGGGCGCGTACCGGCCAATCGAGATCGTCGTCGAGCCCGGGACCCTCGTCGCCGCCCGCGAGCCTGCGGCCGTCGTCGGCGGCAACCTCGAGACCGCGCAGCGGATCGTCGACGTTCTCCTGGGCGCGCTCGGCCGCGCCCTCCCGGACAAGGCGCTCGGGGCCTGCCAGGGATCGATGAACAACCTGGCCATCGGCGGGACGGACCCGCGCACGGGCGCGACCTACACGCTCTACGAGACGATCGCCGGCGGGTTCGGCGCGCAGCGCGGGCAAGACGGCATGGACGGCGTGCACTCACACATGACCAACACGCTCAACACGCCGATCGAGGCGCTGGAGACCGCCTACCCGCTGCGCGTCGTGCGCTACGAGCTCGTGCCCGGGACCGGCGGCGCGGGCGAGCGTCGCGGCGGGCTGGGCATCCGGCGCGAGATTCAAGTTGTGGGTCACACGGCGCGCGTCTCGCTGCTCACCGACCGGCGGACCCGTGCCCCGTACGGCGTGGAAGGCGGCGAGCCAGGAGCCGTCGGGCGCAACGTCATCGTGCGAGCCGACGGGCGCGAGGAGCGCGCGCCGAGCCGCGGCTCGTTCGCGCTGGCGGAGGGCGAGTCGCTGCGCATCGAGACCCCGGGCGGCGGGGGGTGGGGCGCGCCGCAGCGCCGCCCGCATGAACTGCGAGAGAAGGACGCGCGCGAGGAGCGGACCGTTGAGCCGGGGTTAGGCCGCGCGGGCTAGGGGACCGCGGGCGGTGCGGTGCGCGTCGCCTGCCACGTGAACGTGTACACTGCGCCGCGGACCGTCAGGCTGCCGACGCCCGACATCGTCGTCGTCGTCGCCTCGCCGTCGAACGCGTAGCGCACGGGCGTGGGCGGCGACGTCATCGGGTCCAGGCCCTCCGCCTGGATCGCGACCGTGTCGGCGTGCACCTCGCCGAACAAGATCGGCATCTCGAACTGGCTCATGCCGCTGCCGGAGACCGTCGCCGTGCCGGAGACCGTGCCTTCGTCGTCGACAAGGTCCAAACTGAACAGGCTCTGGAACGACGTCATCGGGCCGCTGGTCCACAGGATGGTGCCGAGCCACTCGCCCGTGACGTCGACCTGGGCGAGCTGCGTGCAGCTCGCCGCGCCGGCCAAGAGGACGAGCGCGGCCGACGAAAGGCGGGCGAGGAGGTCGAGTC
The DNA here is from genome assembly GCA_041302525.1 of Candidatus Bipolaricaulota bacterium. Taxonomy (GTDB): domain Bacteria; phylum Bipolaricaulota; class Bipolaricaulia; order UBA7950; family UBA9294; genus CAIOGO01. The sequence goes on along the minus strand of JBFYQX010000094.1, from coordinate 15,135 downwards.
TCTGTCGCTTCGATCGTGGCAGCATCGGCACGAGTGTCGGCCCTCCTTCGCCCGATGTCGCGGAACGCTGCGGCTTCGGCGTCGGACATGGGCGGTGACCGCGGACGCGACACGCGTCCCGTCTCGCTCCCTCGGCGGGCGGCGGGCGACGGTATAATCGGCGGACGAGGAGACCATGCCCGAACTGCCTGAGCTTGAGGTGATGCGCGAGATCCTCTCCGCCCGCGTCCTCGGACGCCCGATCGGTGCGGCCCGCGCGCTGCGGCCGGGCATCCTGCGCACGGTCGAGCCGCCGCTCGAGACCCTGGTGGGGCGAGCGTTCACGCGCGTGGCGCGGCGCGGCAAGCACCTGATCCTCACCTGCGGCGACGACCTTCACCTGGTGCTGCACCTGATGGTCGCCGGGCGCCTCGTCCTCGCGAGCTCGTCGACGAAAGTGACCAAGGCGACCGGGTTCTTGGTGTCGTTCGCCGACGGCGAGGACCTCCGGCTCGTGGAGAACGGGAGCGTCAAGCGCGCGGCCGTCCACGTCGTGCGGCGCGCGGACGAGGTCGAGGGGATCGCCAGGGCGGGCATCGAGCCGCTCTCGGAGGGACTGCATCGCGGGCTTGAACCCGCGGCCCTCGCGCGGCTCGTGGGCGGCGCTCGCCGCCAGCTCAAGAAGCTCCTGACGGACCCGACGCTCATTGCCGGCATCGGCACGGCGTACGCCGACGAGATCCTCTTTCGCGCCCGCTTGTCGCCGATCCGCTACGCCAACACGCTCGACGCCGAGGAGACGGAGACCCTGTGCGCCGCGATCCGTGACGTCCTGAGCGCGGCCATCGAGCGGACGCGCCGCGAGGCCGCGGGCTCGCTGATCGGCGAGCGGCGGACCGACGGGATGGCTGTCTACAAGCGGACGGGCGAGTCCTGCCCGACCTGCGGCGAGCCGATCGCCGAGATCCGCTTTGCCGAGACGGTCACCTACTACTGCCGGCGTTGCCAAGCCAGAGGTAGGACGATCGCCGACCGGCGGGCGTGGCTGCGCCGCTAGCGTCGGCGTCAGCAGATCCGCGGCACGGGATCGCCGAGCGGCATGTCGAGGAAGCGCCGTCCGCCGACCTCGGTCGCCAGGATCACGCGGCCGGGGATCTCGCTCGTGATGCGGCCGATGACGGCGGCCGCTCGGCCGAGCGGGTGCGACTGCAAGATCCGCAGAACGTCGTCGGCCGCGCGCGCGTCGACGACGAGCACGGCCTTGCCTTCGTTCGCTACCTCGAGCGGCGAGATGCCCAGCAGGTCGGCGAGTCCGCGCACGTCCGGCCGGAGCGGCAGGCGTGCCTCGTCGATCTCGATCGATCGGCCGGACTTGCGCGCCATCTCGTTCAAGGCCGCGGCCAGCCCGCCGCGCGTGGGATCCTTCATCGCCCGCACGGCGTCGCCTCGCTCGAGAACGGGTGCGAGGAGCGGCCAGAGCGGGGCGACGTCGCTCACCAGCTCGGTCTCGAGCCGGAACTCGTGCCGCGCGGCGAGGAGGGCCATCCCGTGGTCGCCGAGCGTGCCGGTGACGAGGACGACGTCGCCGACGCGCAGGTCGGCGTCGGAGACGGCGCGCCGCGCCACGCCGATTCCGGCCGTCGACAAGATGACGCCGTCCAGGTCGCCCTTGGGCATGACCTTGGTGTCGCCGCAGGCGACGGCCGCGCCGACCTCGTCGGTGACCGCGGCCACCGAGTCGAGGATTCGCGCCAGGTCGTCGATCGGGAACCCCTCCTCGAGGACGACGGCCAGGCTGAGCGCGTACGGGCGGGCGCCCATGACGGCGAGGTCGTTGAACGTGCCGGCGGCGGCCAGGCGCCCGATGTCGCCGCCTGGGAAGAAGACGGGCTTGACCACGTGGCTGTCGGTCGTGAACACGATCTCGCCGTCCCGCGGCAGATCGAGCGTCGCGCCGTCGTCGAATGCGTCGAGGCCGATCCGGCCGGACGCGCGGCGGGCGAGCTTGGGCAAGACGAGCGTTTTGAGCAGCTCGTCCATGACCTCGCCGCCCGCGCCGTGCAGGCTCGTGATGCGCTCGTTCATAGGACCCTCTCGCCGCGGTAGCGGAACCCGATCGCGCAGGCGCCCTCAGCGCCGACCATGCACGGCCCAACGGGCGTGAGCGGCGTGCAGCGCGTCCCGAACAGCGGACAGTCGGCCGGCATGGCGCGCGCCGTCAGCACGTCCGGGCAGCGGCAACCCGCCGCGTCGGCAGGCTCGGGGATCTTGCCGACGGCGAAGCGCGCGCGCGCATCGAGCGCGGCGAACGCTGACCGGAACCGGTACCCCGAGCGGGGAATGGTGCCGAGGCCGCGCCAGGCGGCGTCGGTCGGCTCGAAGACCTCGGCGAGCAAGCGCTGGGCCACCGCGTTGCCTTCGACGGTGACTGCGCGCGGATAGCCGTTCTCGACCTTCGCCTCGCCATCGCGCACTTGCCGCAGGAGGAGAGCGATCGCGTAGAGGACGTCGAGCGGCTCGAAACCGGCGACGACGACGGGGACGCGGTGCGCGGCGACCAGGTCCGCGTAACCGCGCGCGCCGACGATCGTCGAGACGTGGCCCGGGGCGAGGAAGCCGGCGACCCCCGTGTCGGGCAGGGCGAGCAGGGCGGTCATGGCCGGCGGGATGAGCTTGTGCGCGAGGAGGATCGAGAAGTTGGCCGGCAGCGGCTGGACGGCGACCGCCGCCGTCATTGGGGCCGTCGTCTCGAACCCGACCGCGAAGAACACCGTCTCGCGCCCGGTCGAGGTCGCGATGCGTACGGCCTCGTCGATCGAGAGGACGGTGCGCACGTCGCAGCCGTCGGCGCGGGCCGCGTCGAGCGAGCGCGCGACGCCGGGCACGCGGACCATGTCGCCGTACGAGCAGACGATCGCCCCCGTCTCGGCGATGCGGACGGCCGTCTCGATGTCGCCGGCCGGCGTGACGCAGACCGGGCAGCCCGGCCCCTCGAGGACGCGGACGGACTCCGGCAACAGGCCGCGCAGCCCGTGACGGGCGATCGCGATCTCGTGCGTGCCGCAGACGTGGACGAGCTTGACCGGCTCGCGCGGCGCGAGCAGCCGGATCGCCTCGGCCAGCTGGTGCGCGCGACGGGGGTCGGCGAAGCGGAACGGGTGACTCATCGCCCCCGGCCACCCCGTCGAGCCGGCGGCTCGTCGCCGGCCACGGGTCGCGCCGGGGCCGCGGCCTCGCGCGTCTCCGCGGCGTCGCCCGTCAGGGACCGCGCGAGCTCGTCGAACAGCCGCAGCGTCTCTTCGCCGTCCTCGGGCGAGAGCCGCTGGATGGCGAAGCCGGCGTGAACGAGGACGAAGTCGCCGGGGGCGAGGGGCTCGTCGAGGGTCTCGAGACGGGCGCTCGTTCGCACCCCGTCGTAGTCCACGATCGCCGTCTGCCCGGAAACCGAGAGAACGCGCGCCGGTGCGGCAAGGCACATGTCAGATCACCAGACCCGAGTATACCGAACCGCCGGCGCGGGCCGCGATCTCGTCCGCGCCGCCGCGCCGCGGTAGACTCGTGGCGACCAAGAAGCGAGGTGAACCGATGGCCGAGGGGCTCTACGAACGGATCTACGACATCGTGCGCCAGGTGCCGCGCGGCAAGGTGGCGACCTACGGCGCGATCGCGCGGGCCGTCGGGATGCCGCGCGGCGCGCGCCAAGTCGGCTACGCGATGGCCGCGCTCGGCCGCGGCGCGCCGCGACCCGACGTGCCGTGGCACCGGATCGTGAACGCGAAGGGAGAGTCGAGCCTCGGCGGTGAGCAGATCGAGCGTCTGCGCGCCGAGGGCATCGCGTTCGACGCCGACGGGCGCATCGACCTCGCGCGCAGCGCGTGGATTCCCGAGGGCGGCGACCTCGAGGAAGCGGGGCTGTTCGGATGAGGCGGGGGCTGGCTGCGATCGCGCTGCGCGCGGCGTTGTCCCTCTGGGCGGTCACGCTCCTCGCGCTCGCCGGGTGCGCGCCCGTCGCGCGGCCGGGCGTCGACTTCGCGGCCTGCGCCGACGGCCGCGCTGGGGGACTCGACGTGGCCTTCACCCCGGTCGTGCGTCTCGTCGACGGGCACCGCGTCGTTCGCGAGGTCTGGGAGTTCGGCGACGCGAGCGCGCCGCAAGAGGCGTTCGGCCTCGTCGCGCACCGCTACGCGGGGCCCGGCACGTATGCCGTGACCCTCACGGTCACCGACGACCGCGGCGTGCGCGGTACGGCGACGCGCTTCATCGACGTCAAGGTCGGCGCATTCATCGACCCCACCTGGCAGCTCGTCCTCGGCTACCCGCCCACCCTGCGCGGCGTCGTCGGCAACGCGCTCGACGTGCCGTTGCGCGAGGTCGTCGTGCGCGTCCGTTTCTACGACCCCGACGGCCTGCGTCTCGGCGAGGGTCACGCCCGAGTCACCGACCTCGCGCCCGGCGAACGAGCGCGCTTCGCGGTCGAGGCCGAGGCCTTCATCGAGCGCGTGTACTACGCGCGCGTTGACGTTGCGTCGTTCGTCGCCGCCTGCGATCCGTACGGCGCGACTTCGCCCGCCGGCCCCTGATGCGCGTCGTCGCCGACCTGCACGTGCACTCGCGCTGGAGCCGGGCGACGAGCCCGCGGATGACGTTCGACGACCTGGCGGCGAGCGCACGCCGCAAGGGCGTGCAGCTCCTCGGAACCGGCGACGCGGCCCACGCCGCCTGGCGGCGCGCGGCGCGCGGGGCCCTGCGTCCCGTCGCCGCCGGCGTCTACGAGCGGAACGGGGTGAGGTTCGTCGCGACCGGCGAGGTCGCCTGCGTCTGGCGCCAAGACGGGCGTGGCCGGCGCGTGCACGTCCTCTTCCTCGCGCCGTCGCTCCAGGCGGCCGGCCGGATCGCCCGCGCGCTCTCGGCGTTCGGCGCGGTCGAGGGCGACGGCCGCCCGCTCCTCGCCGCTTCGGCCCGCGACGTCGCCGAGGCGATCCTCGGCGCCGCCCCCGACGCGGCCGTCATCCCGGCGCACGTCTGGACCCCGTGGCACGGGGCGCTCGGCGGCCGGTCGGGATTCGACAGCCTGGCGGCCTGCTTCGGCCCTCTGCTTGCCTCGATCGCGGCCGTCGAGACCGGGTTGTCGAGCGATCCGGCCATGTGTCGGCGTGTGTCGGCCCTCGATCCTCTGACCTTGGTTTCGTCGTCCGACGCGCATGCCCCCGAGCGCATCGGGCGTGAGGCGACCGTCTTCGACCTCGACGAGGTCTCGTACCCCGCCCTGCGCGCGGCGCTGGCTCGCGCGACGACCGACCGGGCGGCCGGCTCGCCACGCCTTGTCGGGACGATCGAGCTCTTCCCCCAGGAGGGCAAGTACTACCACGACGGCCACCGCGTCTGCGGTGTCTCGCTCGCGCCCGAGGCCGCGCGGCGGGCCGGCGGCCTGTGTCCCGTCTGCGGCCGCGCGCTCACGCCCGGCGTCCTGCACCGCGTCGACGACCTCGCCGATCGCGCCCAACCGCAGGATGTGCCGCCGTTCGCGCGCGTCGTGCCGCTTGCCGAGCTCGTGGCCGGTCTCTTGGAATGTGGGGCGGCGACACGCAAAGTGCAGGGCGCCGTCGACGCGCTCGTGGCGCGCTTCGGATCGGAGCTCTCGCTGCTCGTCGATCGGCCCGTCGAGGACCTCGCCGGCGCGCCGGTGCCGGGCCTTGCCGGGGCCGTGGCCGCCCTGCGCGAGGGCCGCGTGGCGATGACGCCCGGCTACGACGGCGTCTACGGCGTCGTCCGCCCGGACGTTGGCGGCGTCGGCGCGGCGCGCCGCGACCTCCCGCGGCCGCCGGCGAAGAACGCGTCGACCTTCTCCTGAAGGGCCGCCTTGCGCTCTTCCGGCTGGAAGGCCGCCTGGACGCTGTGGGTGACCAGGTCGTGCACGGTCTCGCGCGCCATCTTGAACGCCCGGACCACGGCCTCGTACTCGTGCGTGAGGTCGATCTGGCTCATCAGTCGGTTGTCGGTGCTGATCGTCACCGGGATGCCCAGGTCGAGGTAGCGGGCGAGCGGGTGGTCGGCGTACTTCGACAGGATGCCGGAGACCTGGAGGTTGCTCGTCGGGCAGACCTCGAGCGGGATGCCCAACTCGGCGACGCGCTGCTCGGTGCGCGGCACCTGGAAGAGGTAGACGCCGTGCCCGATGCGTTCCGTGCCGAGGTCGAGCGCTTCCTTGATCTGCTCCGGGCAGCAGCCCTCGCCGGCGTGGAGCGTCACGTGCACGCCGGCGTCGTGGGCGAACTCGACGGCCTTGCGGTGCTTGAGCAGCGGGAACATGCGTTCCGGGCCGGCGAGGTCGATGCCGACCACGCCGTCGCGGCGGAACTGGGCCGCGAGCTGGACGGTTTCGATCGAGTGTTCGGTCGACTCCTGCTTGAGGGCCGTCAGGATCAGGCCCGACTCGATCCCCAGTTCGTCGCGCGCGCGGTGCATGCCGGCCAGAACCGACGACACGACGTCGCGCGGCTTGAGCTCAAGGCGCGTGTGCAACAGCGGCGCGAAGCGGATCTCGACGTAAATCACGTTCTCCGCCGCCGCGTCGGCGCACAACTCGTAGGCCGCGCGCTCCAGGGCGACCGTCGTCTGGAGGAGCGGGATCGTGAACTGGAACGCCCCCAGGTAGTCCTCGAGCGAGTGACGACCATTCACGATGACCGAGCGCCGCAGGTCGTCGGTCGCGGGCATCCCCGCCTCCGGACGCACCGTCTTCGCCCACTCCTCGACCGAGTCCCAGCGCAGCGAGCCGTCGAGGTGGACGTGAAGCTCGACCTTTGGCATCCGCCGGATCCATTCCGCCATCTTCCATCCAATCTACGAATCGCCGCAGCGTTGGGCAAACGACCCCTTGCTTGCGCGTGGGGCCGTCCGCCTCCACCGTCTATACTCGGCGAGATTGTACCTCGTGGGGGGCTGCGGATGGTTGAGGTTCTGTTTGTCACGGCGGGCGGCATTGCGGTCTTCTTGTTCGGGCTTCGAATCCTGAGCGACTCGCTGCAACGGGCGGCCGGCGACCGCATGCGCGCGTTGCTCGAGCGGCTGACCGGCAAGGCCTATCGCGGCGTCGTCGTGGGCGCGCTCACCTCGGGCATCCTCCAGTCGAGCAGCATGACGATGGTCCTGCTCATCGGGCTGATCAACGCTGGGATCCTGACCCTCGCCCAAGGGATCGGTGTCATGCTCGGGGCCGAGATCGGGACGACGATCACCGCGCAGATCGTCGCCTTCAAGATCGGCATCTACTACATGCCGACGATTGCCGTCGGCTTCACGCTGTCCGAGGTCTTCCGCGGGCGCCGGATGGGCGACGTCGGCAGGATCATCCTGGGGTTCGGCCTGTTGTTCCTCGGGATGAGCCTCATCTCGACCGGGCTCGGCGGGCTGTCCGAGAGCCCCGTCGTCCTGCGCCTGCTTGCGGCCTGCGGGGACAACGTGGTCCTCGGCGTCCTGGTCGGCGCGGGCGTGACCGGCGTGATCCAGAGCTCGTCGGCGATGACCGCGCTCATCATCGGGCTCGGCGCCGCGGGCCTGATCACGCTTCCGGCCGCGATCGCGCTCGTGCTCGGGGCGAACATCGGGACCACGGTCACTGCCCAGATTGCCTCGATCGGCGCGTCGATCTCGGCCCGGCGTCTGGCGGTGGCGCAGCTCCTCGTGAACGTGATCGGCGTCGTGGCGTTCCTGCCCTTCCTGCCGTGGTACGCGCGCGTCGTCGAGGCGACCTCGTCCTCGCTGCCCCGCCAGATCGCCAACGCGCACTCGTTCTTCAACGTCGCCGTCACGCTCGCCCTCCTGCCGCTTGTCGGCGGCATGGTCTGGCTGTTGCGCAAGGTCGTGCGCGGCCGCGACGAGGCGCCGCGCCCGACGGCCCAGTTCCTCGGGCGGGAGTTCCTGGCGACCCCGGCGATCGCCGTGCGCCAGGCCGAGCGCGAGCTCCTGCGGATGGGCGAGCTGACCGCGGGCATGGTCCGCTCGTGCAAGCGCGGCGTCGTGGCGCGCAGCACCGAGGCGACCGCGGGCGTCGCCGAAGTCGAGGAGACCGTCGACCACCTCAAGGAGGCCGTGGATGCCTTCCTCGACCAGATCGACGGCAGCTCGCTCGTCGGCAAAGACGAGCGGCGGCTCGACGTCTTGCGGCACATCGCCGCGGACATCGAGCGCGTCGGCGACCAGGCGGTCAACATCGCCGTCCGCACGAACCGCATCCTCGGCCGGGGCAAGGTGCTGTCCCCGCACGCGCTCGACGAGGTCGGCGACATGTTCGACCGCGCCGTCGCCCTCTACGAGATGGCGTTGCGCGCCCTCGGCCGCGAGGACATCGAGCTGGCGCGGGCGGCCCTGGTGCTCGAGAAGCAGCTCGACGGCCTGGAGACCCTGTACAAGTCCCATCACGTCGAGCGCCTCGAGTGCAAGGAGTGCGACCCCGAGACGGGGATCCTGTTCGCCGAGATCCTCCACAACCTCGAGCGGATCGGCGACCACGCGACGAACATCGCCGGCGACGTCCTGATCATCCACGCCGCGGCCGCGGACTAACCGCGCCGGCGCACGCGGCTAGAACGAGAACGCGAAGCTCGGCTGCGCGCCCGTGCCCTCGATCGTGACCGTCTGCGCGTTGGCGTCGAGCGTGACGACGGCCCACGACGCCGGGCGGCCCTGGTCGACGAGCGCGGCGAACGTCACGTAGCGGATGCCCCCCAGCTCGCGTTCGGCCGCGCGGTGATCGTGGCCCTGAAAGACCGCCACGACGTCGCCCGACGCCTCGAGGACGCGTTGGACGTCCGGCTGGTTGCCGATGAGCGGCCGCCCCCACTCCTCGACGAACGCGTCGAGCATCTGGTGGACGAAGACGATCGTCGGCCGGCCGGCGTGCGCGGCGAGATCGTCGCGCAGCCAGGTGAGCTGCGGCTCAGGCAGGTAGCCGGCCACGCCCGTGTAGGTGTGGGCCAGGTCCCGTCCGTCCGGCGCGAACTGGACGTCGAGGATCACGAAGTGAAACGGTCCGACGTCGAAGCTCGCGTACGTCCGCTCGAGCCCGAGCACGCTCTGGATCGTCGCCTTGTCGAGGTTGTAGACGTCGTGGTTGCCGATCACGTGGTAGCGCGGGCCGCGGAACGCGGCGTAGAGGCCGTCGGCCCAGGCGAGGATCGACGGCATGCGCGCCGGGTCGCCGGGCTCCACGCCCAAGACGACCCACCCGTTCACGAAGTCGCCGAGCTGGATCACGAAGTCGACGGCGCGTGCGTTCATCGCGTCCGTGAACGCCTGCAGGCGTTCGGTCGTGTGCGTCATCCACTTGCGTTCGACGGGCGAGTCGAGGTCGTGGGCGTGCAGGTCGGTGAACAAGCCGAACGATACGACCGACGGCGTCTGCGTCGCCGGCGTCGCGAACACCGGCGCGGCGAGGGCCGCGAGGCCGAGCAAGATGACGAGGGCGAGGACGCGACGAACGAGCGTTCTGGCGCTCATCGTGCCCTAGAACGAGAGCGCGAGGTCCGTCTGCAGGCCCGCGCCGTCGATCGTGATCGTCCGCGCCTCCGCGTCGAGCGTGACCGCGGCCCACGACGGCGGGGTCGTGACGTCGTAGTCGACCATCGCCGCGAACGTCACGTAGTGGATGCCGTCCACGACGTTGTAGCGGTTGTCGTGCGAGTGGCCCTGGAACACGGCCACGACGCGACCCGAGGCCGCGAGGGCGGCCTGCACCTCGAGCCGGTTCGAGACCGGCGGGCCGCCCGCCTCGAGCTCGAACTCCTTGTCGAGCGGCTGGTGGATGAGGACGACGGTCGGCAGGCTCGTCGCGGCCAGGTCGGCGCGCAGCCAGTCGAGCTGGGCGGGCGGGATCGTGCCCTGGACGACCCAGAACGAGTTGCCGTAGTCCTGGCCCGTCTTGCTGAACTGGACGTCCAAGGCGACGAAGTGGAACCCGCCGAGGTCGAAGCTCCACGTCGCCGCCGGCGCGCCGACGGTCCCCAGGAACTCGGCCTTCGTCAGGTCGTAGACGTCGTGGTTGCCGAGAACGTAGTGCGTCGGGCCGCCCCAGCGGGCCAGGCGCGCGGTCGCTTCGACCAGGATCCCGCCGATGCGGGTCCGGTCCCCGACCGCCTGCCCCATGATGAAGTCGCCGTTCACGAAGTCGCCGAGCTCGAACACGGCGTCGGCCGGCCAGGCGACCATTGCGTCGACGAACGCGTCGAGCCGTTCGGCGTAGTTGGTCATGACTTTGCGCTCGACGAGCGCGTTGGTGTCGTGGGCGTGGACGTCGGTCAGCACCCCGATCCGCAGCGGCGCCGCGGCGACCGGGGCGGCGAGGGCGGCGACGACGAGCGCGAAGACAAGACGGCGCATCAACATGGCGATCGACCTCCGTGGACTTGGGAGGCTACCGAAGCGCGGGCCGCGGGGCAAGCGCCGCTAGGGCGCGGCCAGGCCCAGCTCGAAGGCGCGTCGGTTCGCGGCGCGGACGCGCTCGCCCTTGTCGGCGAACACGGCGTCCACGCTCGCGGCGAGAACGTCCGCCGGCAGGCCGAGAAACGGGACCGCCGCGCCGAGCAGGGCGAGGTTCGCCGCCTGCGTCGATCCGGCCTTGGTGGCGAGCGCGACGGCATCGACGATGCGCTGGCGCGGCAGCCGGCGGATCTCGCCGAGCACGCGGTCGACGTCTGGGTAGTCGGGCACGTTGGCCAAGGGCGTCGCGTTCGTGACCAGCGCGCCGTCCGGCCGCAGGAAGGGCAGGTAGCGCAGGGCCTCCATCGGCTCGAGCGACAGGATGAGGTCGGCCGTGCCCTCGCGCACGAGGTCGGCGTAGAGCGGCGCGTCGCTGTAGCGGATGTGGCTCTGGACCACGCCGCCGCGTTGGGCCATCCCGTGCACCTCGCACTGCCGCAGGTCGAGGCCGAGCGCGAGCGCAGCGTGCCCGATGACGGCCGCAATCGAGAGGAGCCCCTGCCCGCCGACGCCGGCCAAGATCACGTCGCGCTTCATGCCCCACCTCCCGCCGGCCGGGCGCGGCGCTTGAGCGTTTGCAGACACTCGCGCTGTGCGATGACCACCGACGGCCCAGGGTGGGCGATCTCGGCGCGCAGGATCTCGACGTTCTCCGCGTGGCGCGCCGGGAGCGGCTCGATGACGCGCACGTGCTCCGGGGCCACGCCCAGGCCGTGGCACAGGGCGACGAGCCGATGCTCGGCCGCCGAGGCCTGCCCGCCCGTCATCGCCACCGTCGCGTTGTCGACGATGACGACCGTCACGTCGGCGTTCTCGTTCACGCAGTCGAGCAGGCCCGTCATCCCCGAGTGGGCGAACGTCGAGTCGCCCAACAGGGCGACCGCCGGGTGCAGGCCGGCGTCCGCGGCGCCCTTGGCCATCGTGATCGACGCGCCCATCTCGACGCACGTGTCGAGCGCGTTGTGCGGCGGGAGCGCGCCGAGCGTGTAGCAGCCGATGTCCGAGAACACGCGCCCGACGTCGCGCGCCGGCCCGAGGGCCTCGACGAGCGCGCGGCACGTGTCGGTGTGCGGGCAGCCCGGGCAGAGGGCCGGCGGGCGGCCGACCGGCGTGGACGAGGCGGCGAGCCCGCGCGTGGCCGAGAGACCGAGCGCCGCTGCGACCGCGCCCGGCGACAGCTCGCCCGTGCGCGGCAGGTCGCCCGAGAGACGGCCGCGCACGACGGGCGCCTCGCGCGGCAAGAGGCCGAGCAGGCGCGACTCGACGTACGGCGCGCCCTCCTCGAGGACGAGGATCTCCGGACAGCGCGCGGCCAACTGCGCGATCAGCCCGACCGGGATCGGGTATTGGCCCACCTTGACGACCGGGTGTGGCGGCCGCCCGCCCGTCACCTCGAGCAGGTAGTTGTGGGCAATTCCGCAGGCCACGATGCCCCGCGAGCGGTCGGGGCCGTCCGTGAACCGCGTGAACGGCCCGGCCTCGCTTGCCGCGAGCAGATCGGCTTGCCGTTCGATGAGTTGCGCGTAGCGCCGACGCGCGTTCGTCGGCAAGAGGATGTACCGCGCGCGGTCCGACGAGGGCCCGAGCGGGCTCACGGCCTGCGCCGCGCGGGTCGCGACCGGCGCCCGCGAGTGGGCGAGCCGGGTCACCAGACGCACGACGACCGGCACGGTCCAGCGTTCCGAGAGGTCAAAGGCGTACGCCGCAGCGTCGTAGGCCTCTTGCTGGGTGGCCGGCTCGACGCACGGCACGAGCGCCATGTCGGCGTACAGGCGCGTGTCCTGCTCGTTCTGCGACGAGTGCATCGACGGGTCGTCGGCCACGTTGACCAAGAGCCCGCCGTGCGCGCCGGCGAGCGCGGCGTTGAGGAACGGGTCGGCGGCCACGTTCAGGCCGACGTGCTTCATGCTCGCCATCGCCCGTCGGCCGGCGTAGCTCATCCCCAGCGCCGCTTCGAGAGCCGTCTTCTCGTTGGCCGTCCAGCGCCCCTGGACCGTGCCCGCCTTCGCCTCGGGGCTCTTCTTCACGTACTCGGTGATCTCGGTCGACGGCGTGCCGGGGTAGGCGTAGGCAGAGAGAAGCCCGGCGTCGATCGCCCCTTGGGCCAGCGCCTCGTCGCCGAGCAAGAGCCGCTTCGCCATGCAGACCTCCTCGAGCCTCCCAGCTCCCACACACCTCGCGCGGGGACGCAGGGAGAGACTACGGGCTCCCCATCGGAGCCGCAAGCGCTTCAGCGAGCGCTGCCGCGGCGGCCGCGACCGGTCGCAGTCGGCAGGGCGCAAGCGTGGATCTGGTAAGCAGTTCGTTGCTACCGCATCGGGGCGTGGGTATACTGCCGAAAGATTCTTTGGATGTACCCAAGGGGGACTGACATGGGGCAAGCGCGGACGATCTGCCTGGCAGGGCATTCCGGCTGCGGGAAGACGACACTCGCCCTCGCGCTGTTGAAGCGGGCGGGCGTGAAAGACCAGATCTCGTTTGATACATCGCCGGAGGAGAAGGAGCGCGGTTGCACGATCGACCTTGGCGTCGCCGCCTTCCACGTCGACGGCGTGGCGGTCACGCTGCTCGACACGCCCGGCGGCGACGAGTTCATCGAGGAGATGCACAAGGCGATCCCCGTCTCTGATCTGTCGCTCCTGGTCGTGAGCGCCGAGAAGGCCGTCGAGGTCGTCACCGAGCGCGCGTGGGAGGTGGCGAGCGGCGGCAAGTATCCGACCGCCGTGGTCGTCAACCTGATGGACAAGGAGAACGCCGATTTCGACGCCGCCGTCTCCGCCCTGCGCGAGCGGCTCGAAGGCAAGTTCCTGCCCGTGCAGCTCCCCATCGGCAGCGGGCCGGCGTTCGCCGGCGTCGTCGACCTCGTGGCCAACCGCGCCTGGCACTTCGCCGACAAGGCCAAGAAGGACGTCCCGGCCGACCTGGCCGACGCCGTGGCCGAGGCGCGCGGTGCCTTGATCGAAGAGGTCGCGGCCACCGACGACGAGCTGATGATGAAGTTCCTCGACGAGAAGCCGATCAGCGACGCCGAGCTGGCCGGCGCGCTCGCCAAGGCCGTGACGGCCGGGGCGATCGTGCCTGTCTTCTGCGCGTGCGCGACGCAAGACAAGGGCACCGAGCAGCTTCTCAAAGCGTTCACGAGCGTCGTGGCGCCCGCCGCGCGCGACGCCGCCGCGCCGTGCCGCGCCGTGGCGTTCAACCTGTCGAACGACCCGTACCTCGGCCGGCTCGTGTTCGTGCGCGTCCTGGACGGCACGCTGCAGGAGGGCAAGCCCCTCGTCGACAGCGTGACCGGCAGCAAGGCCGACGTGCGCGATCTGTACGCGCTCGAGGGCACCAAGCAGAAGCGCGTCCCGTCCGCCGTGGCCGGCGACGTCGTCGCCATCGCCAAGGCCGAGGGCGTCGCGCTCTGCGCCACGCTGGCCGCGAGCCAGGGCGCCAAGACGTTCGCCTTCCCCGAGTTCCCGCGGCCCGGGTTCATGCGCACCATCGTTCCGAAGACCCAGGCCGACGTCGAGAAGATGAGCGCCGCGTTGAAAGAAATCGCCGCGACCAAGATGACGATCGACGTCGACCGCGACCCGGTCACGAAGGAACTCATCCTGCGCGGCCTCGGCGACGTGCACCTGCACGTGATCATCGAGCGCTTGAAGAGCCGCTACAACGTCGCGCTCGAGACCAAGCAGCCCAAGATCCCGTACAAGGAGACCGTTCGCCACAAGGCCGAAGCGCACTACCGCCACAAGAAGCAGACCGGCGGCCGCGGCCAGTTCGGCGAGGTGTACCTGCGCATCGAGCCGTACAAGGGCGAGGAAGGGTTCAAGTTCGTCGACGAGATCAAGGGCGCGTCGATCCCCAACCAGTACGTGCCCGGCGTCGAGAAGGGCATCCTCGAGGCTCTCGACGAGGGCGGGCTCGCCAAGTTCCCCGTGACCGGCGTGCTCGTGGCCGTCTACGACGGCAGCTTCCACCCCGTCGACTCATCCGAGCTCGCGTTCAAGCTCGCCGCGCGCGGCGCGTTCCGCGAAGCGTTCGAGAGCGCCGAGCCGTGCCTGCTCGAGCCGTTGATGAGCGTGCACGTGCGCGTGCCCGAGGAGTTCACGGGCGACATCATCAGCGACATGAACGGCCGCCGTGGCCGGATCATGGGCATGGACCCCGCCGGCAAGGTGACCATCATCCACGCCGAGGCGCCGCTCGCCGAGTTGCAGAGCTACGCGCTCGACCTCAAGTCGCGCACCCAGGGACGGGCGACGTTCCAGATGGAGTTCGCGCGTTACCAGACCGTGCCTGCCAACATCCAAGAGAAGATCGTCGCGCAGGCTCAGGCCGCGGAAGAATGAACGTAGGGCGCCACATGCAGCGGGACGCGGTGACCGCCCTGCCCTCCGCGACGGTCGGCGCCATCCGCCGCGTCATGGACGAGCACGGCTTCGGACTGCTCCTCATCACCGCCGAGGACGGCCGCCTCCAAGGCTTCGTGACCCGCGCCTCGTTGCGCGGCGTCGCCGACGAGGCGGCCGAAGTCCGCACCGTGCTCCACCCCGTGCGCTTCGCCGTGACGCCCGAGGACACCCTCGAGAAGGCCGCGTTGATCATGCTCGACAACCGGCTCGTGCTCCTGCCCGTCGTCGCCGAGGGCCGCCTGATCGGCGTCATCACCCAGAGCGAAGTCCTGCG
>JBFYQX010000070.1:0-12414 GCA_041302525.1 Candidatus Bipolaricaulota bacterium | reverse complement strand
CGGCAGGAACTCGAGGGCATCGGCCTGAAGAAGGATCGTCAGCGCATTGTCGAGGCCATCCTCGCCCTTGCCGAGGAGCCGCGCCCGGTTAGCTGTCGCAAGCTCTCGGGGAAGAGCAAGTACCGCATTCGCTGTGGTGACTACCGCGTCATCCACTCTGTGGCCGACGTGGTCCTCGTCGTCAGCATCGTGAGGATCGGGCACAGGCGGGGCGTCTACCGCTGAAAGGCTCACGAGAACGACGTCACACCGACCTGCCCCGAGCCATTCAGCGGGCTGGCCTGTCGCGCGATCCAGGCAGGTTACTGCCTCCCGATCGGGGGCGACACGCACGCGCGCCGACCACGTCCGACTCCCGTGGCTCTGGGTGCTCGCCTCGGCCCGTGGGACGATGGAGACCGACGTGACCTACGCGAGTCGGGGACGAGTGCCAGAGCGCGCTCGCGGCACAGGGCATACGCTCTCACGCAGCAATGTCGGGAGCGTGTTGTCACCGATGGAATGCCCAAGGATGCGGATTCGGCCTCTAGAGGGTCGCGACATCGCCGGGATCGGCGACCTATCCCTCCTTGCGTGGCAGCCGGTGTTCGCGTCGATGGAGCACGTCCTTGGCTCGCGGACCTTCCGGCCTATCTGGCCCGACTGGCGGAAGATGCCAGCGAGCTTGCTTCGAAGGTGGATGCGCATTGCGGCAAGCTGAGAGGGTGTCGAGTGAGCCTGCCGGACGACCGACAAGTACCACACCCTGGTCGCCGAGTTCGACGGCCGCGCCGTCGGCTTCATCGCCTACGAGCTGAAGGGCGAGACGGGCGAAGTGGTCTTGCTCGCCGTACATCCCGAGGTCCAGAAGTGGGGCATCGCGACGCAGCTCAATCTGGCGGCGCTCGACGAGATGAAGGCTGCGGGGATGAAGATGGCCATAGCCGAGACCGGCAGCGACGACGGCCATGCCTCGGCGCGTCGTGCGTACGAAAGCGCGGGGTACACGGGCCTCCCGATCGTGTGCTACTCCAAGGACCTCCAGCCGCACCGCAAGAGAGAGCCTTCACCGCAGAGCGCGCGGAGCGCGCGGAGGACGCGGAGAGTCCTGCGGCGATAAGACTAACTGCATTACCCGGCGAGGCCTGGTTCTTCGGATCCTGGGAGCCTTCTCTCACTCCTCAGCGATCTCTGCGTCCTCTGCGGTGGAGGACCGCTTCTTCACCGCGCGCTGTCCCGGACTTGGCGTCGCACGATAGCCGTGCTACCGTGCGAGCGTGACCGACGCGTCTGTCGACGGGGGGCGCGGGCGAGTGGAGGCGCGAGCATGATCAGGGTTCCGACCGATCGAGCGCCGACAACATCCGGGCGAGATGTTGCTTGAGGAGTTCCTGACACCGATGGGACCTTCGCAGCGCGACCTCGCTCTCGGAATCCGCGTGCCGTACCAGCGCGTGAACGAGCTGGTCAATGGAAAGCGCGGGGTCACGCCAAGCACAGCGTTGCCGCTCGGGCGCTACTTCGGCAATACCCCAGGCTTCTGGGTGTCCCTGCAGCATCGGTGGGACCTCTATCAGGCCGAGAGGTTCGAGGCGAGCGAGCTCAAGCGCATCGGTGGAAACGGGGACACACACCACATTCCGGCCGGTGCGTGGGAATGAGGTGTGTGTCCCCAGGGATCGGGTCGATCGAGGAGGCCGCGAAACATGTCCAGCCGGGTCTTGCCGAACACGAAGCACTTCGAACTCGTCTCGCTCGCCGACGGGGTCTACGCCTGTATCCACACGCCGGATGGCGGGGCGTTCTCCAACGCGGGCATCGTCGACCTGGGCGACCGGACGCTCGTCGTCGATGCGATGGGCACGCTCGCCGGGGGGCGCGAGCTGCGCTCCACGGCGGAGACCTTGCTCGGTCGGCCGGTGTCGGTCCTCATCCTCACGCACTTCCACGACGACCACTGGATCGGGGCGTCCGCGTTCGGTTCGGAAACGCTCTTCCTGTGCACGGAGAACGTGCGCGCAGCCTGCGTTCTGTATGGCGAGGAGCTTGCGGACGAGTACCAGGACCGCGCGGCCTGGGAGGCCGAGCTGCGGGACCTCGAAGTGCGCCTGGCGACGGAGCAGGACGAGCGCAAGCTCGTCGGCCTACGCAGTGGGATCTCGCGGCTGCGGATCACGATGGCCGAACTTGCTGACTGGAAGCCTCGCTACGCGGACGCGACCTTCTCCGGCCCGCTGACCTTCCGCGGTGCGTCGCGCGCGGTTGAGGTGCGGACGCTGGGCGCTGGGCATACGGCCGACGACGTGGCCGTCGTCCTCCCCGCGGACGGCGTCGCCTTCCTCGGCGATGTCGGCTTCTTCGACACGCAGCCCTACCTCGCCGACTGCGACCTCGCCGGGTACCGTCGGCAGCTTCGCGGCTTCAGCGATGCGGATCTCCCCGTCTTGGTTCCCGGGCACGGCCCGGTCGGCGGCCGCGCGGAGATCGAACGAGAACTCGGCTACCTCGATGTGATCGAGGACTTCGTCAGAGAGGTCGTGGGGCGCGGCGGGTCGCTCGACGAGGCGAAGGCGATCGCATTGCCTGCGCCGTTCGACGCCTGGCTGGTCGGGGGCATGAACCGTTTCGCGGCGAACGTCGAGGCTGTCTTTCAGCGCCTGGGTGCGGCAGGCCGGGCGGGCGCCTGATCGCTCCACCTGAGGGTCGTTCGCTCTACGGGTTTGGCGCCACACCTTCCGATGTGTAGACTCATGTGTGGGAGGAGACGAACATGCCGACGAACCTTCAGCTTGACGATCGCCTCATCGCGGAAGCGGTTCGACTTGGAGGCCACAAGACAAAGCGGGCCGCGGTCACTCAGGCGCTGGTCGACTATACGCAGCGGCTACGGCAGCTCGAGGTGCTAGAGGAGTTCGGCAAGGTCGACTTCGTGTCGGGCTACGACTACAAGGTGCAACGCACAAAGGCATGATGGTCCTTGTCGACACGTGCGTCTGGTCGCTCGCCCTGCGTCGCCAACGGCGTGCCGAAGATCCCGTCGTGCGCCAGCTCGAGGCGCTGATTCGCGACGGTCGCGCTCAACTCATCGGCCCCATCCGGCAGGAGATCCTCGCGGGGATCGCGCACAAGGCGCAGTTCGACCGCATCCGGGCATCGCTTGCCGCCTTTCCGGACCTGTCGCTCGCGGAGGAGGACTACGAGGTCGCGGCGAGCTACTACAACCTCTGTCGCGCGAAAGGGATTCAGGGGTCGAATACGGACTTCCTGATCTGCGCTGTCGCGGTCCGGCACGCGCTGGAGATCTTCACGACGGATGAGGACTTTGGGCTCTTCGGGCGCCTTCTGCCCATCGTCCTGCATCGTCCCCCGACATCGCGCGCGGGGAGCGATGGTGACATAGCGCCGCGCGCGCGAGAGAGACGCGCGCACACGGCGTCTGATCGTGTACCCCCTTCCGATCCTTCCACGACGCGCCCATGACATTCCATCCAGCGCGTGCGGCTATGCCAGAGATTCTACAGACGCCGCGCGTGCTCGTGCGGCCGTTGCGGGTCGCGGACGTCGACCGGGACTACGACGCCGTGATGGCGAGCGCACCCGACCTGCGGCGGTGGAGCGCGAGCGACTGGCCCAGCGACGGGTTCACGCGGGCCGAGAACCTGGCCGACCTCGAGCGTCACGAGCGCGACCATGCCGAGCGCCGCGCCTTCACCTACACGGTCGTCGACCCGTCCGGCGCGCGGTGCCTGGGGTGCGTCTACATGGTCCCCGTCTGGGATGCCGCCGCGCCTCTCTGCGCGGGCTGGGTCCACGCCGCCTGCGTCGGCTTCTGGGTCCGATCGTCCGAGATCGCGCTCGGCCTCGAGGGCCACGTGCTCGAGACGCTCGTGCACTGGCTTTCGACCGCGTGGGCCTTTGACGGCGTCTTGTTCACGGACGTGGCCGGCGAGACGCGGCAGGCGGCCGTGTTCGCTGCGGCGGGCCTGGAACGCCTGGCACTCCACTGGCCGGATGGGGGTTTGGGATGGGCGTTCCGCGTCGCGCTGCGCGGACCGCGGCGCGCGGCTTGACGTTGCGCCCGTCCTCGACTACTCTGTAACAGTGTTCCATTCATCTCACACCCCGGCGAGGAGCGAGGCGCGATGAGCAAGGTCAAGCGGATCCTCTACGTGCTCTGCGACATGGAAGGCGCGTCGGCGATCGCGCCGGCGAACCGCCAGGCAATGCACCACGGCTCGGACGCTTGGCGGGCCGAGGGACGGGCGCTCGTTACGTCGGACGTCAAAGCCGTCTGCGACGCGGCGAACGAGTTCGGCATCGACGAGATCGTGATCGAAGACGAGCACGACAACGGCAAGCGCGTGCCGAATCTGCTCGTCACCGACCTGCCGCGGAATGCGCGCGTGCTGCGCAGGCCGCACCTGCCTGGCAAGGCGCGCAAGGCCATCCGCGGGGAGCCGTTCGGGATGGTCTTCGTCGGCCAGCACGCCATGAAGGGCGGCGGCGGGTTTGCGCCGCACACGATCGCGCCGCACATCGGCTCTGTGACGCTGAACGGCGTCCGGGTCGGCGAGATCGGGCTTGAGATGGCGACCTTCATGGGCGTGCCGCTCCTCGCCGTGGTCGGCGAGGCCGCCGCCGTGGCCGAGGCCAAGGCGCTCTGCCCGCGTGTCGTGGGCGTCCCCGTGAAGAGCCTGGACACCGGCTGGTTTCCCACGGCCGACGAGACGCGGCCGGCGATCCGCCGCGGCGTTCTCGACGCGCTCAGGTCGCGCGACGCGGCGACGGGGCTCGCCCTGTCCCCGCCGTATCGGTTCACGATGCAACCGGCCGACGGCCACGTCTTCGATCGGGATCGGAAGATGCCGCTGCGCTGGCTTGCGCGGCTCTGGTTCTTCCGAATCTACGGCGGGCGACTCACGGCGGGCGAAGCGTCCTGGGAGGCGAGGACCGTCCGCCGCGGGATCTTCGCGCTACACACCGCGCGCGCGTTCCTGCGCAAGGCCGAGGCGCCTGCCGGACGAACGGGATGATGGACGCCTCGAGCACGTCGCGCGTCACCCGACTCGGCCCCGCCGACGCCGAGCGCTACGCCCGCCTTCGCCTGCGCATGCTCCTCGACGCCCCGTGGGCGTTCGGCGCGAGTCCGGAGGACGACAAGGCGCAGGACCTCGAGGATCTCAGGCGGCAGCTGGCTGGGTACCCCTACGCAGTTCTGGCCATTGCGGCGCAGGGCGATCCGACGGGCGAGCTGATCGCGTCAGCCGGGATCCTGCGCTGGACGTCGCCCAAGTTCCGTCATCGCGCGACCGTCTGGGGCGTGTTCGTCGAGCCGGAAGAGCGCCGACGCGGCCTCGGCCGCGCGGTCATGACCGCGGCCATCGACCTGGCGAGGACGTGGCCGGGCGTCGACTACGTGGACCTCGGGGTGAGCGAACGCGCCCACGACGCGGCTCGTCTCTACGAGAGCCTCGGATTCGCGGCGTGGGGCCGCGAGCCGGAGGCGACGGACGTCGACGGGCGACGCTACGCCGAGATCCACATGACGCTCTGCCTGCGGCGGCCCGCGGCCCTGCCGCGCGAGGAGTCCGCGTGAAGTCCGCGCTGCGCGGTCCGCGCTGGGCGTGGCTCACGGTCTGGGGGATCGTCAACGCAGTCAATGTGCTGCAGGCGGCGGGCTTCCTCTCGCGCATCTGGACGCGCAGCATGGCGACGAACCACGTCCTCGGGTTCGTGATCCTGGCGCTCGGCGCTCCGGCGACGGCGGCGCTCGTGGCGCTTGTCCGCGCCAGAGCCGGCTGGCGCCTGTGGGCGGGGCCGGCGGTCTTCGTCGCATTCCTGGCGCTCATGGCCGTCGTCGACTACGCCCTGCCGACGGAGTTTCGCTCGCCGGCGCGCCCTACGATCCTCGTCCCGTACCTCGCCCTCTTCTTTGGCGCGATCGTCCTCATGGGGGCGCCGATGCTCGCGATCGACCGTCGGCGCTGGCTCGTCACCGTCGGCACGTCGCTCGCCCTCCTGGCTTCGATGCTCTGGGCGATGTGCGTGGGCGTGGCGTAGCGCGCGAAGGTGCCGCGCGAAGGCTTCGGGGCTAGAATGGCGGCGGATCGCCGGACACCGGGAGGGGAGCATGCGGATCGGCATCGTGATCACCTCGCAGACGGGCAACACGGGGCGCGTGGCCCGTGAGCTGAAGGACGCGCTGGCCGCGGCAGGTCACGCCGTCGCGTGCGAGGAGATCCAGCGGACGCAGCCGCGCAGGCCCCGAGCGCCGTTCACCCGAGGGCCGGCGCCGGACCCTTCGGCCTACGACCGGCTCGTCTTCGGCGGAGCGGTCGAAGCGTTCGCGCTCTCGCCGGGCCTCGTGGCGTTCGTCGACGCCCTCCCCTCGTTGCGCGCAACGCGTCGTCGAGCTGGTCACGCAGGGGCTTCCGCTGCGCGCTGCGCCAGCTGGAGGCACGGTGTGAGGGGAAGGGCTTGACGGTTCTGGGCGGAGAGATCGTAGGCTGGATGGGACGAGGGCTCGACGAGCGGATCGCGAGGGCTGTCCGCCGCCTGAGGGACCTGATCGGTCCGGCGTGAGCGCGCGGACCGCGAGCGGAGTGGGGGTGCAGATGGACAGGGGTGCAATGGTCGCGGCGCGTGCCGAGACCACCAACATGGCTGTGTTCCTCGACTTCGAGAACATCGCCCTGGGCGTTCGCGAGGCGAACTACCCGGACTTCAACATCGACGACGTCCTGGAGCGGCTGCTCCTCAAGGGGTCGATCGTCGTCAAGAAGGCGTACTGCGACTGGGCGCGCTACAAGGAGTTCAAGAGCGCGATGCACGAGGCGTCGTTCGAGCTGATCGAGATCCCGCACGTTCGGCAATCGGGCAAGAACTCGGCCGACATTCGCATGGTCGTCGACGCGCTCGACCTCTGCTACACAAAGACGCACGTCGACACCTTCGTGATCATCAGCGGCGACTCGGACTTCTCGCCCCTGGTGAGCAAGCTGCGCGAGAACAACAAGACCGTGATCGGCATGGGCGTCAAGAACTCCTCGGCCGACCTCCTGGTGGCGAACTGCGACGAGTTCATCTTCTACGACGACCTCGCGCGCAGAAAGCGCCCCGAAGCGCGGGCGCGGCGTGCGCCGGCGAAGAAGCCAGCGGGAACCCGCGCGCCGAAGGCCGCGTCGCCGGCCGAGGACAAGAAGCGCGAGGCCTGGACGCTTGTCGCCGAGACGTACGAAGCGCTGCTCGAGGAACGCGGCGAAGGGGAGAACATCTGGGGGTCGATGATCAAGCAGACCCTCAAGCGGCGGAAGCCCGGGTTCGCCGAGTCCTACTACGGGTTCACATCGTTCGGGCAGCTCCTCGAAGAGGCCGGAGCGCAGGGAATTCTCGAGCTCGAGCGCGACGAGAAGTCCGGCGGGTACATCGTCAAGAGCTGCCGGACCCCCGGGACCTGACCCTCACACGCCGCGGGATTGCGTGGACGCGCGCGCGCGTGGTATCCTCCCCTCGTTCAAACCATGCGGGGTCGATCGTCTCTCGGTGGGGGAAGGATCCGCGATGGCAAAAGACCAAGACATCAAGAAGGCATCGAACAAGAAGGCGCCGCAGAAGACGCTGAAAGAGAAGCGCGCGGCGAAGAAGGCGAAACAGGCCGCCAAGACCTAGGCCGACGTCGCCGATGGGTCGAGAACCTAACGAGAGCGGGTCCGCGCGAGAGCGGATCCGCTCTCGCGCTCTCTGGACGACCCGCGGCGCGGGAGAGGCGGCACAGGTGGAGCACGCCGGCAGTCCCCTCGTCTAGGCTGCAACCGGGTGGTCGTCGCCCACGCGGGGCGCACGCGCGCGACGGTCTGCTCGTGGGCGACCCAGGTCAGCGACGGGCATCTCCTGTTGCGCATCGGCCTGCAGAGTGAGACCGGAGCTTGACTGGTCGAGGGAAGAGTGTTCCCGCTCAACGTCCTCTTGCACGAGCAGCTCGACCTGGCGCGACGCGCCGGCACCCGCCACTCAAGCGAACTCGACACGCTCGCCGACGTCTCGGTCGTTGTCGCGGGCGACGCTGTCACGCGGGTCCGCGCCACGAAGACCATGACCTGCCGCGTCCTGCGCTCGCTCGACGTAGCGCCTGACGGGGCGCCCCGCGGGATCCTCGATGGGATCGTCTCCACGCCGCAAGAGCCAGACGGCGAGCCGATCCTGCAGGATCACGTCTTTCGGATCTTGTCGTCTGCGACGTAGCGGCAACGACAATCAGAGCGCGCGCTCCATCTCGTACTGGTCGACGAGCACGGCGAATCCGAGGCGCTCGAAGAAACGCTGCGTGCCGCGATCGTCGCCGTCCACGTTCAGCGCCGCGAGGCGCGTGACGCCCTCTGGCAACGCGTTCGCCGCGTGCGCAACGAGCGCTCGGCCGACGCCGCGGCGGCGGTGAGCGCGGGCGACGACGAGCGACAGGAGCCAGCGCAAGGCCGGGGAGTAGGCGTACGCGCCGACGCACGTCTCTCCGTCGAACGCGCCGACGAGGGAGACGGCCCCCTCCAGCGCGCGGACGGCGGAGACCCGGTTCTCAAACGACGGCAGCCAATCCAGCTCGGCGGCAACCGCCTCAAACGCGGCCACGTCGATGGGCTGGAGGACGAACCCGCCCACTGGAGGCGCGGCGAGCGACGCCGCGCTCGCGACGAACGACCGCAGCTCGCGACGCGTTGCGAACCCTGCCTTCGTGTACGCCTTGATGGCCGGCTCGTTGGACGTGAGCACCTCGAGCACGAACCGCTCGACACCGCGTTCGCGGAGCGACGGGGTCGCGTGGTCCAGCATGCGCCGCGCCAACCCCTGACCGCGAAACGCCGGGACGATGCCGGTGCCTGCGTCGTACGCCGTCATCGCACGGCCCCAGCGGTCGAGGCCGACGAGCGTGAAACCGACGAGCCGATCTCCGTCGTTTGCGCCGACCGAGAGCGCGTAGTCGACCGCGTTCTTCTTCATGCGCAGCAGGAGCCGGTCCTCCGGCAGGTCCGCGGCAGAGCCCATGGAGTAGTCGGCGAAGGCCTCGAGGAATGCTGCGTGGAGCTTGGTGGGATCAACGGGCGCAAGCTTGAGCATGCCGCGATTCTCAGGGACCGAAACGTAGGCTGCAACCCGGGGACGGTGGTGAGACGCTGGCCACACATCCTTCTGGCCGTGTGGCCGGGTCGCGGCGACGAGAGAGAGGACGGGCATGGAGAAACTGGACGTCGTGCAGAAGCGCGTGGAGCCGCTGCGGGTGCAGAGCGTGCGGCGTCGCGTTGCAGGCCAGGCGGAGATCCTCGCCGCGATCCAAGAGCTCCGGGCGACCGTCGACGACGTGCTTGCCGGTCCGCCGATGGCGCTCCGGCTGGGCTTTCCCAAGGACGGCAAGATCGATGTGGACATTGCCTTCCCCGTGGCGCGCGCCGTCAAGCGGGACGGGTTCTGCCTCAAAGTCCTTCCCGCCCTGCCCATGTTCTCCTTCACGCACGTCGGGCCGGTCGTCGGCGGCCCGGACGGGACGAACCTCATCGACGCGCGGCGCGCGTTCGTCGAGTACGTCGGGTCGCGCGACCTGTTGGTCGGCGACGACCCGGAGCGTTTCATCTACCACGAGGGCGCGGAGACGCACGGCGCGCAGACCGAGCGTTACGTCACCGAAGTCCAGTACCCGTATCACATGCCGATCTGGCTTTCGGCGCTGGATGAAGGGACGCGACGGCTCGCCGGTCCGGAGGCGGCGCGACGCGTGATGGAGGGCAGCGAAGGCCTTGCCGAGGCCCTTGACGGGCGGCGCGCCGCGACATGGGTTCACGGCGCGATCGACCGCCTCGACGCGGAGATCGCCGACGAGCGCGCGCGCGCCTGCGTCCTGAACGGCTGTGCCCATCACTACATCGTCCAGAGCGCCATGGTCATGAGCGCGGCGTGGAAGGATTCCGGGCACGACCTCCGCCAGCTGGTCGCCAAGATCGCCGACGAGAAGCTCCTCGGAGGCCAGTACTGGATCGACGAGTCCGGCCCGGAGCCGTTGATCATGATCCGCCGCCGTCCGGCGAACCCGGACGGGTACGAGAAGGCGGCGACGCCGGCCGAGAAGCGCGCCGAGGCCTGCTTCTGCCCCCTGGTCCGCGACGCCCTGCGCTCCGGCGAGCGGGTCTCCCGAAGCTTCTGCCACTGCTCCGGCGGCTGGTATGCCCAGGAGTGGGCGGTTGTATTCGGCGAAGCGCCCGAGGTGCGGCTGGTGGAGACAATGCTTGAGGGCAAAGACGCCTGCCTCTTTGCTGTCGTGATCCCGCGCGGGAGGTTGTCGCCCGTGCTCTGTGAACCGGACGCCCGCGGAACGTTCCCGCCCCCTCCCGGGGACGTTCCGCCCGGGCCGCCGGTCTAGCGCATCGGCTCGAAGCGCGCTTGGAAGAACCGCAGGCTCTCCGGCTCGTAGACCATCTTCAGGCCACGGATCTCCTTGCGGTTCTCGAGCAGTGCCGCGCAGCTCTCGGCGACGACGTCCATGTGCAGGTTCGTGTACACGCGCCGCGGGATGGTCAGGCGGACCAGCTCGAGCTTCGGTCGCCGGTGCTCGCCCGTCTTCGGATCACGGCCGGCGCTGACAATGCCGCGTTCCATGCTGCGCACGCCGCTGTCGACGTAGAGCGCCGCGGCGAGGGTCTGCGCCGGGAAGTGATCCTGCGACATGTCCGGCAGGAACCGCTTGGCGTCCAGAAAGACCGCGTGCCCGCCGACCGGCTCGACGATCGGAACCCCCGCGTCGCGCAAGCGTCGGCCAAGATGCTCGACCTGCCGGATGCGGCTGGCGATGTACGCGTCGTCGACCATCTCCTCGATGCCGCGGGCGACCGCCTCCATGTCGCGTCCGGCCAAGCCGCCATACGTGTGCAGCCCCTCGAAGACGACGACCATCTCTTTGGCCTTGAGGAAGAAGTCCTCGTTGTTCGTGGCCAGGAACCCGCCGATGTTGACGAGGTTGTCCTTCTTCGACGACATCGTGCAGCCCTCGCCGTAGCCCATCATCTCGCGCAGGATCTCGCGCACGGACTTGTCGGCGTAGCCTTTCTCGCGCTGCTGGATGAAGTAGGCGTTCTCCAGCGCCCGCGTCGCGTCGAAGATGATCGGCAGCTTGTGGCGTGCGGCCCACGCCGCGACCTCACGCAGGTTGGCCATCGAGAACGGCTGTCCGCCGGCCATGTTGACGCACGGGGCGATGGAGAGGTAGGCGATCGCCGCGGCGCCCTTCTCGTCGACGAGCTTCTGCAGCTTCTTGAGATCGACGTTGCCCTTGAACGGATGCATGCTCTGCGGGTCGTGGGCCTCGTCGATGATGCAGTCGACGAAGACCCCGCCGGCGCGCTCGACGTGCTCGCGCGTCGTGGTGAAGTACATGTTCATCGGCACGAACTGCCCGGGGCGGATGCGGAGCTGCGACGTGATGTGCTCGGCGGCGCGGCCCTGGTGTGTCGGGACGGTGTGTCGGAACCCGTAGATGTCGCGGACGGCCTGTTCCAGGTGGTAGAAGTTCTTCGACCCGGCGTAGGCCTCGTCGCCGAGGAACATCCCGGCCCACTGCCGATCGCTCATCGCCGACGTCCCGGAGTCGGTGAGGAGGTCGATGTACACGTCCTCGCTTTTGAGGAGGAACGTGTTGTAGCCGGCCTCGCGGATCATGCCCTCGCGCTCCTGGCGCGTCGTCATCTTGATTGGCTCGACCATCTTGATCTTGTAGGGTTCCGCGATCGTCCGCTCTCTCATGCCGTTCCTTTCTCCCCGCCCCGCCTAGCGGCTGATGGCGAGGATCTGATCGATGTACCGCGCGAGGTGGGCGCGCAGGATGCGCGCGCACTCGTCCCCGTCCTTACGCTCCACTGCCTTCACCAGCGCGCCGAACTCCTTCTCGATCCCGGCGAAGTAGCGATCCTTGCCGGCCGGCACCGAGAGGTCCCAGATCCGCGCGACCTTGCCGCGCAGCCCCTCGAGCGTCTGCCGCAACAGGTCGTTATGCGCGGCGCGGTCCATCAGTTCGTGGAACTCGAGGTCGAGTGCGCGCAGAGCCGCCGTCTCGCGGACCCCCTTCATCCGGCGCAACAGGCGCTTCATGGCCGCCAGTTCCTCCGGCGTGATTCGCTCCGGGACGAGCTTCCCGACCAGGCCGTCGAGGTGGTGGCGCAGCTCGTAGGCCTCCTGAAGCTCGCGCACGCTCGTCTCGCCCACGTGCACGCCACGGCCGTGGACCATGACCACCAGCCCCTCGGCCTCAAGCCGGATGAGGGCCTCGCGGATCGGCGTACGGCTGACGCCGAACTCCTTGGCCAGCTCCTGCTCCTGCAGCGCTTGCCCCGGGCGGTACTCGGCGAGGAGGATGCGGCGCTTCAGTTGGGAGAAGACGTCGTTCATACCCCGAGTATACAC